>NZ_JBEPPO010000005.1:0-325704 GCF_040547365.1 Pseudarthrobacter sp. PvP090
ACCCGGTTGCCCTGAATCACCACGTCGGGATCCTCCAACAGGTGCTGTGCGTGGACCGACCCGAAGTAGCGCTTGCCGGACCCGAACACTACGGGTGCGACGTCCATGCGCACCTCGTCGACCAGGCCCGCGGCAAGCATCTGGCCACCGACGTCACCAGCGGCGACCTCGACGATGCGGTCACCCGCAAGCTCTTGCGCCTTGGCCATGGCTGCCTCGACGCCGTCGACGAAGTGAAACGGCGCCTCGGGGTCCCAGCCCTCGGGCTCCAACCGGTGCGTCACGACGACCACGTGGTCGATCCCGCTCGGAGGCTTCCCGTCCCAGCCGTCCGTCAGGTCGAAGACGTGGCGGCCGACGATTGTAGCCCCGATCTGGTCCCAGTACGGCCGGGTGTAGTCGTAGGACGTCTGCGACACCTTCAACTCGCCGCTCTCGTCCAACGGGACGTCACCGCTGGACAACCAGTCGAACAGCGGTCCGGGCTGGTCGTTCTCGTCCGCGATGAAGCCGTCCACCGACACCGAGCTGTACATGACCACCTTGCCCACGGGGCTCTCCTCTGCTTTGGGTGCCCCCACATTAGCGTGTCGTGAGCTGTCGCTCTAGTAAGAAATCAATCGGCCGGCAGCGGCCAGCCGTCCAGCGCGTGGCCGGGCCGTTCGCGCACGAACCGCCGCCGGACCCCGGCTGCCCGCACGGCCGGCGGGGACATGGGGGAATGGCAGCCCGCGGGTAGAGTAGTTGCCCATGGATAACCTCTTCAGCCACGCAGCCTCTGAGGCCGCCGAGACACCTGAGCCGGACGCCGCAGACGGGCTGGACCCTGTCGTGTACACCGTCATTGTGCCGGGGGCAGTGGCGCGCGCCTTTGTTGGATTCACGGAACACACGCACCTCTGGTGGCCGCTGCAGGACCACAGCGTCTTCGGTGCCGGGTCCTATGTGGAATTCGAGGAGAACCTCATCCTGGAGAGCGCGGACGACGGCAGGACCGCCATCTGGGGGTCCATCGATGACTGGCAGCCCCCGCTGTCCTTCCATGCCAGCTGGCACCCCGGTTCCTCCGCCGTCTGGTCCACGGAACTGCGCGTCGCGTTCCGGGCCGTGGAGGGCGGTACAGAACTCCGCCTCGTGCACACCGGCTGGGAAGGCGCCGAGGACCCCGCCGCAACTCGGGCGGAGTACGCCGCGGGCTGGCCGGGTGTCCTGGACCGCTTCGTGCGTTTTATGGGTGGTGCCGGCGCCTAAGGTTGCCGGCTCCTGAATACCATCCCGTCGCTTAGTGGAGCGGCGCTGTGTCCACGGGTGGGACGGCCGTGCTGGAGCGGATCACGAAGCGCGTCGGGAACTCGGTGTCGGCCGCCCCGGTGTCCCCGGCGCCGTCGAGCCCGGCCAGCAGGCGGCGGACTGCCAGCGCGCCCTGGCCGCGGGCGTCCTGGTCAATCGTCGTGAGTCCAAAGACGCCGCCGAGTTCGTGGCCGTCGATGCCGATCACGGACAGGTCGTCAGGCACCCGGAGTCCGAAGTCGCGGGCGGCAAGGATGGTGCCGATAGCCATTTCATCGGACGCCGCGAAGACTGCTGTGGGCCGCTCCACGGAGCCGCCGAGCAATTGCCGGGCGCTGGCGTAGGCGCCCTGGATGGTGAAGTCGGCGGAGACCTGCCATTCCGGGCGGATCGCCAGCCCGGCGTCGTTCATGGCCTTCTTGAAACCGGCCTGGCGGGTGCCCGGCAGGCGGAAGTCCTGCTCGTAGGCGGCGTCGCCGGTCATGTGGGCGATCTTGCTGTGGCCGAGCTGGATCAGGTGGCGGGCCGCGGACCGGGCAATGCCCGAATCGTCGATGCGGATGGTGGAGGCGCCGGGCAGCGGACCGCCGATCCCGACGATGGGCCGGTGGATCGCGAGCAGCTGCTGGATCTCGGCTTCGCTGAGCTCCAGCGACACGGCAATCACCGCATCCACACGCTTGCGCAGCAGGAAGTCGTTGAGCACGCTGTGCCGGCGTTCCTGCCCCTCGCTGACGTTGTAGAGCGTGAGGTCATAGCCCGCGTCCAGCAGGGTCGCCGAGACGCCCTCCACGACCGAGGAAAAGAACCAGCGGTGCACGGACGGAACCACAACGCCCACGTTATGGTTCCGTCCGGAGGCCAGGCTGGACGCGTGGTACGAGAGGACGAAGCCGAGTTCGGCCGCGGCACTTTGGGCGCGTTCCCGGCTGCGGGCCGAGACATTGCCCTTGCCGCTCAAGGCCCGCGAAACGGTGGCTATGGAGAGGCCAGCGCGCTCAGCGACGTCCTTGATGCCGGGCATTCGTTAGCTCTCCGCGTCCTCGATGTAGATTTCCAGCCAAACAGTTTCCCCTGAGCCTAACCGATGCCCCGGGCCGGCCGGATCAGATGACTCAGGACCGTCCCCGGCGGAGTCCTGGGAGCTGCGCAGCAGCATCCGTCCGGCGGGGAGTTCGACGGCGTCGTGTCCCGCATTGAGCAGCACCAGGGTGGTGCCGTTCAGGTATGCGAGGCAGGTGTCCGTGCACCAGTCCTCGGCCCAGGCGAGTGAACCCCGGCCCAGTCCCAATTCGCGCCGGGCGGCCAGCATGCGCCGGTAGAGGTTAAGGTGCGACGACGGCGACGCGGCCTGGGCGTCACGCGCCAGTTCCGTGAAGCTCGCCGGCTGCGGGAGCCAGGGGGCCGCCCCGTCGCCAAACCCGGCGTGGAGTTCGGCGGCGCGCCACGGCAGCGGCACGCGGCAGCCGTCGCGGCCCAGGCGTTCGCCGCCGGTGCGGCCGAACGTGGGGTCCTGCCGCTGGTTGTCCGGGATATCGATCCCGTCGGGCAGTCCGAGCTCTTCGCCCTGGTAGAGGTAGGCGCCGCCGGGCAGTCCCAGCATGAACATGGACGCGGCCGCGGCCCGCGAGCGGCCGAGGGCCTCGTCCGGCTGGGGATCGAAGGTGCCGATCCCGTCGCCGTCGCGCGGCGCATGGCCGTCGTAGCCGAACCGGGTGGCGTGCCGGACCACGTCGTGGTTGGAGAGCACCCAGGTGCTGGGGGCACCGACGGAGTCGAGCGCGGTCAGGGACTCGGTGATGACCCCGCGCATGCGGTGGACGTCCAGGCCGGCGTGCAGGTACGGGAAGTTGAAGGCCTGGTGCATTTCATCCGGCCGGACCCAGTCGGCCAGGCGGGGGAGCGGATCCACGTTCGCCTCGGCGCACAGGATGCGGTCCGGGCCGTATTCTGCGAGGATCCGCCGCCATTTGCGGTAGATGTCGTGCAGTGCGGGCTGGCCGAACATCGGGGCGTCATGGCCGGGGTAGCCGTCGCAGCTGTTGCCGTCGGCGCGGCCGCCCCATTCCGGCAGCCCCGGCGCCTTGACTAGGGCGTGGGCAACGTCCACCCGGAAGCCCGAGACGCCGCGGTCCAGCCAGAAGCGCAGGACCTGCTCGAATTCCTCGTGCACGGCGTCGTTGTCCCAGTTGAAGTCCGGCTGGGAGGTGTCAAAGAGGTGCAGGTACCACTGGCCGGGGGTGCCGTCCGGTTCGGCGATCCGTGTCCAGGCCGGGCCGCCGAAGTGGGACTCCCAGTTGTTCGGCGGCTCCTCGCCGTACTGGCCGCGGCCGTCGCGGAAGATGAACATGTCCCGTTCCGGGCTGCCGGCGGGCGCGGCGAGCGCGGCCTGAAACGCGGTGTGCTGGTCCGAGCAGTGGTTGGGGACCAGGTCCACGATCATGCGCAGGCCCAGCCGCGTGGCCTCGGCGATCATGGCGTCGAAGTCCGCCAGCGTGCCGAACAGGGGGTCCACGTCGCAGTAGTCGCTGACGTCGTAGCCGGCGTCGCGCTGCGGGGAGCGGTAGAACGGGGAGAGCCAGACGGCGTCGATGTCCAGATCCGCCAGCTTCGGCAGTTCGGCGGTGATGCCGGCGAGGTCGCCGATGCCGTCCCCGTTCAAGTCCCTGAACGAGCGCGGGTACACCTGGTAGATGACGGCGGAGCGCCACCATCCGGGGAGATGATCTGCAGGGTGCACCGGCGTCAGGGGGCCGGTCAGGGCCCCGGCCAGTTCGGCGGGGGCGGCGAGTGCTGAGTCAACGGACATGCCGGTAATCGTAAGGCCGAACCGGCAAAATTGAAAACGCTTCCAGCCAAAATTCTGATTCATCCTTTGCGCCAGCGTATGGATAATATCCCTTGCTAAGCCCCGTCAGCTCGCTGAAGTGGGGCTACACCCCGTCGCCTCAGGATTTCCAGCTCCGATTGGACCGCAGCTATTACCCGCCAGTAGTGTGACTTTTCAAAGTCATCATGACCGTGTACTTTGGAAGCGCTTGCAGCTGTGAGCCACATCACCGACGATGCCACCGGGCCCCGGAGACTTGACCAGAGCCTCCCGACAGGGCCGTCAGCGTGGATGCAGGATTCATGAAAGGGACACCAATGAAGGTGCAGAACACCCTCAAAACCGGGACCAGCCGCCGTGTTTTCACGGCCGGGGCGCTCTCCGTAGCTGCCGCGCTGGCACTGAGTGCCTGCGGCGGCGCGGCCGCCACGGCACCGGCCACCGCCACGGCCAAGCCGGACCTCAAGGCGGCCGGCGCCGGCACCATCACCATGTGGGTCGATGCCGAGCGCTCACCCGCGCTGAAGGACATCACCGCCAAGTTCCAGGCGGACACGGGCATCGAAGTGAAGCTCGTGGTCAAGGACTTCGCGGCAGTCCGCGACGACTTCATCACGCAGGTCCCGACGGGCAAGGGCCCGGACCTGATCGTTGGCCCGCACGACTGGGTAGGCAAGTTCGTCCAGAACGGCGTTATCGCCCCGGTTGAGCTCGGCGACAAGAAAGCCGGCTTCCAGGACTCGTCCGTCAAGGCCATGACGTTCAACGGTTCCGTCTACGGCGTCCCGTACGCGATCGAGAACATCGCACTGCTGCGCAACACCGATATGGTCCCTGCGGCCGCCAAGACCTTCGACGAGGTCATCGCCAACGGCAAGAAGGCCGTCGCCGAGGGCAAGGCGCAGTTCCCGTTCCTGGTCGGCATGGACCCGAAGCAGGGCGACCCCTACCACCTGTACCCGCTGCAGGCCTCCATGGGCTCCCAGGTCTTCGGCCTGGCTGCCGACGGCGGTTACGATCCCAAGCAGCTCCTGATCGGCGACGCCGCCGGTGTGGAGTTCGCCAAGAAGCTGCTCGCCTGGGGCGACGCCGGCGAGAAGATCATCAACTCCAACATCACCGGTGACATCGCCAAGGAGAAGTTCCTGGCCGGGGAGTCCCCGTACTTCCTGACGGGCCCGTGGAACGTGCCGGACGTGCAGAAGAAGGGCCTCAAGTTCGCTGTGGACGCACTGCCCACCGCCGGCGACAAGCCGGCCCAGCCGTTCATCGGCGTCAACGGCTTCTTCATCAGCGCCAAGAGCGCCAACGCCCTGGCCACCAACGAGTTCGTGACCAACTACCTCACCTCCGAGGACGCCCAGGACTCGATGTACAAGGCCGGAGGCCGTCCGCCGGCCCTGAAGGCATCCTTCGAGAAGGCCGCCAGCGATCCCGTCGTGGCAGCCTTCGGCAAGATCGGCGCCACCGGCGTCCCGATGCCGGCCATCCCGGAAATGAGCGCTGTCTGGGCTGACTGGGGAGCCACCGAGCTCGCCCTGATCCAGGGCCAGGGCGACCCGGCCGCTGACTGGGCCAAGATGGCCGCCAGCATCAAGGCCAAAATCGGGGGTTAGTCCCCGCGCCGGTTCGTGACGTCCTGATACCCCAAAAACGTTCCGGACCGGCAAGCACCGGGCCGGGCGGCAGCAATGCCGCCCGGCCCGTTCCTGCACCGCCACCAGCTGCTCCCAAGGACTGTAGACAGCCATGACAGATACCGAACTCCGCCAGGCCGGCACCCCGGCCGCCGCAAAAGGCACGGCAACAGCCGCGGACGGCGCCCCCGGGCGGCCCGTCCGCCCGGGCACAGGGCGCCGCCGTTTCGGCCCCGACACCACCAAAGGCACCGTCGCCAAGATCGTGCTGCTGGGCCTCGTGGACGCTCTGGCTGTCTACGTCCTGATGATGCTTTTCCTCAGCGAGTCGTGGGGCGCGCTGGCCGTTTCCTCCGCCGTTGTCCTCGCGATCAACTGGATCTACCTGCGCAAGGGCGGACTCCCAGCGAAGTATCTGGCCCCCGGAGTGCTGTTCCTGCTGGTCTTCCAGGTCTTCGTCGTCCTGTTCAGCGGCTACATCGCCTTCACCAACTACGGGGACGGGCACAACAGCACCAAGGATGACGCGATCGCCGCCATTCAGCTCACCGCACAGAAACGCGTCCCCGATTCGCCGGCGTACAAGACGGCAGTCCTCGCGAAGGACAATTCCTTCTACCTGCTCTTCACGGACCCGGACGGCAAGGTTTCGCTCGGCAGCACGGAGGCGCCCCTTGAGGCCGTTTCCGGCGCGGGCACGGACTCCACCGGCAAGGCCAACGCCCTGGACGGCTACCGCACCCTGAACTTCCAGGAGATCGTGGCGAACCAGCAGCAGATCCTGGGCATCACCGTTCCCGTCTCCGCCGACCCGGCCGACGGCACCCTGCGGACCGCCGACGGCAGCAACGCCTACCAGTTCAAGCCGGCCCTGACCTACGACGCCGCGGCCGACACCTTCACCGACACCGATACGGGTGCTGTTTACCGGGACAACGGCAAGGGCGCCTTCGCGGCCAGCAACGGCGAGACGCTCACCACCGGATGGAAGATCGACGTCGGCATGGAGAACTTCGCCCGTGCCTTCACCGATCCCAGCCTGAGAGGCCCGCTGCTGGGCGTCATCCTCTGGACCTTCACCTTCGCCGTGGCCTCCGTGGCGCTGACCTTCGCGATGGGCCTGTTCCTGGCCATGACCTTCAACCGCGAGGACCTGCGCGGCAAGAAGGTGTACCGGATCCTGATGATCCTGCCCTACGCCTTCCCGGCGTTCCTGTCCGGGCTGGTCTGGTCCGGCATCCTCAACCCGCAGTTCGGCTGGCTCAACCAGACCCTGCTGGGCGGGGCCACGATCGGCTGGCTCACGGACCCGTTCCTGGCCAAGATCAGTGTGCTTGTCGTCAACCTGTGGCTCGGCTTCCCATACATGTTCCTCGTCTGCACCGGTGCCCTGCAGTCGCTGCCGACCGAGCTGGACGAGGCCGCCCGGATGGACGGCGCCGGACCGTGGCGGGTGTTCCGCGCCATCAAGCTGCCCCTGCTGCTGGTCTCCATCGCGCCGCTGCTGATCTCCTCCTTCGCCTTCAACTTCAACAACTTCAACGTGATCTTCATGCTCACCGGCGGCGGCCCGCGCTTCGCGGACACGGACCGGGACATCGGAGCGACGGACATCCTGATCACGCTCGTCTACAAGGTGGCGTTCGGCCAGGGGACGGGCCGTGACTATGGCCTCGCCAGCGCCCTGGCCATCATCATCTTCATCATCGTGGCCACTGTTTCGGCCATCAGCTTCAAGCAGACCAAGGCACTCGAGGACGTGAACTCATGAACGGGTCAGCAAGTACCGTCAGCACAACCGCAGCTCCGGCCGGCGTCGATGACGCGGCACCCCGAAGCACCACCGACGTCGAGCAGCTCCGCCTGCTGCAGCGCCGGCGCCCGTTCGGGGTCTGGTTCAAGGACAAGGGCTGGCGGCACCTGGTCGGCATCGCCGTGACCACCTTCGCGATTTTTCCGCTGCTGTACGTGCTCTCCGCGGCGTTCAACTCCACCGGAACGCTGGTGGGCTCCAATGCCCTGTTCAGCCGCATCGACTTCGGCAATTTCACCGAGCTGTTCAACAACCCCGGGCGGCCCTACGCCCGCTGGTTCGTGAACACCATGGTGGTGGGCGTCGTGACGTCTGCGGCCACCGTGTTCCTCGGCGCCATGGCGGCGTACGCGTTCTCCCGGATGCGCTTCAAGGGCCGCCGGATCGGCCTGCTCAGCCTGCTGCTGCTGCAGATGTTCCCGCAACTGCTCGCCGTCGTCGCGATCTTCCTGCTGCTCAGCGGCATCTCCGAGGTCATCCCGGCGCTGGGCCTCGGCAGCCAGCTGGGCCTCATCATGGTCTACCTCGGCGGGGCCCTGGGCGTGAACACCTACCTGATGTACGGGTTCTTCAACACCGTCCCGAAGTCCCTCGACGAGGCAGCCAAGATCGACGGCGCCAGCCACACACAGATCTTCTTTGGCATCATCATGCGCCTGGTCACCCCGATCCTGGCCGTCGTCGGCCTGCTGTCCTTCATCGGCATCTCCGGCGAATTCGTGATCGCCAGCGTGGTGCTCACGGACCCGGACAGCCAGACCCTCGCCGTCGGCCTCTATTCCTTCGTGGCGCAGCAGCGGTCCGAGAACTGGGGCGTCTTTGCCGCCGGTGCCGTGGTCGCGGCCGTGCCGGTGATGGCACTGTTCCTCTTCCTGCAGCGCTACATCGTCAGCGGCCTCACCCAGGGCTCGGTGAAGGGCTAACCGTGGCGGGGCTGGGCAGGCCCGGGCCGGGCACGCCGGGGCTGCTGCCGCACCACGACGGCTCCGGCCTGCACGCCCCGCAGCAGGTGTCGCTCGGGGACACGGCCTGGCTGCGGCTCCGGGTTCCGGCCGGCTGGGGACGCGCCGCCAGGGTCTGGCTGCGCTCGATCCAGGACGGCGAGCCGCGCTATGAGCCCTGCACCAATGGTGGCGAGGCGGATGGCTGGGTCTGGTGGGAAGCGCCGATGACGGTCACCAACCCCGTGGCCCGGTACCGCTTCCTGCTGGAGGTCCCTGCTCCGCAGGCAGCGCCCGACGGCGGTGGCACCGCGGGCGGTTCGGGCGCACCGTCCGCCGCGGCCGGTGGAGAGCTGCGCTACTGGAGCCTGAACGCGCAGGGCCTCTTCAGCCGGGACGTCTCCGACTACGCGGATTTCCGCCTGACCACGTTCCCGGCGGCGCCGCAGTGGCTCCGCACGGGCACGATGTACCAGATCTTCCCGGACCGCTTCGCCCGCTCCGCGGCCTCCGCGCGCGGCGCGGCCGCGGACGGGGTCTTCCCGGACCAGCCCGCCACCGCCAGCCCCGTCCCGGACTGGGCGGTGCCGTGCAGCTGGGACACCACCCCGGTGGAGGGCTCCGGCCCGCGGACCCCGTACCAGTTCTACGGCGGGGACCTCGCCGGCATCACCGAAAAGCTCGACCACATCCAGCAGCTCGGCGCGGACGTTCTCTACCTCACGCCGTTCTTCCCGGCCCGCTCCAACCACCGCTACGACGCCGCGACCTTTGCGTTCGTGGATCCGCTGCTTGGCGGAGACCAGGCTCTGGTGGAACTGGTGCAGGCCGCCCACGCCCGCGGACTGAAGGTGATGGGCGACCTCACCGCCAACCATTCCGGCGACGCCCACGAATGGTTCCGGCGCGCCCTCGCCGAACCGGGCGCTCCCGAAGCCGGCTACTACTACTTCAATGGCGAGCACACGGAGTACGAAGCCTGGTACGGCGTCGCCTCGCTGCCCAAACTCAACTGGGCCTCGGCGGGGCTTAAGGAACGGTTCGTCCTGGCCGACGACTCGCCCGTGGCCCGCTGGCTCAGGCCTCCCTTCAACCTCGACGGCTGGCGGATCGACGTCGGCAACATGACCGGACGGCTCGGCGCCACGGATCTGAACCAGGACGTGGCCCGGCTGATCGCCGGCCGGGTCCGGGAAATCAACCCGGAGGCTGCGCTGCTGGCCGAAGCCACCAACGATGCCGCCCCGGACTTCAGCGGGGAACACTGGCACGGCGCCATGACCTACTCCAACTTCACCCGCCCCCTCTGGTCCTGGCTCGCCGGCGACGCCCCGCACGTCAATTTCTTCGGCACCCCCTTGCCCGGCCCCAACCGGACCGGCGCCGAGGACTTCCTGGCCACCCACCTGGACCTGGCAGCCGCGTTCAGCTGGAACGTCCGGCAGCAGAACATGAACGCGCTGAACAGCCACGACACCGCGCGGGCCGCCACCGTGATGATCGACGGCGGCCAGCGGCTGGGCGCGGTGCTGATGTTCACGATGCCCGGCGTCCCGGTGGTGTTCGCCGGCGACGAATTCGGGCTCAAGGGTTACAACGGGGAAGCGTCGCGCACGCCGATGCCCTGGGACGATCCGGACCGGATCCTTGCCGACCTCCGGAACGACTACGCCGCGCTCGCCGCGCTGCGCCGGGACCAGCCCGCGCTGACCGGCGGGGGAATCCGCTGGCTGCACGCGGAAGGCGACGCCCTCGCCTTTGTCCGGGAAACGGCAGGAAGCGCCGTGCTCGTCGTCGTCACCCGGGCCGCCGCGGACGTTCATCTGGCGCCGGGGACACTGACCGGCGCCCAGTGCCGGGCCCTCGCGGCGGATCCCGCGTTCAGCGCAGGTCTCCTCGGCGCAGGTCTCCTGGACATGGGTTCCGTCAGCACCGGTCCCGGGGATGCCGGGCAGATCCTGGCTGACGGGTCGGCCTCGGGGATCCTGATCCGCACCTGCGGCCCCGCGGCCGGGGCATGGGTGCTGCCCGGCACCACGCTGCCCGCAGCCACGCCACAATGAACGCCACCATCACCACGCCAGTCCGGGCTCCCGTGTCCGCGCCTTAGACTGAAGGCCGGATTCGACGAACTGGAGACCGCATGAGCATCATCGACGAGCTCACCTCTGCCCTGGGCCCGGCCAAAGTCGCCCTGGATGCCCCCACCCTGGCTGCTTACGCCGTGGACCAGGCTCCGGTGCTGGACTACCAGCTGCCGCAGGCCGTGGTCCGGGCCGAATCCATCGACGACGTCCAGGCCACCGTCCGCGCCTGCGCCGCCGCCGGGGTTCCGCTGGTGGCCCGGGGTGCCGGGACGGGTGTCTCGGGTGGTGCCCATGCGAGCAAGGGATGCGTCGTGCTGAGCCTGGAACGGATGAACCGCATCCTGGACCTCAACGCCGATGACGAAACGGCCGTCGTCGAACCCGGGGTCATCAACGCGGACCTCAACGCGGCCGCCGCAGTCCACGGACTCATGTACGCCCCCGACCCGGCCAGCTTCAAGCAGTCCACGATCGGCGGCAACGTGGCCACGAACGCCGGCGGCCTGCGCTGCGCCAAATACGGGGTGACCCGCGACTCGGTGCTGGCGCTCGACGTCGTCCTGGCCGACGGCTCGCTCATCCACACCGGCCACCAGACCTTCAAGGGCGTCGCAGGCTACGACCTCACCGGGCTCTTCGTCGGCTCCGAAGGGACATTGGGGATCGTCGTCGGAATCACCGTCCGGCTCAAATACCTCCCCCAGGACGTGCACACGATCGCCGCCTTCTACCCGGACTTCCGCAGCGCCGCGGCCGGCGTCCTCGCCGTGGGCCGGGCACGCGTGCAGCCGGCCATCATGGAACTGCTCGACAGCGGCACGCTGGCCCAGCTCGATGAGCTGCACGGCTCGGACCTCGCCGCCCGGGGACAGTCCCTGCTGCTGATCCAGACCGACGGCTTCGGCGCCGCGGCGGAGGCGGCGGTGATCCGGCCAGTCCTCGTGGCCGGCGGCGCGGTGGTGACCATGGAAGCCAGCGCGGAAGCCGAGCGGCTCGTGGACCTGCGGCGCAACAGCCGCGGAGTGGAGGTCGACGACGAATTCCGGGTAGGTGAGGACGTCGCCGTGCCGCGCTCCCGGCTCGTGGACTACGTCGCTGAGCTGGAGGCCATGGCTGCGGCGTACGGGGTCAGGCTCAAGGTGGTGGCGCACGCCGGCGACGGCAATCTGCACCCGACGTTCTGGGTGGACCGGGTGGACAGCGCTGCCGGTGCCGATGCCATGGGACGGCTGGGCGAAGCCCTGGACAAATCCATCACCGTGGCGCTGGCAATGGGCGGAACCATCACGGGGGAGCACGGGATCGGCCAGTTCAAGCTGCGCTGGCTCGGGCTGGAACAGAAGGAACCCGTGCGCGAACTGCAGCACCGGATCAAGGAACTGTTCGACCCGGCCGGCATCCTGAACCCAGGCAAGGCGATCTAGCCCGCCTGTGCTGTTACCGCCACCCTGACTGGCAGCAGGGGCCGTTCTGAGGGTCCAGAACGGCCCCTGCTGCAAGTCAGTTGGGCGGACGCCTAATCGTCGGAGTCGGGGTATTCGTCGATGGACTCGTCGGCGCCGTAGCGGGATTCCTCCGTTTCGACCTCCAGGATCTTGAGCAGCTCCGTGTCCGGGTTCAACATGATGGCCGCCTCGTCCCGGCGGTGGCGCAGCTCCGAGTCGATGTAGGACTGCACGGCTTCGGCCAGCGGGATGTGCCGGTTCTCCTTCTCGGACATGTACCAGCGGTGCTCCAGGATCTCGTGCACAGCCTCCGCAGGCTCCAGCTTCCCGGACAGGTCGCGGGGGATGGAACGGACAATCGGTTCGAAAATCTGGCTGACCCACAGGTGGGCGCTGTATTCCTCGTCCATCCCGGGGTTGTTGTCCGCGCGGAAGGAGTCCATGTCGTTCAGGAGCCGGCGGGCCTGGTTTTCCTGGGCGTCCAGGCCGGTCAGGCGCAGCAGCCGGCGCTGGTGGTGGCCGGCGTCGACCACCTTGGGCTGCAGCTGGATCGTGGAACCGTTCTGCGTTGTCTTGATCGCGTATTCCTCGACGTCGAACCCCAGCTCGTTGAGCTTCCGGATGCGGGCCGCCACCCGCCAGCGCTCACCGATCTCGAAGGATTCCTTCTCCGTCAGCTCGGTCCAGAGGCGCCGGTAGCTGTCCATGATGAGTTCGCTCGTGGCCACGGGGTCGACTTTTTCCTCGATCAGGCCGCCGTCGAGCAGGTCCATGAGTTCACCGGCGATATTGACGCGGGCGATTTCCAGGTCGTATTCGCGCTGGCCCGTGGACAGGTCCGGGTACAGCTCGCCGGTCTCCGCGTCCACGAGGTAGGCGGCGAAGGCTCCGGCGTCGCGGCGGAACAGCGTGTTGGACAGGGAGACGTCGCCCCAGTAAAACCCGATCAGGTGCAGGCGCACCAGGAGCAGGGCCTGGGCGTCGATCAGGCGCGTGAGGGTGTCCTTGCGCAGCATCTGCGAAAAGAGGGCGCGGTACGGCATGGAGAACTTCAGGTGCCGGGTGACCAGCACGGGGTTCAGCGGCCGGCCGTCCGGCGTCGTGCGGCCGGTGATCACGGCGACCGGTTCCACGCAGGGCACGTCCAGCCGGGCGAGCTTGCGGAGCATGTGGTACTCGTGGCGGGCCACGTGTTCCGAGGTTTCCTTGATGGCGATGACGGAGCCGCCAAGGTGGGCGAAGCGCACGATGTGGCGGGAGATGCCGCGGGGGAGCGCGGCGAGGTATTCCGCCGGCCAGTCCTCCAGGGCGATGTGCCACGGCAGGTCCAGCAGCTCCGGGTCGGTGGCGGCGGCGGTGATGCTCAGCGAGCTCGAGGCCACGGACGCCTTGCTGTCATTGGCGCTGGCGGCTTCGAACCGGGGCAGCTTGCCGATCTGACCGTAGTCGGTGGGTTCGTCGTGCCACTGGGCGCCGTTGTCCTCGGTGCTGGAGTTTTGCTCGGTCATGAACCAATTCTTCCGTACTAAGGGCGGCGGCCCTAACGAAAAGGGCGCTGCCAGGAAAGTTAAAGCCCGACGGCGGCCCTCCAGTAGGGAGGACCGCCGTCGGTTGCGTCAGCGGGTTAGTCGCCCAGGCGCAGACCGGTCTTGGTGTCGAACAGGTGCACGTGGCCTGACTGCGGGCGGACCCAGATGGATTCACCCTTCATCGGGGGACGGCGGCCGTCGACGCGGGCCACTATGTCGTGGCTCTGGCCGTCCAGCGTGGTGTGGCCGTAGACGTAGGCGTCGGCGCCGAGTTCCTCGACGACGTCGACCTCAACCTGGAGGCCTTCACCCTGGGCGACCTGCTCGAGATCCTCCGGGCGGGAACCGAGCGTGACGGTCTTGCCGCTGGCCTCTTCGAGGACGTTGTGCGGCACCGGGTAGATCGTGCCGCCGAACTGCACGCCGCCGTCGACGACGGGAAGCTCGAGCAGGTTCATCGCGGGGGAGCCGATGAAGCCGGCCACGAAGACGTTCTTCGGCTTGTCGTACAGGTTGCGCGGGGTGTCGACCTGCATCAGCAGGCCGTCCTTCAGTACGGCGACGCGGTCGCCCATGGTCATGGCCTCGACCTGGTCGTGGGTCACGTAGACCGTGGTGACGCCCAGGCGGCGGGTCAGGGATGCGATCTGCGTGCGGGTCTGCACGCGGAGCTTCGCATCAAGGTTGGACAGCGGCTCGTCCATAAGGAAGACCTGCGGGTTACGGACGATCGCGCGGCCCATGGCAACACGCTGGCGCTGGCCGCCGGAGAGTGCCTTCGGCTTGCGGTCCAGGTACGGCTCGAGGTCCAGGAGCTTGGCAGCTTCACGGACGCGCTCGGCGCGCTCTTCCTTGCTGACACCGGCGATCTTCAGCGCAAAGCCCATGTTGTCCGCGACCGTCATGTGCGGGTACAGGGCGTAGTTCTGGAAGACCATGGCGATGTCGCGGTCCTTCGGGGGAACGTCGGTAACATCGCGGTCGCCAATGAGGATCCGGCCGGCGTTGACGTCCTCAAGACCTGCGAGCATACGCAGGGAGGTCGACTTGCCACAGCCGGAGGGTCCAACGAGGACCAGGAATTCGCCATCGGCGATTTCAATGTTGAGCTTGTCAACAGCGGGCTTATCCGTGCCCGGGTACAGACGTGTTGCGTTATCAAAAGTAACTGTAGCCACAGTTATCAATCCCTTCACCGGCAGGTACGTGCCGGACGATCCGTAGTGAATGGTCTTATTTTTCAGTTGTTAATTCAGTTGTCAGCACCTGGTCGTGCGTATACTCCCCGGCCGAAGCCGAGGAGTATCCAATGACGCCGCACGGTACTTGTGCGCCACATCACAACCAGAGTATGTCATATTTTTGTTAAAAGGGTCAAAATGTTGCAGATGTCACACGTGATACGGCTTACCCGGTGCCCGCTATGAGGTAGTCTCCGGCAGCCCGAGGGCGCGTCGGCGTTCCCGCAGCAGGGCCTCCAGCAGCTCGGAAACATGCGCCGGCGCTTCGATCCGGAACTGGGCCTGGGTGAAGTCCAGTCCGACCTTCACCCCGAGATCCCCGGGGAGCAGGCGTGCCAGGGCATCCTCGTCAGTGGTGTCATCGCCGGCGAAGACCGTGGCGGTGGCGCCGGTCGCCTGGCGCAGGAAGGCGACGCCTTCCCCCTTGGAGGCGTGGACCACGGAGGTCTCCAGCACGCGGTTGCCGCTTTTCAGGTACACCCCGGGCCGGTCCTGCAGTACGGCACGGGCAGCGGCGACAGCGTCCTCGGCGACGTCGTCCTCGGCAAGGCGGGTGTGCAGGACTACGCCGGCCGGCTTGTCCTCCAGCAGGGTTCCCGGGGCCACCTCCACAATGCCCTCCAGCTCGCGCCGGACCTCGGCGAGCAGCTCCCGGCGGGCGTCATCGAGTTCCAGTTTCGAGGACCCGGGTCCCATCCAGACTTCGGCGCCGTGGCTGCCGATCAGCAGCGTCTTCTCCGGGGGGAAGGCGACCGCCCGCAGGCTGTCCAGGGCGCGCCCCGAGATGAGCGCCGTCGTCGTCCGCGGCAGTTCGGTGAGCGCGGCGAAGGCCGCTGCCGAACGGGGGAGGGCGCGGGCATCCCCGGCATGGTCCACGAGGGGAGCCATCGTGCCGTCGAAATCCATCGCAACCAGCAGATGCTCCGTGGCGGCGATGCGGCGCAGGGCCTCGAGCAGGTCCGGTGAGAGCGAGAGCGGGGTCTGTTCCGGGGAGAGCTCAGGAGTCATCGCGGATTACCTTTTCTTCGAGCGCGCTCAGGAAGTCGGAGGACCAGAGATCGACGTCGTGGTCCAGAATCTGCTTGCGCATCGAGCGCATGCGGCGGGCTGCCTCGGCGGGCTGCATGTTGACGGCCTTCATGACGGTCTCCTTGAGGCCGTCGATGTCGTGCGGGTTGATCAGCAGGGCCTGCTTGAGCTGGTCCGCGGCGCCGGCGAACTCGCTCAGCACCAGCGCGCCGTCGTTGTTGGTCCGGGCCGTGACGTATTCCTTGGCCACGAGGTTCATGCCGTCCCGCAGGGCCGTGACGAGCATGACGTCCGCCGCGAGGTAGAGCGCCACCATCTCCTCGATCGGGTAGTTGTGGTGCAGGTAGCGGACCGCGGTGTTCTGCAGGGTGTCGTAGGTGCCGTTGATGTGGCCGACCGTGCCCTCGACTTCCTCGCGCAGCAGGCGGTACTGCTCCACCCGTTCGCGGCTGGGGCTGGCGACCTGGATCAGGGCGGCGTCCTCCACCGTCACCTTGCCGTCCGCCAGGAGTTCCTCGTAGGCCTTCAGCCTGTGCCGGATGCCCTTGGTGTAGTCGAGGCGGTCGACGCCGAGCAGGATGGTCTTGGGGTTGCCGAGATCCTGGCGGATCTGCCGGGCGCGCTCGATGATCTCGGGCTTCCGGGCGAGTTCGCTGATCTGCTGGACGTCAATCGAGATGGGGAATGCCTGGGCACGGGCGATATGGGTGGTCTCGCCGTCGCTGCCCTTGACGTGGACCTGCTGCTGCTTGACGCTGGCGCCGAGGAAACGTCGGGCCGAGCGCATGAAGTTGCCTGCATCGCTGCTGCGCTGGAAGCCGACCAGGTCCGCGCCGAGCAGGCCGTCGATGATGGCGCGGCGCCACGGCAGCTGGGCGAAAATCTCCGGCGGCGGGAAGGGGATGTGATTGAAGAACCCGATCTTCAGGTCCGGACGCGCCTCGCGCAGCATCTTCGGGACGAGCTGGAGCTGGTAGTCCTGCACCCAGACGGTGGCGCCCTGGTTGGCGTGGTGGATCACGGCGTCCGCGAACCGGCGGTTGACCTTGCGGTAGGAGTCCCACCAGGTCCGGTGGAACTCCGGCGGGGCGATCACGTCGTGGTAGAGCGGCCAGAGCGTGGCGTTGGAGAAGCCCTCATAAAAGAATTCGATGTCGTGCGTGCTCAGCTGGACGGGAACGAGGTCGATGCCGCCGTGGCTGAAAGGCTGGACATGCTCATCCGGGGCGCCGTGCCAGCCGACCCAGGCGCCGTCGGTCTTCGTCATCATGGGGGCCAGTGCGGTGACCAGGCCGCCGGGGGAGCGGCGCCAGCCGTCCTCGCAGCCGGGCTCGTCCGGGGAGCAGCGGTCCACCGGCAGGCGGTTGGACACCACCATGAAGTCATATTGCGCGCCCGGATCGGCGTCGCTTGTGCCGTGCGCGGCTGCGCCCTGCGCGTCAGTGCCGTGGGCGACAGCGCCCGTGGATTTTGGATCCGATTCGGCGTGTTTGCTTGCCTGCATTGGTGCTCCCTGGGGTTCGCTCGTGGCTCCTATCCACCCTAGCCCGGCGGAATCTTCTGGGCTATTCGTCCGTTGGGAGGCGGGGAGGAAGGTTGAAAGCGCAAGTTCCCAGATTTCTCCCCTAAAATGATGAATTGCCACCCAGTGGATATCACCGGCCGATCGACCCGAGGAACTAATGAGCCCCGCAAACGAACCCCGTCAGTCCAAAACAGAGCGAACTGCCGCGGCCCGCGAGAAAGCCCGTGAAATCCGCGAGGCGCAGGTCAAAAAGGACAAGCGCAACAAGCTGCTCATCGGCTGGGGCATCGTTGCCGCAGTCGTCGCGATCATTGTGGTGGTGGCGCTGGTAGTCACCTCGAACATCCAGAAGAACGCCCCCACCGCGGACGAGGGCCCCACCCCGGCCAACGGCAACGTTTACGGCGGCGTCACGCTCCTGGCCAACTCCGAGGTCGCGAAGACCGAGCCTGCGACCGTCCGGGTCGCCGACATTCCCGCACCGGCGGAGACCCCGCCGGCAGTTGTGACCGCACCTGGTGCCGAGGCTGAGGCCGGCAAGCCGGTCAAGGTGGTCCTCTACATCGACTTCATCTGCCCCGTGTGCAAGAACTTCGAGACCCAGTACAACGAGACACTCACGAACCTTCGCAACGAAGGCAAGATCACCGTGGAGTACCGTCCGCTGGGCTTCCTGGACACCCGTTCCACCACGAACTACTCCTCCCGCGCAGCCAACGCCGCCGCCTGCGTTGTGAACGAATCGCCGGAGAAGTACGCGGACTTCGTCAATGCTCTCTTTGAGAAGCAGCCCGCTGAAGGCGGCGCCGGCATCTCGGATGCGGACCTGAAGAAGATGGCCACCGACGTCGGGGCCAAGAGCATCGAGACGTGCGTGGACGAGAAGACCTTCCGCCCGTGGGTCAAATACACCACCCAGCAGGCTGCCTCCATCGGTGTCACCGGAACGCCGACCGTCTTCGTTGAGGGCCAGCAGTGGGGCAAGGGTGAGAGCGCCCAGACCCCGTTCGAGCAGTTCCTGCAGGCCGCCATCGACGCCAAGCAGTAAACGGCAGGAGAAAAGAGCAAACGACAGGCCCGGTCCGGATTCGTCCCGGGCCGGGCCTGTTTTTATCACCGGGCATCCGTGGGCTAACCTTATCTAGCGCCATCGCGCCAGGCCCTTATTGCGGCCCGGCAGCCGCCGGTGCACAGGAATGCCTCCTTAGCTCAGTTGGCCAGAGCACCGCTCTTGTAAAGCGGGGGTCGTCGGTTCGAATCCGACAGGGGGCCCCACAAACCCCTCCCTTCCGGTGGTCTTGCCCGGAACGGAGGGGTTTTTTGTGGCTGACATCGGACCACGACACGCTGACATCACCCTTTGAAAAGACACCGAGCACGCCCGCCGGGTCATGCCCGGAAGCGCGTTGGCGTACGATCCGGTTACGGACACTTACAACCACGTGTGGAAGACAAGTAAGGCCTGGGCCGGGACGTGCCGGACCTGCACACTGACGCTGGTTGACGGCACCGCCCATACGGCCTCGTTCCAGTTCACAAAATGACGGCAGGAGCGCTCATGAAAGGATCGTCTGTGGCGGCCCGGGCGGCGTGGGGTCTCGCCGCGACCGCGGGCGTCGTCCTCATCTGTCTGGGCCTGGGCCAGACGTTCTATATCGGGACCGTCACTAACGCTTTCGAACGGGACCGGCTCGGCAGCACGTCCATCCTGGCGGGCTCCGTACTGGGCCTGGCCGCAGCCGGCTGGTCGCTGTACCGGAGGGACCAGCTGTGGGTGAGCTTGCTGGTGGCGGCCCCGGCCGTGGTGGTCGGCGGCCTCAATCTGGTTGCCGGCGGAAGCCTGCTGCCCCACATCGGGGCGCTGGCTGCCGTGCCGCTGGGCCTGGCCGGGATTATCGGCGGCGTCACGGTCGGTTCGGGCCGCATCCGTTCCTGACCGCCACGGCAGCCCCTCGGCGGCCTGAGAAACCATCCCGGGACAACTAAGGGCGGCGCCACCCGGTGCTGCCCTTCTGCCCCCGAAGCTGGCAGCGAGGAACGGGCCCGAGGCGCCCGGAGACCGGCGTTAGATGCAGGACTTGTTGTAGTCGAACCCGCCCGAGATGTATTGGGTCATGGTGACTTTGCCGCCGCCTGTCAGCGGTGCTGCCGAACACATGCTGCTGGCATGGGTTAACGAACTGGCGCCGGCGAGCCAGCTTCGCTGGGCGTAGAGATTGCTAGTCGAGGGCACCGTGCCGACGATCAGTCCCCATTGGTAGCCGGTCGAGTAGAGGCCTGTCTTGGCCCCGATGCTGGCGAAGTACGCTGCCATGCCTTCCAGGTCGGCCCTGTTGGCGGCCTTGTTCGTGGACCAGGAGTTTTCGGTCTCGACGTCGAGCCACCACGTGTAGGAGGCCGGGTTCGTGATCCCGCGAATGTTGGCGTCGTCATAGGCCTTGGCATAGCCGTACATGTAGGAGCAGGCTGTGCCAACTGATCCCTTGGTGCAGGTACCGTACGGGTTGGCCACGGTCTTCCCGCCATAGGAGTTGCTGGTGGGCCACCAGGACCCGGCGGTTCCAGGGTTGCCGGTATTGACGTACAGCGCCACAAGGGGCTGCCCGGTTCCGCCGGTGGAGGTCTTGGCCCAGGACAGCTGGGTGGCCAGGCACGGATTGGTGTTGTTCGCCAAGCCGTGGTTGACACCAACGATCGCGAAGCTCTGGCCCTTGGGCAGGGGGTTTCCGCACTGCGGCCACGACACGTCGACGCCGGGTCCTGCGGCCCTGACTGCGGCGGTGGAGGCGGAGGACTTCGCCTTGCTGGAGTAGCCGGTCTTGGTTCCGGTGACGGTGACGGTGAGGGTCTTGCCTGCGTGCGCCGCCGCCGGTTTGAAGGTGGCGGCGGACGCGCCGAGGAGCACGACGCCGTTGGCTTTCCACTGGTACTTCAGTGTCACGGGCGCCGGACCCCATGTGCCCGGGACGGCGGTCAGGGTGTAGCCGACCTTTGCGGTGCCCGTGATCGTCGGCACCGGTGCCGGCCCCAGCGTTCCGGCGGCGACGGCGGCAGTGGGGGCCGAGGTCTTCGCTGTGCTGGTGTAGCCGGTCTTCGTTCCGGTGACCGTGACGGTGAGGGTCTTGCCCGTTTGGGCCGACGTTGGTTTGTAGGTGGCGGCCGTGGCGTTGATGAGAACGAGGCCGTTGGCCTTCCACTGATACTTCAGGGCGACGGGCGCCGGACCCCAGGTTCCGGGCACGGCAGTCAGGGTGTAACCGATCTTGGCCGTGCCGGTGACGGTCGGCACCGGAGCCGGCTGCAATTGCGCTGCGGACGCTTCGCGTGCCGGCGTCGTGGCCGGCGCCGCCGCGGATGCGGGGGCAAGCGGTGCCAGCATCAGCAGCAGGACCATGGCGGGCAACAAGCGGTTCGATAGAGAAGACCGAATGCGATCGAATAACGGCATAACATTTCCCCCAGATGGCCGCGCCCGGAAGGGCTGCGCTAGCGTGCACAGAAGATGCAGACAGCGAGAATCTAACACGTGGAGTTGTTCCAAAACGCATCGGATCGGCGGCCAGCCCCGGCGGTCGGCTCGAATTCCGGGTCAGGTCCCCGCCGTCTTCCGGCGCGGCGTCGTGGCCGGCGGCTGCCGGGACGTTAGGCCCTAGACCTCGCTGGCCGTCCGGCGGAATGTGGGCCTATGACTGAAACGAATCCGGACAAGACGCCGGACATCAAGTCCACGCAGCTTCAGGAACAGCCGACGGCAGTGTTGCGTGAAACCGTTCCCATGAAGGGGCTGCGCGAGTTCTTCGGCCGCGCGTATAGCTCGGTGATGAGTGCGGCGGAACAACAGCATGTCCAGCTGGCCGGACCGCCGTTCGCGATGTATCGCGGGATGCCGACCGACGTCGTCGACGTCGAGGCCGGCTTTCCGGTGGCGGCGCCGTTCCCCGGCGGAGGCGACGGCGGTGTGACGGCGGGATCCCTCCCCGCCGGCCGGGCCTTCGAAGCGATGCACGTCGGCCCCTACGAGACGCTCCCCGAAACTTACGGGGCAATCATGGCGAAAATGCAGGCGGAAGGCCTGACGCCGGGCGATGCGATGTGGGAGTACTACCTCAGCGACCCCGCGGCGGAGCCGGACCCGGCAACCTGGAAGACGCTCATCATCTGGCCCGTCGCCTGAGCGCAGCGCCCGCGGCCGACCGACATTAAACGGGACGCTATCCGCGCCCGTCGATGGGCCCTGTCCGACCCATTAGCGGGGCCGTGTGACGCAAAGTGTCTGATTCGGCACACTATTCTTCAACTGCGTGCATAATGTCCTAAACTGCTTCACTGAGGTGCCTGAAATGGCGCTGCGCAGCAACGAAAGTGAACCCCCAAATGGCTACCGATTACGACGCACCACGCAAGACAGAAGAAGAATCTCCCGCTGAGTCGCTGGAGGCACTTCAGGCGTCCCGCGGCGGCGGCGCCCAGACTGCTGTCATTGACGTCGACGAGAACGACACGGCTGAAGGCATCGACCTTCCCGGCGCTGATCTTTCCGGCGAAGAGCTGACCGTCATTGTTGTACCCGAGCAGTCCGATGAATTCACCTGCTCCTCCTGCTTCCTGGTCCGTCACCGGTCCCAGGTGGCCAAGGAAAAGAACGGCCTGAAGTACTGCCGCGACTGCGAAGGCTAGGGGACCTTCCACCGCGCGCCACCACTTCACAACTTTCCAGCAAGGCACCGCGAAGCGCCGGATTCCGCAAGGGACCGGCGCTTCGCCGTTGTCCGGAGTCAACCGGCAGCCGGACGACGGCGGCGCAACCGTCCCGTGACCAGCCGCGGCGCAGCCTAACGGTTCGACGCAAATCCGGCCGACCCCTCGATTCGGCCCCGAAAGGCTCCTATTCTGGTGCTATCTCATCTCTCGAGGGGGCGGCCCAAATGAAGAAGTTCCGGGTGTGGCTGATAGCGATCCTAATGGCTGTTGGATCGGGGCTCGTGGCGCCCGGCCCCGCAACGGCGGCTCCCTACTGCGGACTCGTGTGGGGCTCGCTGATGAAGGGTGCCGAGGGGATGAGCGCGGCCAACGTCACGAATGTCCGCACAGGGCAGCACTACTGCTTCGACCGGCTCGTCATCGACCTCAACGGGCCCGTCAGCGGCTACACCGTCCGCTACGTTCCGCAGGTCACGCAGGACGGATCGGGACTGCCGGTCCCGCTGCGGGGCCAGGCGTTCCTCCAGGTCACGGTGAACGCCCCGGCCTATGACGGCCAAGGCAACGCCACCTACAAACCGGCGGACCCGAAAGAACTGAGCAATGTCAGCGGCTACCAGACCTTCCGGCAGGTGGCATGGGCCAACAGCTTCGAGGGCTATTCAAGCCTTGGCCTCGGCGTCCGGGCCCGGCTGCCGTTCCGCGTGTTCACCCTGGCCGGGCCGGACGCGGGCTCACGGTTCGTGATCGACGTCGCGCATTTCTGGTGACGCCCTGGCCGGTTGGCGGCGTCGTCCAGGGGGCGCCAACCGTCGTTAGTAAGCCGACTTAGTAAGCTGACCGAGAAATTCTTCCGGTACCGTCGCGGTCCTGTTGCACCCTGCGGTAGCGTCGAAGATATCGGACCTAGCGGTACCGGACGCCACGGTATCGCACCTACTCAGGAGGACGCATGAAAGCTTCACCGACCCTCACGACGAACCTGCAGGCGGTGCTCGTTGACCTGATCGAACTTCACGTTCAGGGCAAGCAGGCGCACTGGAACATCGTCGGAACGAACTTCCGGGACCTCCACCTGCAGCTGGACGAGATTATCGATTCTGCCCGCGAGTTCGCGGATGACCTCGCGGAGCGCATGCGCGCACTCCACGCTCTGCCGGACGGCCGCAGCTCCACGGTGTCCAAGTCCACCTCGCTTGCTGAGTTCCCCAACGGCCTGATCAATACCAAGGACGCCATTGAGCGGATCGTCGCTGCCCTCGAGGCCGCGGTCGGCACCATGCGCAAAGTCCATGACGAAGTGGACGAAGAGGACCCCACCACGGCGGACCTGCTGCACGAGTTCATTGCCAAGTTCGAGCAGTATGCCTGGCTGGTCAATGCGGAGACGATGCGGGCCAACGCCAGCGTCACCACGGCGGACAGCAAGTAGCGTTCCCCGGCAGTTCGCAGTGCCCGGCCCCGGTTCCCACCGGCGCCGGGCACTCGGCGTTTAAGCAGTGCCGCCTGCCGGGCCGGGAGCGTTCCGGTTCCCCGGCTATTTGGCAGTCGGCACCTTCCGGAGCACGACTGCGGCGAGCACCGATGCCCCCGCCATAAGCACCAGGGCAATGGTGGCCGTGATGTGGACGCCTGAGTCGAACGCGGCCCGGGCTGCGGTCATCACGGCCTCCGCCAGCGGTCCCGGGAGGGCCTGCGCCAGTTCCACCGCCCCGGCGAGCGTCTCGCCCGCCTGGGCTGATGCCTCGGCCGGCGCCGCGTCCGCGGCGCCGGCGGGAAGCCGGAGATTGCCCTGGTAGGAGGCTGTCAGGATCGAGCCGAGGATGGCGGTGCCCAGCAGGGAACCGATTTCGTAGCCGGTTTCGGAAATTGCGGCCGCCGCCCCGGACTTCTCCGCCGGGGCGGCTCCGAGGATCAGGTCGTTGGAGATGGTCTCCGCGGCGCCGACGCCCAGGCACAGCACCAGCAGGGCCGCCAGCAGCAGAGCAGGGCCGTTGCCGTGATCGCCGAAGGCCACGAGGAAG
The DNA here is from genome assembly GCF_040547365.1 of Pseudarthrobacter sp. PvP090. Classification (NCBI taxonomy): domain Bacteria; kingdom Bacillati; phylum Actinomycetota; class Actinomycetes; order Micrococcales; family Micrococcaceae; genus Pseudarthrobacter; species Pseudarthrobacter sp. PvP090. The sequence goes on from NZ_JBEPPO010000005.1 coordinate 24,093, forward strand.
TAGCCGCCGGCGCTCAGGAGCAGCCCGCCCGCGACCACAAATCCAGGGCGGACCTTTTTCACCAGCGGCACCACCAGCAGCCCGGCCAGGACGGTCGCAATGAGCGCGGGGACCATCGCGACGCCGGATTCCGAGGGCGACTGCCCCTCGAGCAGCTGCAGGTGCTGGGCCAGGAACAGGATGAAGCCGTTGAAGGAGAACAGTGCCAGCACATTGGCGATGATGGCGGTGCTGAAGACCCGGTTGCCGAAGAGGCTGAGATCCAGCAGGGGGGCGGTCCTGTTTCGTTCGCCTGCGCCGTCCAGTGCCGCGGCGCGTGCCACGCCGTCCTGCCGCAGGCTGCCCGCCAGGAGCTGCCGCTGCCTCCGGATGAAGACGTAGCCCATCAGCAGGCCAAAGGCGATGGCGCCCAGCGGTTCCAGTCCCAAGCCGTGCGTGGCCAGGATCTTGATGCCATAAACCACCGGCACCATGACCAGCAGGGACAGGACGATGCTGGGCACGTCCACCCGGCCCGGGTTCGGGTCCCGGGATTCCGGGATCAGGGCCGGGCCGAGGACCAGCAGCGGCAGGATGATCGGCACGGCCACCAGCAGCACCGCGCCCCACCAGAAGTGCTCCACCAGCCAACCGCCGAAGATCGGACCCAGGGCGGCACCGCCGGAGAAACCGGCGGCCCAGATGGCCACGGCCAGCCGGCGCCGGTTGGGCTCGGGAAAGATGTTCCGGATCAGGGACAGGGTGGAGGGCATCAGCATGGCGCCGAAGAATCCCAGCCCCGCGCGCCCGGCAATCAGCCACTCGGCGCTGGGGGCGAAGGCCGTGACCGCCGAGACGGCAGCGAACCCGGTGCTGCCGATGAAGAGCAGTCGGCGGCGGCCGATCCTGTCGCCGAGGCTGCCCATCGCCACCAGGAGGCCGGCGAGGACCAGGGGATAGGCGTCGACAATCCAGAGCAGCTCCACGCCGGAAGCATCGAGGCTGCGCGCGATCGCCGGCAGTGCAAAGGTCAGGGCCGTGTTGTCGACGGCCACGAGCAGCACGGGAAACATCAGCAGGGCCAGCGCCAGCCAGTCGCGCCAGGGCGCGCGCGGCGCCTGGGACTGTATCGTTCCGGTGGCGGAGTTGCCGGCGGCGGGGCCGCCAACGGTGCCGGTGCGGGTGAATGATGCGTTGCTCATGCTGATAACTGTACCGTCTGGACGGTACAGTTAAGAAACCGACCGTTAAGTCACGGCCCCGCCGCGGGGCATGATTGGAACCATGGCCAGAAAACCCGTCGCCCGCGAAGCTGTCCTTGACGCGTTCGAATCCCTGCTTATCGAAGAGGGCGAACGCGCCGCGACGCTGGACGCCGTGGCCCGGCTGGCCGGCGTCTCCAAGGGCGGGCTGCTCTACCACTTCCCCAACAAGGAGGCGATGATTTCCGTCCTCCTTGAACGGCTGGACCGGCTGCTCGACGAGGACCTCGCCGCCATGGCTGCCGCGCCGGAAGGCGCCGCGGCGTTCTTCATCAAATCCTCCGTCTGGGCGGACACACCGCTGGACCGGGTCTTCGTGGCCGCCACCCGGCTGGCTGAGGTGGCCCACCAGGAAACCCTGCGCCGGATGGCCGCGGTGCAGGCGAGCTGGCTGGAACTGCTGGCGGCCGACGTCGGCCCCGCCATGGCCAAGCCGGTCCTCTACATGGGGGACGGGCTGTACTTCAACGCCATGCTGGCGCGCGGCCCGGGCGGCGCGCTCCCGGAGGTCGGCCCCGACGTCGAAAGCCTGCTCACCGCCCTCAAGCGGCTCCGCGGCTGAGTCGGCATCGCATAAAACCCTCCCGCACCTCTGGCGGCTGAACACCAGACGCTCCCGCACATCAGGTGCGGGAGCGTCTGGGAAATATCCGCCAGAGGTGCAGGAGCGTTTCCCGTTGTTCCGCCAGAAGTGCGAGAGCGTCTGTCGGGCGCGACGGCGGTCGCGGCGCGTCACTGGTTTGCGGACGCGGGCCCGGCGTAGGACAATAGGGGCTGTGACTGTTGTCACGCAAACTTAATATGCCTTTGATCTGCGGCGGGAGAGTTCTGCAAGTAGGTACAAGCAGGCGCCGTAGGAGCAAACCCTCCCCAGGAATCTCTCAGGCCCACGTACCGCCGCGGCAAGGCAACTCTGGAAAGTAGCAGGCTGTCATTTGACATGCTGTGCTCACCGACGGTGCAAGCGGAGCCCTGCGAGAGCACGGCTGCGCGGAAACTCTCAGGTCCAATACAGAGTGGGGAGGAACCCGAATCAATGTGGCGTACCCTGCGCCGCCTTAGTTATGGAGTTCCTTGTGACTGTTACCTCAGCCTCCACGTCCTTCGTTGACCGGCACATCGGCGCCCGCCGCCAGGCCGACGTCGACGCCATGCTGAAGGCTGTCGGCTACGACTCGGTCGATGCGCTCGTCGACACGGCCGTCCCGAAGGACATCCGGCAGGACTCAGCGCTGGCCCTCGGCCAGGCGCTCAGCGAAGTCGAGGTCCTCGCCGAGCTGCGCAAGCTCGCCGCGAAGAACAAAACCGCCGTCCAGATGATCGGGCAGGGCTACTACGACACCCTCACCCCGGCCGTCATCCGCCGCAACATCCTCGAAGCCCCGGCCTGGTACACGGCCTACACCCCGTACCAGCCGGAGATTTCCCAGGGACGGCTCGAGGCGCTGCTGAACTTCCAGACCATGGTCCAGGACCTTGTCGGCCTGCCCATTGCCAACGCCTCGCTGCTGGACGAAGCTACCGCCGTCGCAGAGGCCGTGCTCATGATGCGCCGGGCCAACAAGAACAAGACCGCCCACGACGGCAAGACCGTCCTCGACGCCGACTGCCTGCCGCAGACCATCGCGATCGTCAAGGGCCGCGCCGAGGCCCTCGGCTTCGAGGTCGAGGTCGCGGACCTCACCAAGGGACTTCCCGACGGCGTCATCAACGGCGTTGTCCTGCAGCAGCCTGGCGCCTCCGGCCGCGTCTTTGACCACACCGCAGTGATCGCCGACGCCAAGGAACGCGGTGCCCTCGTCACCGTCGCCGCGGACCTCCTGTCGCTGACGCTCATCACCCCGCCCGGCGAGCAGGGCGCCGACATCGCCGTCGGCTCCGCCCAGCGTTTCGGCGTCCCGCTGTTCTTCGGCGGCCCGCACGCCGCCTACATGGCGGTCCAGAAGGGCCTCGAGCGGTCCATGCCCGGCCGTCTGGTCGGCGTCTCCAAGGACAACGCCGGCGTCCCGGCCTACCGCCTCGCACTGCAGACCCGCGAGCAGCACATTCGCCGGGAGAAGGCCACCTCCAACATCTGCACCGCGCAGGCCCTGCTGGCGATCGTGTCCTCCTTCTACGCCGTCTACCACGGCCCGGACGGCCTGAAGGCAATCGCCGAGACCATCCACGGCCACGCCAGGACCATCGCCGCCTCGCTGAAGGCCGCGGGCCTGGACGTGCTGCACACCAGTTTCTTCGACACCGTGACCGTCTCGGTCCCCGGCAAGGCCACGCAGATCATCGCCGCCGCCGACGCCAAGGGCATCAACCTGCGCGGCATCGACGCGGACACCGTCGGCATCTCCGCCGATGAGGCCACGACGGCGGCCATCGTCGCCGACGTCGTCGCCGCCTTCGGCGCCACCGTTGCGGATTCCGCTGATGCCTTCGCGCTGGACTCCGCCGTCGAGCGCACCTCCGACTACCTGCAGCACCCGGTGTTCAACACGCACCGCTCCGAGACCCAGCTGCTGCGCTACATCCGCCGCCTCTCGGACCGCGACCTCGCCCTGGACCGCACCATGATCCCGCTGGGTTCGTGCACCATGAAGCTGAACGCCACGGCCGAAATGGAAGCCATCTCCTGGCCGGAGTTTGCCTCCATCCACCCCTTCGCCCCTGAATCCCAGACCGCCGGCTGGCGCGAACTGATCGAGGACCTCGAAGCCCAGCTGACCGAGATCACCGGCTACGACCAGGTCTCCATCCAGCCCAACGCCGGGTCGCAGGGCGAGCTCGCCGGCCTGCTGGCCATCCGCGGCTACCACCTCTCCCGCGGCGACGCCCAGCGCACCATCTGCCTGATCCCGGCGTCCGCGCACGGCACCAACGCCGCCTCGGCGGTGCTTGCCGGGATGAAGGTTGTTGTCGTGGCCACGGCCGCCGACGGCACGATCGACCACGCCGACCTGCAGGCCAAGATCGAGCTGCACAAGGACGCGCTCTCCGCGATCATGATCACCTACCCGTCCACCCACGGGGTGTACGACGCCGACGTCCGCGAGGTTTGCGACGCCATCCACGCCGCCGGCGGCCAGGTCTACATCGACGGCGCCAACCTCAACGCCCTCGTCGGGCTGGCCCAGCCGGGCCAGTTCGGCGGCGATGTCTCGCACCTGAACCTGCACAAGACCTTCTGCATCCCGCACGGCGGCGGCGGCCCCGGCGTCGGCCCGGTCGCGGCCAAGGCCCACCTGGCACCGTTCATGCCGGGAAATGCCGCTGATCCCGCCAACGGCGAAAGCGGGACCCCGATCTCCGCCTCACGCTACGGCTCCGCCGGCGTGCTGCCGATCTCCTGGGCCTACGTGAAGCTCATGGGCGGCGACGGCCTCACCGAGGCCACCAAGTCCGCGCTGCTCGCAGCCAACTACATCGCGGCCCGCCTGAACGACTACTTCCCGGTGCTCTACACCGGCGAAGGCGGACTCGTGGCCCACGAGTGCATCCTGGACCTGCGCGAACTCACGGCCAAGACCGGAGTCACCGCCGAGGACGTCGCCAAGCGGCTGATCGACTACGGCTTCCACGCCCCCACCCTGGCGTTCCCGGTGGCCGGGACCCTGATGGTCGAGCCCACCGAGTCCGAGGACATCGGCGAGATCGACCGCTTCATCACGGCCATGATCGCCATCCGCGCCGAGATTGAGCAGGTGGCGCACGGCGACTTCACCGTCGAGCACAGCCCGCTGCGCAACTCCCCGCACACCGCCGCCGCCGTCATCAGCAGTGACTGGGCCCGCGCGTACCCGCGTGAGCAGGCCGTCTTCCCGGTCCACACGCTCCGCCAGGACAAGTACTTCCCGCCGGTCGGCCGGATCGACGGCGCCGCAGGGGACCGCAACCTGATCTGCTCGTGCCCTCCCCTCGAAGCCTTCGAAGAGGACACAGCAGCCCACTCCGACGACTCCGCCAAATAAGGACAGCCAACGATGACTGAGAACCACACTGCCCTCTACGATGAGCACAAAAAGCTCGGCGCCTCCTTCACGGACTTCGGCGGCTGGCAGATGCCGCTCAAGTACAGCTCCGAGCTGGCCGAGCACCACGCCGTCCGAAAGTCCGCGGGCCTCTACGACCTCTCCCACATGGGCGAAGTCTGGGTCACCGGCCCCGACGCTGCGGCCTTCCTGGACTACGCCCTGGTCGGCAAAATCTCCGCAATGGCGGTCGGCAAAGCCAAGTACTCGCTGATCTGCAACGAGGACGGCGGCATCATCGACGACCTCATCACCTACCGCCGGGGCGAGCAGAAGTTCCTGGTGGTCCCGAACGCGGGCAACGCCAAGGTCGTGGCCGCGGCCCTGGCCGAGCGCGCTGCTTCCGGCAACGAGGGGAGCTTCGACGTCACCGTCGAGGACGCCTCCGCCGTGACCTCGCTGATCGCCGTGCAGGGCCCCAAAGCCCAGGAGATCCTGCTGCGCCTGGTTCCGGCCGCACAGCACGAACTCGTCACCGGCCTGAAGTACTACGCCGCCGTCGACGTCCCCTTCATGTTCGGCGGCACCAGCCAGGAGCTCCTCCTGGCCCGCACCGGCTACACCGGCGAGGACGGATTCGAGATCTTCGTCGCGAACGACGACGCCGCCGCCCTTTGGCAGGCGCTCGTGGCCATCGCCGAGGACGGCGAACTGACCCCGGCCGGACTCGCGTCCCGCGACTCGCTCCGGCTCGAGGCCGGGATGCCGCTCTACGGCAACGAGCTCTCCCTCGAGGGCGACCCCTTCGCCGCCGGCTTGGGGCCCGTCGTCGCCCTCTCCAAGGAAGGCGACTTCGTCGGCAAGGCCGCCCTCGCCGCCAAGAAGGAAGCAGGCGCCGGCGCCACCGCGGGCCGCAAGCTGGTCGGGCTCAAGGGCCTCGGCCGCCGGGCCGGCCGCGGCCACTACCCGGTCCTGAAGAACGGCAACACCGTCGGTGAAGTCACCTCAGGCCAGCCCAGCCCGACCCTGGGCTACCCGGTCGCGATGGCCTACGTCGACGTCGAGTTCACCGAACCCGGCACGGCCCTGGACATCGACCTCCGCGGCAAGGCTGAGCCCTTCGAGGTTGTCGCGCTGCCGTTCTACAAGCGCCAAAAGTAGTCCCCCGGATTTAGCACCACGACCACTTCAAGACTTAGGAAAAACACATGGCAAGAGTTGCCCCTGAACTGCAGTACTCCGACGAGCACGAGTGGGTTGCGCGGGAGGCCGGGAATGTTGTGTCCATCGGCATCTCGGCGGTCGCCACGGACGCCCTCGGCGACATCGTCTACGTGGACCTGCCCGAGGTCGGCACCACGGTCACCGCGGGGGAGACCTGCGGCGAGGTGGAGTCCACCAAGTCCGTCTCGGACCTGTACGCCCCCGTCACCGGCGAAGTCACCGAAACCAACCCGGCCGTCGTCGAGGACCCCGCGCTGATCAACAGCGACCCCTACGGTGCCGGCTGGCTCTTCAAGGTCGCCGCCGAGTCCGATGGCCCGCTGCTGTCCGCCCAGGAGTACGCGTCCAAGAACGGGGGCGAGCTGTGAACGCGGCCGCAGGCACCGACACAGCCGCAGGCACAGCGACTGTGTTCGAGCAGGTCGTCTCCCCGAGCCTGGACGCCGAGCTGTCCGCCCTGGATCCGGAGATCGCCGCAAAGATCGACGACGAGCTGACCCGCCAGCGGGACGGCCTGGAGATGATTGCCTCGGAGAACCACACCGCCAAGGCCGTGATGCAGGCGCAGGGGTCGGTGCTGACGAACAAGTACGCCGAGGGCTACCCGGGCAAGCGCTACTACGGCGGCTGCGAGCACGTTGACGTGATTGAGCAGCTCGCGATTGACCGGGTCAAGGCCCTGTTCGGCGCCGAGTACGCCAACGTCCAGCCGCACTCCGGCGCGCAGGCCAACGCCTCCGTCATGCACGCCCTGATCCGCCCGGGCGACACCATCATGGGCCTGAACCTGGCGCACGGCGGACACCTCACCCACGGCATGAAGATTAACTTCTCCGGCCGCCTGTACAACGTGATCCCGTACCAGGTCCGTGAGGACGACCACCGGATCGACATGGCCGAGGTGGAGCGACTGGCCCAGGAGCACAAGCCGCAGCTGATCGTCGCGGGCTGGTCGGCCTACGCCCGGCAGCTGGACTTCGCCGAGTTCCGCCGGATCGCCGATTCCGTGGGCGCCTATCTGATGGTGGACATGGCCCACTTCGCCGGTCTCGTCGCCGCCGGGCTGCACCCGTCCCCGGTGCCGCACGCCCACGTCACGACGTCCACCACGCACAAGACCCTCGCCGGTCCGCGCGGCGGCATCATCCTGTCCAACGATGCCGACATCGCCAAGAAGATCAACTCGGCGGTGTTCCCCGGCCAGCAGGGCGGCCCGCTGGAGCACGTGATCGCGGGCAAGGCTGTGGCGTTCAAGATCGCCGCGTCCCCCGAGTTCAAGGAGCGCCAGGAGCGTGTCCTGGCCGGGGCCCGGATCCTCGCCGAGCGGCTGGTCCAGCCGGATGTCACTGCCAGGGGCATCAACGTGATCTCCGGCGGCACCGACGTGCACCTGGTCCTCGTGGACCTGCGCAACTGCGAGCTGAACGGCCAGCAGGCCGAGGACCGCCTCGCGGAAATCGACATCACCGTCAACCGCAACGCTGTGCCGTTCGACCCCCGCCCGCCGATGGTCACCTCCGGGCTGCGCATCGGTACTCCCGCGCTGGCCACCCGCGGGTTCGGCGAGGCGGCTTTCGCTGAAGTTGCGGACATCATCGCGGAGGCCCTGACCGCCGACGCCGGCACGGACCTGTCCGGTCTGCGCTCCCGGGTGGAGGCCCTCGCCGCCGCCCACCCGCTCTACCCCTCGGTTGCCAACCTCGCCTAAGGGACGTATTACAGGTAGTAGAAGCAGTACAGATCACGACGCCGGGCCGCCGCCACAAGCTGCCGCCCGGCGTCGTGCATCCGGCGGAACCGCCGCCACCCGGCGGCCGCACCGCCTTCCGGCAGGACCATCTGCCGGGCCACAGTTAGAGCTAGTTAGGAACGACAATGGCCGTTGGAGTCTTCGACCTTTTTTCCATCGGAATAGGGCCCTCCAGTTCACACACGGTGGGCCCCATGCGGGCTGCCGCCGTGTTCGCCGAAGAACTCAAGGCCTCCGGTGACCTGGACAAGGTGGCATCGCTGCGAGTTGACCTGTACGGTTCCCTCGCCGCCACCGGCCACGGCCACGGCACCATGACCGCCATCCTGCTCGGTCTGGAAGGCTTCCACCCCGAACTGATCCTCCCCGAGGAAGTGGAGGAGCGGCTCGCCGCGATTGCCGAGACCGGGAAACTGCAGCTGGCCGGCACGGTACAGCTTCCCTACGGCGTCCAGGACATGATCCTGCGCCCCCTGACCATCCTGCCCCGGCACACCAACGGCATGACGTTCACCGTCTCCGACGCCGGCGGGGAAGTCGTGCACAGCGCCACCTTCTTCTCCGTCGGCGGCGGCTTCATCGTCCGCGAGGGCGAGGAGGACTCGGCGCTCAAGGAACTCGACGAATCCAAGAAGGAACTGCCCCTGCCGTTCCGCACCGCCGCGGAACTGCTGGGCCGCTGCCAGTCCAAGGGCCTCTCGATCGGCGAGATCATGTTCGTCAACGAGCGCGCCTCCCGCACCGAGGCCGAGATCCGCGAAGGCCTCCTGCACATCTACTCCGTAATGGAAGGCTGCGTCGAGGTCAGCCTCAAGCGCGAAGGACTGCTGCCCGGCGGGCTCAAGGTCCGCCGCCGTGCGCCCGACTGGCACGAACGCCTCATGAAGGAAACACGCGGCCAGGACCCCGACTACCGGGACCCGAAATACTGGCAGGAATGGGTCAACCTGATCGCCCTGGCCGTGAACGAGGAAAACGCCTCGGGCGGCCGTGTGGTCACGGCCCCGACGAACGGCGCCGCCGGCATCATCCCCGCCGTGCTGTACTACGCCCTGCACTTCGCGCCGGGCATGGACAAGGCCACCCAGGCCGACCGCGACGACGTTGTGGTCAAGTTCCTGCTGACCGCGGCCGCCATCGGGGTGCTGTACAAGGAACAGGCCTCGATCTCCGGCGCCGAGGTCGGCTGCCAGGGCGAGGTGGGCTCGGCGTCGTCGATGGCAGCGGCAGGCCTGGCCGAAGTCATGGGCGGCACGCCGCAGCAGGTGGAGAACGCCGCGGAAATCGCGATGGAGCACAACCTCGGCCTGACCTGCGACCCGATCGGCGGCCTCGTGCAGATCCCCTGCATCGAACGCAACGCCATCGCGGCGGCCAAGGCCATCAACGCCGCCAAGATGGCGTTGTGGGGCGACGGCTCGCACCGGGTGTCCCTCGACGAGGTCATCGTCACCATGCGGGAGACCGGGCGGGACATGAGCTCCAAGTACAAGGAGACCGCGATGGGCGGGCTCGCCGTGAATGTCGTGGAGTGCTGAGTCAGTTGTTGAGCGCCATCCAGAGATTCAGCGACGAGGCGAACACAATCCAGGCCAGGTAGGGCAGCAGCAGGAGCCCGGCCGCGCGGCTGATCGGTCCGAAATACAGCACGGTGACGGACACGGCCACCGCCAGGGCCACAATGATGACAAAGGCGATCCACAGGGCCGGGGTGCCGAGCGACGGGTACAGGCCGAAGAAGACCGGCGTCCACAGCAGGTTCAGCACCAGCTGGACGGCGTAGGCGGTGAGGGCCGGTCTCGTCCCCTCCGCCCGGCTCCGCCAGACCAGCCAGGCGGCTACGGCCATCGCGGTGTACAGGGCCGTCCAGACCGGCCCGAACACCCAGTTCGGCGGTGACCACGGCGCCTTGTCCGCGGTGGCGTACCAGCCGTCGACGTTGTTGGCGGTGGCGAGTCCGCCGAGTCCCGCGACCAGGGCGGAGGCCGCGAGGAAGACCAGCAGTCCCAGCAACTGGGGTCCCAGCGCACGCTTGGCGGGCGCGTTTTCCCGGCTTCCGGATCCTGCGGCTAATGATTGCTGATCAGGCGGCATGCTTACAGCGTAGCGGGTCCGTTCCGGGCGGGAACAGGGGGCCGGGCGGATAGACTTGAACCTGCATGTCCGCATGCCGCCGACGCTCGTACCGCAATGATTGGATGCCGCACCCTTGCGTGAATTCACCGCCCGCTTCGCCTCTGCCGACGAGATCGCCAACTGGGACTCCCACGTCACCGCGAACCCCAACGGCGGCAATCTCCTGCAATCGGAAGCCTTCGCCGAGGTCAAGCAGCACTTTGGCTGGAAGCCCCTGCACCTGGTGTACGAGACGGCCGATTACACCAGCTACAACCTCATCCTGGAGAAGTCCTTCCCGCTCCTGGGCAAGCTCTGGTACCTGATCAAGGGCCCGGATGTGGCAACGGTTGCGGACATTCCCGGCATCGCCGCGGCCAACGCGGAGTTCGTCAAGCGTGCCCGGCTGGGCGTCTTCGCCATCAAGATCGAGCCGGACATCGTGCTGTCCGCGGAGGCCACGCGGGTGATCGAAGGAGCCGGGCTGGTTAAGACCCACAACCTGCAGCCCAACGACTCCACGGCCCTGCTCGACATCTCCCCGGAACAGAACCAGCTCCTGCGCAACCTGCACTCCCGCGGCCGCAACGCCGTCCGGCGCGCCATCCGCGAGGACGTGGTGGTCCACAACGTGGAACCCACTGAGGAAAACTTCCGAGCCATGTACGCGCTGATGACCAACACCGTGGAAGCCAAGTCCCAGGTCCGGGTCCGCGAATACGAGTACTACCGCCAGTTCTGGACCAACTTCATCAACCGTGGCCAGGGCAGGCTGCTCTTCGTCTTCGAGGACGGTGTGCCCTCCGTCGGTGCCTTCGTCATCAACTACGGACGCAAGGGCACGTACAAGGACGGCGGCTCGCTGCAGAAACGCGGCCAGTACGGCGACTCCCACCTGGTGCAGTGGACGGCCATCAACCAGCTCAAGGACCTCGGCTGCACCGAATACGACTTCTGCGGCACGCCCCCCAGCGACCAGCTCAAGGACACGTCCAACCCGTTCCACGGACTGGGCCTGTTCAAGACCAGCTTCAGCAAAACTGTGACCGACTTTGTCGGCTGCTACGACCAGGTGCTGAGCCCGCTGAAGTACAAGGCCTGGATGGCCGCGGGGGAACGCGTCGCCCGCCAGCTCTACACCCGCCGCACGGGCCAGCAGTTCTACTAAACCGGCTGCCACGGAAATTAAGGACGCCGGAATGACCCAGGAACCCCACGGCCGCCGCAGGCCGCACACCGACGGGCTGCCCAGGACCGAGCCGATGTCGGCCACGCAGGTGCGCCAGAACGCCGCGGCCAAGCGGATGCTGCGCCGGCTGGTCCAGGGCGAGAACCCGCCGACCGCGCCGATGAGCATCGTGGACCGTCTCGCCGGAAGCCCTTATGCCAACCCGATGATCCAGGTGGGCGGGGTGGACACCTCTGCCCGCAAGACCATCGACTTCGCGCTGCACCTTGCCGAGTCCATGTTCCGGTACGGCGCCGGCGCCCTCGAAGTGGAAACCAGCATCATCGCCATCACGGCAGCGCTGGGGCTCAAACACATCGAAGTGGACATCACCAACCAGTCCGTGGCGATCAATTACGCCCCCAAGGACCAGACGCCCATCTCGCTGTTGCGTGTGGTCCGGTCCTGGACCAACAACTACGCGGGTCTCTCCCAGGTCCACCAGCTGGTCACTGAAATCGTGGCCGGCGGGGTTGGCCGTGAGGAGGCCGTCCGCCGACTGGAGGAGATCACCCGCAGCGCCAAGCCGTTCCCGCGCTGGATGGTCACCGTGGCCTTCGGGATCTTCTCCGCCGTCTTCGTGGGTGTGCTCGGCGGGGGCCCCGGAGCCTCCGCGGTGGCGTTCGTGTCCAACCTGCTGGTCAGTCTGCTGGCCCGGCAGCTGGGCCGCTGGCGCACGCCCGACTTCTTCATCACCGCTTCCTGCTCCTTCGTCGTCACCTTCATCGCCCTGCTGCTATGGCGGTTCGGGAGCCTGATAGGAATCCAGATCGCCCCGGCCATCGTGGTGGTCGGCGGGATCCTGCTGCTGCTGCCGACCGGACGCCTGGTGTCCTCGGTCCAGGATGCGATCAACGGCTTCCCGGTCACGGCGGCCGGCCGGTTCCTGTCCACCATGCTGACGTTCGGCGCGCTCGTGGCCGGCATCGCCGTGGGATTTGTGGTGGGGGACATGACCGGGATGGAAGCCATCGACGTCACCGAAACATTCCCGCCGGCGTATGACTTGTGGGTGGTGGTCATCCTGATCGCCATCGCGGTGCTGATGATCGGCATCACCGAACAGACCGGCTGGGCCCTGCTGCTGCCGACCGCGGCCGTGGGCGTGGTCGGCTACCTGGTGCTGATTGGGGGCGAAGCCCTGGGCATCGGGCCGCGCTTTTCGCCCGCCCTGGCCGCCGTCGTCATCGGCCTGCTGGCCCGGGTTGTGGCGCTCCGGATGGGCGCCCCGCAGCTGGTGGTGGCCGTCCCGGCGGCGCTGATCCTGCTGCCCGGGCTGACCATATTCCGGTCCATGTATGTATTGACCATTGAGGAATCCGAGATCCTGCTCGGTGCCGGGGGCATGCTCAACGCCGGTGCCATCGTGATGGGTGTCGCGGCCGGTATCGTGCTCGGTGACACGCTCGCCCGGCCCCTGACCCGCAGCCTGGCCAGCAACGAACGCCGGCGGGCGCGGCGCCGCTAAATCTGGCCGATCGGCATCTTCTTCTCGGCCTGGAAGTCGTCCTCCACCCGGCCCATGGCCCAGTAGCCGGACAGCGAGACCTGGGAGCGCTCCAGCCCGCGCTGCGCGTAGAGCACCTCCCGCAGGCTCTTCATGTAGCCGCGCTCTCCGTGCGCAAAGACCTGCACCCGGCCCTCCGGCCACGTGGCCTCGCGCACCGCGCTGACCAGCAGTCTGCTGGCCCCGGCAGGCACGCCGCCGCGCAGGAGCCAGCGCAGCTCCACACCGGCCGGCGCGGCGATGGCCTGGATGTCGGCGTCACTGTCCACCTCGAGGAAGGCGAGGCCGCGGGCATCCTCCGGCAGCGATTCGATCGAGGCGCTGATGGCCGGCAGGGCGGACTCGTCGCCCGCGAACAGGTACCAGTCCGCGGCCGGATCCGGGTTGTAGCCGCCACCCGGCCCGGTGAAGGTCAGGGCGTCGCCGGGCCGGGCGGCAGCGGCCCACGGGCCTGCGAGGCCTTCGTCGCCGTGGATCACGAAGTCGATGGCGAGTTCGCCGGCCGCCTCGTCGACCCAGCGGACCGTGTAGGTCCGGGTGTGCGGCCATTGGCCGCGCGGCATGGTTTCCCGGATTTCCCAGAGGTCCAGGGGCTCCGGGTAAGTGACCCCGGGCTGGGGGAACACGATCTTGATGTAACGGTCCACGAAGGCGTTGTTCACGTAACCGGCGAAGCCCGGGCCGCCGGCGATGATCCGGACCATGTGCGGCGAGAGCTGCTCGCGGCGCAGGACCGTGAGGTTGGTCTGCGGGCGGGATTTCCGGGTGGCCGAGGTGGCGGCGGGGACTGGGGTCATAGGACTAAGCCTAGCTAAAGAGTCTGGGCGGAACCCCGACTGTGAAGCCGGCTACGGGAGCGGCGGGAGTTCCCAATCCACCGTGCCGTCACCCTGTTCCTGGAGCAGGGAATTGGCGTGGCTGAACGGCCGGGAGCCGAAGAACCCGCGCGAGGCCGAGAGCGGACTGGGGTGGGCGCTGGTGATCAACGGGGTGGGTCCCAGCAGCGGCCGGACGGCCTCGGCGTCCTTCCCCCACAGGATGGCAACGAGGGGCTTACGGGACCCATCGGCGGCGAACCGGTTGGCAACGGCGCGGATCGCCGCCGTCGTGACGGCTTCCCAGCCCTTGTTCCGGTGCGAGCCGGCCGCCCCTGCCCGGACGCTCAGAACCCTGTTCAGCAGCAGCACACCCTGGTCCGCCCAGCGGCTGAGGTCGCCGTGGATCCGGGGCGGCAGCCCCAGATCGGCCTCGAGTTCCTTGTAGATATTGGCGAGGCTGCGCGGGATGGGCCGGGTGGCGCCGTCCACGGCGAAGGACAGCCCGACGGCATGGCCGGGCGTCGGATACGGGTCCTGGCCCACGATCAGTACCCGGACCCCCGCCAGCGGCTGCCGGAAGGCCCGCAGCACGTTCGACGGCGACGGCAGGACCTCGTGGCCCTCGGCAGCTTCCCGGCCCAGGAACGCCAGTACGTCGCGCAGGTTCCCCTCGACCGGGGCCAGCGCCTCGGCCCAGTCGGCAGCCACGAGCTCCAGCAATGGCAGGCGGGCCAGCTCGGCGAAGCCGACGGCGTGGGTCACTGCGGGCTCCAGCTCGAAAAGGGCATCGGAGTCAAGGGAGTCGGAGGCGGGCACAGGGTCCATTCTCGCAGGGTGTCGAATGACAAGGCTGTTATTCGCCCGTAACATGGGTGGAGACTTTTCACCGGATCCAGCCGTACCGGAACAAGCAGGGAGTGTGGCGTGGCCGAACAAGCGCAGGAGCACCTTTCGACGGCGGACGCCGTTGCCGCCGGGACCAGCCCCGAGTCGCCGCTGAGCAGCCGCGACCAGCAGATGCTGGCGCTGGAACGGCAGTGGTGGAAATACGCCGGCGCCAAGGAACAAGCCATCCGGGAGCTCTTCGATCTCTCCGCCACGCACTACTACCAGATCCTCAATGCCCTCATCGACACCGAGGATGCACTGGCCCACGATCCCATGCTGGTGAAGAGATTGCGTAGACTACGTACGTCACGCCAACGTGCGCGCACTGCTCGCCGTTTGGGCTCAGACGCGTAAAGCACAGCCGGAAGCGCGGATTCCCGCGCGGACGCCGGCGTGGGCAAATCGTCAGAAATCAGCAAGGACGTCGTTTTTACCATGACCAAATACGCTCGGGATGAATTTGATCGGGTCCCGGAGACCCCCACACGCCAGGGTGTCCACCGGGCAGTCGCCGAATCCCGCAGTCGCGGCCGCTTGGGGTCCATCCTGGCCGTCGGCGTCGCAGCCCTGGCCGTCGGACTCGTGACCTTCCTGATCCTGCCGAAACTTGGCTTCTCGTCCGCCGGAGAAACGACGGCTGTATCGGCCGAGCAGGGCAGCGGCAGCGCCGCTGCTTCGCCCGCCACCACGGACTCCACGCCCGTGCCCGGCTCCGAGCCATCCAGCCCGGCGGCGTCCGCCCCCGCGGAGGCAAATCCGGCGGCCAGCGCGCTGCCCTCCGCATCCGCTACACCCTCCGCAGCTGCCGCAGTCGACAAGACCCAGCCGGTAGCGGTCTTCAACGGCACCACCACCGCGGGACTGGCGAACCGTGTCGGCGGGACGGTCTCGACCGCCGGTTGGAAGATCGGCACAATGGGAAACTGGGGCGGTGCGCCCCAGCAGCGCTCCGTCATTTTCTACAGCGGCGCCGCTCAGAAGGGCAACGCCGATGCCCTGGGCGAACTCCTCGGCATCCCGACTGTCGTGGACTCGGCTGAATTCCAGCTCCCACTCGTCGTGGTACTGGCACCCGGTTTCCAGTAGTCCGTTCCGGTTACGCCTGAATAACTATTCGCCGCCTCACCCGCCGCCGCCCTGCGCTCCGGCCCGAGGCTGTGGGTACAGTATTTGCGGACTGCGTTTGCATCCCGTCTTTGCGTTCTGCGTTTTGCATTCTGCGTTTTGCATTCTGCGGGTCGCAATCCGCGGCCCACATTGTGGTGGGCCGCCCGCCAGCCGACTGAAAGTGTGGACACCATGGCATTGGGAACCGTCAAATGGTTCAACGCCGAGAAGGGCTACGGATTCATCACCGTGGACAGCTCGGGGGCCGACGTCTTCGTGCACTGGTCTGCCATTGTGGGGGAGGGCTACCGTGCCCTGGATGAGGGGCAGCGCGTGGAACTCGAAGTCGGCGAGGGCGAAAAAGGCCCGCAGGCCGAAAGCGTCCGGCCCGTCCAGTGACCCCCGCCGCCGCGCCGCCCGCGCCGCAGGGCCCTGACGACCGGACCGCTGCTCAGAGGGCCCCCGGCAGCGTCCTGCCGCGCCGGGCTGTGGCCCTGCGGGCCGGCCGTGCCGTGGCCGTGGCCGCGGCTGCCGCCCTGACCATGACCGCGTGCCTTGGGCCCACGGGCGGTGCCCGCGTGGGGCAGGCGGACGCGAGCGGCGACGGTAGCCTGCGGATCGGGCTGATCCTCGACAACACCGGCCCGCAGAGCTTCCTCAACGCGCCCCAGCTGGCAGCCGCAAGGCTTGCCGTCAGGGAAATCAACGCCGCGGGCGGCCACAAGGGCAAACCGGTGGAGCTGCTCCCGGAGACCATCAGCGCGGACACCGCCGCGCAGGCCAAGGCGCTCGTGGCCGCCGAAGCCGACGTCGTCATCGGGCCGACGGACTCAAGCCGGGCGCCTGCGGCCATCGATGTCCTGTCCAAGGCCAAGATCACCATCATTTCCCCCGCCAACGCCGCCAGCGGGCTCAGCAGCCATGAGAGCGGCGGCTACTACTTCCGGACCTCGGCAGCCGACATTGCCCAGGCCCCCGTGCTGGTCAAGCTCGCAAAGGACGGCGGTGCCGCCACCCTCGCCGTCGTCTTCGAGGAAGGCAGCTATGGCAAAGACCTTTCCAACGCTGTCGCCGCCGCCGCCCGGCAGTCCGGCCTGGGGTCCGTCACCGTTGCCGGGTTCGCCCCGGGCCGTGCCCAGCAGGCGGCCGCTGCCGTCAAGGCAGCAGCTCCCGACGCCGTCGTACTGGTCTCGCGGTCAGGGGCGCAGGGCGTCATCGCCGAACTGAACAACGCCGGCGTTGCTGGAAGGAAGCTCATCCTCAGCGACGGGGCGGTCAACCAGTACGGTTCAGGCCTGGGATCCAGCGCCCTCGAGGGCGCCCGGGGTATCCTTCCGGGGACCTTCGCCTCCGCGCACTTCCAGGGCGAACTGGTCTCCGTGGATCCGGGGCTGAAGGACATGACTTTTGCCGCTGAGACGTACGACGCGGTCAACCTCGCCGCCACTGCGGCCGCCGCCGCGGAGGACGACGCCGGAGCCTCCATCGCAGCCGCCCTGATCGCCGTCTCGGGAGGCCAGGTCCCGACATCCGGCGGCGCAGGGCCTTCCGGCGACGCCGCAGTCTGCAAGAGCTACCAGGAGTGCCTCGACGCCCTCCGGGCCGGCAAACGGCCCGATTATGACGGGGAATCCGGGCGGATCAGCTTCGACGTCCACGGTGACGTCACCACCGCCAACTACGTCATCTACACCTACGGCGCGGACAACACCGCAACCATGAGCGGCAGCGAGACAGCCAGCAGCAGCGGGAGTTAATCGCCCGTAGCGTATTGCACGTACCGGGGCGCCGCCAGCTGGTCGATGCGGGGCCGGCCGACGCGCCCACTGCTTGCACTCTCCCCGGGGGAGTGCTAATTATTGAGTTAGCACTCCCGCGTATTGACTGCTAAAACGACGCCCGGTTCGCCCGGTCGCCAAGTTGCAGCAGCCGCCTCCGGGAGCGAAAGAAATACCTGGCTGGGGTGAGATCCCTGGCCCGCGGCATACAGAGGCCGCGGGGCAAGGATCGTCCGTCGCGGGCACCGCAGCAAAGGTTCATTCTTAACGACTGTCCCGAAAGGACTACTGCCGTTATGGCCAAGATCATTGCATTTGATGAAGAGGCACGCCGCGGCCTTGAGCGGGGCCTGAATATCCTCGCCGACGCCGTCAAGGTCACCCTCGGCCCGCGTGGACGCAACGTCGTCCTCGAAAAGAAGTGGGGCGCCCCCACGATCACCAACGATGGTGTTTCCATCGCCAAGGAGATCGAGCTGGACGATCCTTACGAGAAGATCGGCGCCGAGCTGGTCAAGGAAGTCGCCAAGAAGACGGACGACGTCGCCGGCGACGGAACCACCACCGCCACCGTGCTGGCCCAGGCCCTGGTCAAGGAAGGCCTGCGCAACGTCGCGGCCGGTGCTGATCCCCTGTCCCTCAAGCGCGGCATCGAGAAGGCTGTCGAAGCTGTCACCCGCGAGCTCCTGGCCTCCGCCAAGGAAATCGAAACCAAGGAAGAGATTGCCGCCACGGCGTCCATCTCTGCCGGTGACAACGAGATTGGCGCCCTGATTGCCGAGGCCCTGGATAAGGTCGGCAAGGAAGGCGTCATCACCGTCGAGGAGTCGAACACGTTCGGCCTCGAGCTGGAGCTCACCGAAGGCATGCGCTTCGACAAGGGCTACATCTCCGCTTACTTCGTCACCGACGCTGAGCGCCAGGAAACGGTCCTCGAGGATCCGTACATCCTGATCGTCAACTCGAAGATCTCCAACGTCAAGGAACTGGTTGCTGTCCTCGAGAAGGTCATGCAGTCCTCCAAGCCGCTGCTGATCATTGCTGAAGACATCGAGGGCGAGGCCCTGGCCACCCTGATCGTCAACAAGATCCGTGGCACCTTCAAGTCCGTCGCCGTCAAGGCTCCGGGCTTCGGTGACCGCCGCAAGGCGCAGCTCGCCGACATCGCCATCCTCACCGGTGGCCAGGTCATCTCCGAGGAAGTCGGCCTCAAGCTTGAGACTGCCGGACTCGAACTCCTGGGCCGCGCCCGCAAGGTCGTTGTGACCAAGGACGAGACCACCATCGTCGAGGGTGCAGGTGACGCTGACCAGATCGCCGGCCGCGTTTCCCAGATCCGCGCCGAGATCGAGAACTCCGATTCGGACTACGACCGCGAGAAGCTGCAGGAACGCCTGGCCAAGCTGGCCGGCGGTGTTGCAGTCATCAAGGCCGGTGCCGCAACCGAGGTCGAGCTCAAGGAACGCAAGCACCGCATTGAGGACGCTGTCCGCAACGCCAAGGCTGCTGTCGAAGAGGGCATTGTCGCCGGCGGTGGCGTTGCCCTGATCCAGGCCGGCGCCAAGGCATTCGCCAACCTGCAGCTCGAAGGCGACGAGGCAACCGGCGCGAACATCGTCCGCGTTGCCATCGACGCCCCGCTGAAGCAGATCGCCTTCAACGCTGGCCTCGAGCCCGGCGTTGTGGTCGACAAGGTCCGCGGCCTGCCCGCAGGCCACGGCCTGAACGCAGCGACCGGCGAGTACGTCGACCTGCTGGCTGCCGGCATCAACGACCCGGTCAAGGTCACCCGCTCTGCCCTGCAGAACGCGGCTTCCATTGCCGGCCTGTTCCTCACCACCGAGGCCGTTGTGGCCGACAAGCCGGAGAAGAACTCCCCGGCCATGGGCGGCGGCGACGACATGGGCGGCATGGGAGGCATGGGCGGTTTCTAACCACCCGGCTTCCGGCGCTGGCTGGTACAGCGCTGAACGTCCAGTTCAACGA
This sequence comes from Pseudarthrobacter sp. PvP090, assembly GCF_040547365.1. Lineage (NCBI taxonomy): Bacteria > Bacillati > Actinomycetota > Actinomycetes > Micrococcales > Micrococcaceae > Pseudarthrobacter > Pseudarthrobacter sp. PvP090. The sequence goes on from NZ_JBEPPO010000005.1 coordinate 43,694, forward strand.
CGGCGGTCCCTCCTTCGGGTGGGGCCGCCGTCGGCGTTGAAGGCCCGCCCGGTCTGGCAGGATAGTGCAGTGACGATTACAGCAGCAGCCGACGGTTCGGCTTTAGGAAATCCCGGCCCGGCCGGATGGGCCTGGTACGTGAACGACGACTGCTGGCGGGCCGGGGGATGGCCGCACGGCACCAACAACATGGGCGAGCTCATGGCCGTCCTGGACCTGTTCCGCTCCACCGCGCACCTGCCGGGCGAGCACCTGCACATCCTCTGCGACAGCCAGTACGTCATCAACTCCGTCACCAAATGGATGCCGGGCTGGAAACGCAAGGGCTGGCGCAAGTCCGACGGCAAGCCCGTCATGAACGTCGAACTGCTCAAGGAGATCGACCAGGCGCTGGTCGGCCGCAAATACACCTTCGAATGGGTGCGCGGCCACGCCGGCCACGACCTCAACGAGGCAGCGGATGACCGCGCAAGGGCCGCTGCGACGGCCTACCAGCAGGGCGTAGCCGTCCGCCAAGGCCCCGGCTTCGGCGCCGCGGCCGAGGCCCCGCTTCCCCCGGCCCGGACCGCCCCGGCACCCCAGGTCGCGCCGGCCGCCCCGGCACTGGCTGGCCAGCAGCAGCTGTTCGGGGAACCGTCGCTCTTCGATGAACCCGACCTCTTCAGCGAGCTCGACGAGGACACCACACCCGCACCGGGCACCGACGCGAGCCCGGAAGCCATCGTCGAGGCACTCGAGCGCGAACTCCTCCGCCCGAAAACCCGCGCGGACCTGGGACGCACCGGTGTGCTGCTGCACCCGGATTTCACCGAGATCGGCAGCTCGGGCCGGATCTGGACGCGGGACGCCATGATGATGTCCCTCGAAGATCATCCCGGAGGCCCCACCGAGCTGGAGCTGCTGGGCGCGGACCGGCTGGGGGAGCAGACCGTCCTCCTGACCTACCGCAGCCACGCCCGGTCAGGGACGGCCCTGCGCAGCTCCCTGTGGGTCCACGACGGCGCCCAATGGCGGCTCCGCTTCCACCAGGGCACGCCCGAAGCCTGAGCCCGTCTCCGGCCTCGCGGCGGCCGCTCAGCTGAAACGCCGGGCTCAGCTGAAACGCTGGGCTCAGCTAGACGCCGGGCTCAGCTGAAACGCTGGGCTCAGCTAGACGCCGGGCTCAGCTGAAACGCTGGGCTCAGCTGAAACGCCGGGCTCAGCTGAAACGCTGGGTATTGTGCAGTTCGGCCTGGGCGTAGCTCGCCGCTGCGGAGTTCAGCGCCAGGTTGATCGACGCCAGGGATGCCTCCACTTTTCCCTGGGTCAGGGTCCATTCGGCCACGAGAGCCTGGAAGTTGGTGGCTGCCGAGCCGCGCCACGTGGCCTGCAATTCATCGAGGCCGTGTTTCATGGCCTGGACGTCGGCGCTGATCCGGTCGACCGTGGCTTTGACGTTAGCCGACTTGAGCTGGAGGAGTTCCGTGTCGACGGAGATGATGCTCATGGGATGCCCTCTCTGCGGTGCCTGATCCGGAATCTCCGGACGCTTCGAGCCTAGGCAGGCCGCAGGAGACTGGGGACCGCGCTGTAAGGCTATGTGGAAAAGCTGCAGGGACCGCGGTCGGGCTACTTCCCGGCGGCGTCAGCGGAACTGTCGCCGTCACCGGTGCCGGCTCCACGGCCGGCGCTCGAACCGTCGTCCTCCGGGGCCTCGTCCAGGAACGGCAGGCTGACCACCAGGGTGGCTCCGCCGCCGTCGGTCTTCGCGACCCGGACGGTGCCGGCGTGCGCGCCGACGATGGCGGCGACGATCGCCAGGCCCAGCCCGCTGCCTCCGGTTTCCCGGGTGCGGGAGGTGTCCGCGCGGTAGAACCGCTCGAAGATCCGTGCGGCTTCCTCGTCCGGGACGCCGGGGCCGTGGTCGCGGACCTCGATGACGGACTGCCGGGCGCCGTCGTCCCCGTCCCGGACGCCGACGGCGAGTTCAATGGGCGTGCCCTCCGGGGTGTAGCGCAGGGCGTTGCCCACGAGGTTCCCGACGACCTGCCGCAGCTTGGCCTCGTCGCCCAGCACCGGCGCCGGTCCGGGGGGCCCGCCGTCGAGCCCGGTCAGGGTGATGGTGCGGCCGCGGTCGCTCGCCTGCGTGTCCACCACGGCGTCGTTGGCGACCAGCAGCAGATCGGCGGGCTTCTGCTGCAGCGGCCGCTGCTCATCGATCCTGGCCAGCAGCAGCAGGTCCTCCACCATGGTCCCCATCCGTTTGGCTTCGCTTTCGATCCGCCCCATTGCCGTCGCCACGTCCTCGGGGGTGGACAAGGCGCCGTGCCGGTACAGCTCGGAGAAACCCCGGATCGTCACCAGCGGGGTGCGCAGTTCGTGGGAGGCGTCCGCGGCGAAGCGCCGCATCCGGGCTTCGGAGGCCATCCGGGCGGCAAAGGCCGTCTCGATGTGGGCGAGCATGGCATTGAGGGAGCTGCCCAGCCGGCCCACCTCGGTGTTGGGGTTTTCGATCTCGACGCGCCGGGAGAGGTCCCCGGCGGCAATGGCCGCGGCGGTCTTCTCGACCCGGGCCAGCGGCCGGAAGGACCGGGAAATGCTCCAGGTGGCGATGAAAAACGCCAGGACCAGGGTCAGCAGCCCGACGCCGACGACCACCAGGACGGCGTGTTCCATCACGGAATCCACCGGCCACAGCGGGAGCCCGATGACCACCACGGAGCTGCGCTGGTTGCTGTCGACGACGTTGAGCGCGACCACCCGCCAGTTGCGTCCGTCCGTGCCGCGGACCTGGAACGCGTTCTGCTGGCGCTCCGCGGCATCGGCGGCGCTGATGGTGGTGATGTCCGGGTGGAGTTCCTTGTTGCCGCCGAACGGCAACGGGGGCTGTCCCGGCGTGAAGAGCATCAGCGAGTAGTCGGTGGGGATGCTCTGGTTCTGGTCCTGCAGTTGGCTGAAGGACTGCTGCTGGCGCACCGAGGTGACCGCGGCCCGGAGCTTGTCATCGACCTGCCCCTGCAGATAGCTGTGCAGCAGGGTCAGGGTCCCTGCGCCGGTGGCGGTGAGGGCCACCAGCATCAGTGCGGTCATGATGGCGACCAGCTGCGACCGCAGCGACGCCGACTTCCAACGGTGCAGCAACAAGGTCAGCGCTTCTCGGCCGTCCGCAGGACGTAGCCGACGCCCCGTTTGGTCTGGATCAGGGCCGGGGCGTCCGGATCAATATCCACCTTGCGGCGCAGATAGGAGATGTAAGACTCGACGATCGAGGCATCCCCGTTGAAGTCGTATTCCCAGACGTGGTCCAGGATCTGGGCCTTGGACAGCACCCGGTTGGGGTTCAGCATGAGGTAGCGCAGGAGCTTGAATTCGGTGGGGGACAGCTCGATCACGGTGCCGCCGCGGCGGACCTCGTGGGCGTCGTCGTCGAGCTCCAGATCATCGACCCGGATGACCGCATCGTCGTCCTGCAGCGGCTGGGTGCGGCGCAGCACGGCCCGGATGCGGGCCACGACTTCATCGAGGCTGAAGGGCTTGGTGACGTAGTCGTCGCCGCCCACGGTCAGGCCCATGACCTTGTCCTCGGTGTCATCCTTGGCGGTCAGGAAGAGAACGGGGAAGTGTTTGCCTGCGGCGCGCAGCCGGCGGGTGACGGTGAAACCGTCCATATCCGGCAGCATGACGTCCAGGACGGCGAGGTCGGGGGAATGCAGATCGGCCGCAGCCAGGGCCTCGCGCCCGTTGGACGCCGAGACGACCTCGAAGCCCGCAAAGCGCAGGGACGTGGACAGCAGCTCGCGGATGTTCGGTTCATCATCGACGACGAGCAGCTTGGCTTCGGGTCCGTTCTTTTTCATGGTTCCCATGATGCTCCCAGAATCTGGGAGTTTTCTGAATGGCGGATGTGTGTTCGGTGGGCCCGGCCTGGCACCGGGGCGGCCGGAACCGGCCGGCGGGCGAGCACAGGTGGTCCGTCGAAGGCATTCCCCTGCGCCGGTGACGACATTAGAGTGGCCCTATCGAAAACCACTCCGCCGCGGCGGTATGAGCGCGGGTACCCCAATGAAGAGGACACCAAGTGACGACTGAAAGCAACGCAGTGGACAGTTCAGGCGCCGTTGACCGGAGCATCCGCGACTGGGCGGACCTTGCCGAAGAGATGTAGTCCTACCTGACCGGCAAAGGCGCCGCCATCAACTACAACTTCATCGACATGACCATCGAAGTTCCCCGCGACATCGGCCCGGACGCGCCGCGCGCCACCTGGAAGCTGAACGGGAGCCTCCGCGTGACCACCAGCGACAAGGACGCCGTGGGTTCCGACGAGAACAGGGCCTGACCATGGCCCCGCGGTTCCGGGCCGACATCAACCTGGACTTTTCCCTCCAGGAGGCATCGGGGGAGGAGGCCCGCGGGTCGGTGAAGGCTTCCGGGAGTGAAGTGGTTGTCGCGCTGGACCGCATCGACGCCCTGCTGTCGCACCGGATGCCGTCCCTGGGCGATCTCAGGCCCTTGGCCAAGACACTGTCGGACCAGGGGCTGTCGGTCGTCGTGGACGGACCCGATGGCAGGATCATCAGCCTTGGCGCCGTCGACGCTCCGGCCTCGCAGCGGGTGATTACCCGGTCGCCGCACATCAAGCTGGGCAAGCTGGGAGCGCTGGCACCCATGCTGAAACGGGGCCGGCGTTCTCCTGCCCGGACATTTTCCCTGCTGCCGCCGGGAACCCTGTTGCCGTTGCTGCCGACAGTGAAGCGCAGGATTCCCCGCCGCATCACGACCACCCACTACACCCGGGGCGGCGGCCGGCCCAGGTTGATTTTCGTGCAGGACTCGAAGTCCTGGAACGGCCAGGTCCCGCGTGAGTTCAGCCTCACTGAGGAACGGGTGCGCATCGGCAGTGATGCCTCCGCCCAGTTGCAGCTTCCGGGACTGGATGGACTGCATGCGGAAATTGTCCACAATGACCGGGATGAATACGTGCTGGTCCGGCACGGCAAAGTCAGCGGCAGCTTCGGTCCGGGATCATCGTCCGTACTGCGCACTGGCTCCCGCCTCCAGATGGGCGAGTGGTGCCTGGCGTTCTTCCGTGAAGAATTCGCCGACCACGGACGCCCCTTCGGCGGCCGAAGCGGCGGCGAATTCGCGTACCAGCGCCCGCAGCGCGACCCGCGCACCGGAGCCATGGAACAGGACGGGTCGACCTACATCCGCTAGCGCGGAGACCTGGCCGGAAGGCGGTGTGCCGGGTCAGTCCGCGGGTGAGCTGGTCCCGACGTCCCGGGCATCCATGATCCGGTAGGCGTAGCCCTGTTCGGCCAGGAAGCGCTGGCGCTTGGCCGCGAAGTCCTGGTCCAGCGTGTCCCTGGCCACGAGGGAGTAGAAGCGGGCGGCGCGGCCGTCCTTCTTGGGACGCAGCAGCCGGCCAAGGCGCTGGGCTTCCTCCTGCCGGGAACCGAAGGAACCGGACACCTGGATCGCGACCGAGGCCTCGGGCAGGTCGATCGAGAAGTTGGCGACCTTGGACACGACGAGGGTCTGCACCTCGCCCGCGCGGAAGGCGTCAAAGAGCCTTTGGCGTTCCTTGACCGGGGTGTCGCCCTTGATCACCGGAGCGTCCAGGCGCTCGCCGATCTCGTCCAGCTGGTCGATGTACTGGCCGATCACCAGCAGCTGCTCGCCGGCGTGTGCGGCCACGAGCTGTTCCACCACCAGGGTTTTGGACTCTGACGTGGCGCACAGCCGGTATTTGTCCGCGTCCTCGGCCATCGCATAGGCCACGCGTTCGTCGCGGGGCAGGTCGATCCGGACCTCCACGCAATCGGCCGGGGCAATGTAGCCCTGCGCCTCGATGTCCTTCCACGGCGCGTCGTACCTCTTCGGCCCGATCAGGCTGAACACTTCGCCCTCGCGGCCGTCTTCGCGGACCAGCGTGGCCGTGAGCCCGAGCCTGCGGCGGGCCTGCAGGTCCGCCGTCATCCGGAAGATCGGGGCGGGCAGGAGGTGGACCTCGTCGTAGATGATGAGCCCCCAGTCGTTGCCGTCCACCAGCTCCAGGTGGGGGTAGAGCCCGCCCCGCTTGGTGGTCAGGACCTGGTACGTGGCGATTGTCACGGGCCGGACCTCCTTGACTGAGCCGGAGTATTCGCCGATCTCCTCCTCGGTGAGGGAGGTCCGCTTGAGGAGCTCGTCCTTCCACTGCCGGGCGGACACCGTGTTGGTGACCAGGATCAGGGTCGTGGTGGAGCTGGTGGCCATCGCGGCGGCCCCCACCAGCGTTTTGCCGGCCCCGCAGGGGAGCACGACGACGCCGCTACCGCCGGCCCAGAAGTTCTCCATCGCCAGCTTCTGGTAAGGGCGGAGCTTCCAGCCGGACTCGTCGAGCAGGATGGGGTGCGGCGTGCCGTCAACGTACCCGGCCAGGTCCTCTGCCGGCCAGCCGATCTTGAGCAGCAGCTGCTTGAGCTGGCCGCGCTGGGAGGAGTGCACCACCACGGTCTCGCCGTCGATCCTCGGGCCCAGCAGCGGGGCGATCTTCTTGGCGCGGCTGACCTCCTCCAGCACCGGATAGTCCGAGGTGCGCATGACGAGGCCGTGCTGCGGATCCTTCTCGAGCCGCAGCCGGCCGTACCGCGACATGGTCTCTTCGACGTCGATCAGCAGGGAATGCGGCACCGGGAAACGGGAGTACTTCAGCAGCGTGTCCAGCACCTTCTCGGCGTCAAGGCCGGCAGCCCGGGCGTTCCAGAGGCCCAGCGGGGTCAGCCGGTAGCTGTGGATGTGCTCGGGGGCGCGTTCCAGCTCGGCGAAGGCGGCGATGGCGTGGCGTGCCTCGGTGGCGAGTTCGTGGTCCACTTCGAGCAGGATGGTTTTGTCACTCTGGACGATCAGCGGTCCATCGTTCACTGGAGCAATTCCTCTGCGGCTTCTACGTCGATAATCCGGTGGATGGACAGGACACGTTCGGTTTCCTTTTCCGGGTCGAAGACCCGGACCCGTCCGCCGTTCACAGCTACGGGAACAACCGTTTCCCGCACGGCATTCCCCATGCCGTCGACGACGTTCATCACCACACGCTGTTTGAGCCGGATCGCCCGCTGCAGGGTTTCCAGCCCCAGCTGCGTCGCCTCTTCGCTCCCGGGGGGCGCCGCCGGATGCCCGGACGCGCCGCCGCCGGCGTTGCGCTCGCTGCGCAGGACCGCCAGCTGGGCATCGACGTCGGCTTCCGGAGGGGCGGTGCGCGGTGCGCTGTAGACCGGCCGCACACTGCCGGGCGCCGCGGTGGTGCGGCGCAGCCGGACGCCGCCGGCCTCGGACTCTTCCACCGCCGGGGACAGCCCCAGGCTCCGGAGCAGCTGCGCCGTTTCCCGCGGAGCGGCGTGCGAGACCAGCACAGTGGGGGCGATCCGGACCAACCCGAGGCCGGCGGCGCCGGGCGTGTTCAGCAGCTCCAGGAGCGCCGTTTCGTCGTCGCTCTGGATGAAGCTCGCGGCGGATCCCACCCGCAGCCTGGCGTGGCGGGCGGCGGTGTCCTCGATCAGGTACTTCAGCGGCTGCGGGATCGCCGTCGCCGAGTGCAGGCCGAGGAAGTCCAGCATGGCTTGGGCGTCCTGGCCGGCGTCGAGGGCCCGCCGGACCGAGGACACCGAGAAGCGGTAGATCGTGGCGGGGCCCTGGCCTTCGGCATCGGCCATGGTGAGGAGCTTCTCGGTCAGCTCCGGCGCGAGATAGCCGGGCGCCACCGCCGTCAGGTCGGCCTGGAGCAGGACATGGTTCAACGCTGCCGGCAGGTGTTCGCCCAGGATTCCCATCGCCGCGTCGGGCTGTTCGGCGGCGATGGCCGCCCCGATCTGGCTGAGCGCGCCCGAGCCGATGAGGCCGAGCAGTTCGGCCTCGGCCAGCACCCCCCGGATCAGCGAGCTGAAGCGCCGTGCCATCCGGGGCTGGGTCCAGTCGGCGCGTTCCAGCACCGCCGCGGCGTCCAGGACCGGTGCCTGCCCGTCGTGCGCCGCGGCTTCCTCGGTCAGTTCAGCCAGGATTTCCAGGATCCGTTTCCGGACCACCGGGGCGTCCGGGCGCTGGGCTTCGGCCGAGAGCGCGTTGATGGTGCTGCCGGCCGCACCGCGGTGCAGGGCCGGGACCCCGGCCTGGCCGTTGACTGGCTGTCCCACCAGGGACGGCGCCCGCTCGCTGGCGAGCCAGGCATTGACCAGCCAGAGCCACTGCTCCTGGCGCGGAAGCGTCAGCCACTCCAGCTGCGCCGGCTGGACCCAGGCGGAACTGTCCACGTCCAGGCGGATGAGGCCGGAAAGGGCGCACAACTCGGCCAGGACGCCGGCGTCGTGCATCTCGATCCGCAGCCCGTCCGCCAGGCGCTTGAGCTCCCGGACGCCCACCCCGCCGCTGCGCAGCGTGACAAGAGGCTGTTCACGGACGCAATAAAGCAGCTCACCCACCAGCCGCAGGGTCTCGGCAATCGCTCCGAGGGCCGCATTGCGGCGCAGCGCTGCAGAGGTGGCGCCCAGCCGCGGCACCGGGGGAGTCAGCGCGAACTTCTCGATGACAAAGCCGCCGCGCAGCGAGACCCCGACGCTGTGCGGGAGCTCCACATGGGCCGCGTCCAGCGGCACCAGCAGCCCGCGGGCCAGGAGCCAGTCCACCGGCCCGACGTCGGCGGCCTCGTGCAGCACGGAGGCGCGCCGTTGCGCCTGGGGAACGGCGCCCATGGCCCAGTTCCCGAAGCGTGCGAGCAGTGCCGGCGTGCGTTCGGGGGCGGTGGCGAGGATCTGCCGCAGGGACTCCGGTGTGGCCGTCCAGTGCTGCAGCGACAGTGCGGCCTCCATCGGAGTGGCCGCGGGGGAGATCGAAGCGCCGCTGCGGTGCAGTTCCCCGACGAGCTGGACCACACGCTGCGCGAACGCCGGCTGGAGCCGCACCAGTTCGGTGTAGCTGCGCCCGAGCCCTGCCGGGTAGATCCCGATGACGTCCTTGAGGCTGCCGACGGGCAAGTAGTAGCGCTGCTTCGAGCCAGCGGGCGGCGCAGCTCCATGCGGGGGTTCCGCCCGGTGGACGAGGGCCAGTTCCTGGAGCGAATGCAGCATCTTTTCGATGGAGGCCAGGGTCGCGCCGTTGATCAGCTTCTTCAGCATCGGGGCGGAGGCGCTGTGCCCGGTGTCCGTGTTCGTGCACAGGTGCAGGGTCTCCAGGACCTGCATTTCCGGGCGGTTCAGCCGCTCCAACGCGCGCTGCACGCTGACACGGCCGCTCGCGCGGGCCGCCAGGGCGGCGAAGTCCGGCACGCCCGGGGAAATCAGGTCCGGCCGCGCGGAGAACAAGGCACGCAGCGAGTCATCGCTGCGTGCCTGCAGTTCCTTGCTCAGCGCGCGGATTAGAGACATCAGTGCAAGGCTACCTTTCGTCCGGCCCTCGGGTACGGCGCCGGGCTGCGACACCGTCGATCACGAGCAAGAGCATGAGCAGGAAGGCCGCGGGAAGCCCGTAGAGGGCGGTGGAGGTGATCCAGGCCGGCGACACGGCATTGTTGAAGGCCATCGCCATCACGACGCCGACGGCCGTGAGCGACAGCACGGCGGCTGCAGCCGCGACGATCAGCAGTGGCCGCCGGAAACGCAGTGGAGTCATGGAGCTAACGCTAACAGTCCGGCCTGTCCCGCGCCCCAAACGACCAAAGTAGGCCGGGCAGGATAACCTTGAAGGAACAGACCAACACGGTCCTGGCAGTCATACCCTGAACCCGCATATCCATGCGGATGCGGTGACCGCCGGCCGTGTCACCAGCAGAACGAAGAAGGTTGATTACGTGCCTACCGGCAAGGTCAAATGGTATGACAAGGAAAAGGGCTTCGGATTCCTCGCGGGAGAGGACGGCCAGGAAGTCTTCCTGCCGAAGTCCGCGCTGCCCGAGGGCGTCACCGAGCTGAAGGCGGGCACCCGCGTTGAGTTCGGCGTGGCCGACGGCCGCAAGGGCGCCCAGGCCCTGGGCCTGCGCGTGCTGGACAAGACACCGTCCATCGCCAAGGCCAAGCGGCCCAGCGCGAAGGATCTCGCCCCTCTGGTCCAGGACCTCGTCTCCGTGCTGGACAACCTGTCCGGAACCCTGTCCGCGGGCAAGTACCCGGAAGGCAACAAGGGCAAGGCGATCGCCGTCGCCCTGCGTAAGGTTGCCGACGAGCTGGACGCGTAGGTCCCTGTGATGACTCCGGAAACTGATCAGACCCCCTCCACTGCCGGGAACACGACTGCCGCCGGGGACAGGAACGCCGGGGGCAAGAAAGCCGGAACCAAAGACGGCAGCAAGCCGCGCACCGGCGTTCCCGTCTGGCGCACCGGCAAGCCCGATGCCTTCCTGGCCGCCGCCGTCGACGTCGCCCGTGCCGCCATCGAGGGCATCGCCCCCGCTGAACAGATCGGCCGGCACCTCGCGGCCAAGAGTGAGGGCGACCGCCTGGTCACGCACCTGTTCGAATCCAAGCTTGCCGGCTACGGCGGCTGGCAGTGGTACGCCGTGCTCACCCGGAACTCCCGGTCCAAGGTAGTGACGGTCGATGAGCTGGGCCTGCTGCCCTCCGACGACTCGATCCTTGCGCCCGAATGGATCCCGTGGGCCGAACGTGTCCGCCCCGGCGACGAACAGGGCGAGGAAGAGCTTGCGTCGGCCGCAGTGACGGCACCGCCGGAGGACACCGCCGACTCCCTGGACACCCTCGACGCCGCTGAGCCGGAAGACGACCCCGACGACGGCTCCGAAGATTCGGACGATGCGCCCGAAGACGACTCCGACGATGCAGACGGCAACGCGGACGGCGCCGGCGACGAGTACGACGCCGACGATGTTGACGACGATGACGTGCCGGGTGCCGGAGACGCGCCGGAAGACGAGTCGCCCGCAGCGCAGGCTGACTAACGGTTGGAACCACGCGGGACGCTGCACAGTGAGGGCTGGACATGATGTCTACCTTCAAGTCCCTGCACATCCTGAACTACCGGATCTGGTTCATCGGCGCGGTGATTTCCAACATCGGGACCTGGATGCAGCGCACTGCCCAGGACTGGCTGGTCTTTGACCACCTGACCGATCACGATGCCAGTGCCATGGGCGTCACGATGGCCCTGCAGCTCGGGCCCCAGCTCTTCCTCGCCCCTGTGGCCGGACTGCTGGCTGACCGATTCAACCGGAAACGGCTGCTCATCCTGACCCAGTCCGCGATGGCGGTGCTGAGTGCGGGGCTTGGCATCCTTGTGGTGTCCGGGGCCGCGCAGCTCTGGCATGTCTACGGTTTCGCGCTGCTGCTCGGCGTTGTCTCGGCCCTCGATGCCCCGGTGCGGCAGACCTTCGTCTCCGAACTGGTCCGCGACGATTACCTGCCCAACGCGGTGGCCCTCAACAGCGCCTCCTTCAACGTGGCCCGCATGATCGGGCCCGCGGTGGCCGGCATCCTCACGGTCGCCGTCGGCCCCGGCTGGGTGTTCCTGATCAACACCCTGACCTTCATGGCGCTGCTGCTGAGCCTGTGGAAGATTCCCACCGCCTCGCTGCGCCAGCTGCCCCGTGCCGCGGCCGGCAAGGGCCGGATCCGCGAGGGGCTGCGCTATGTGCGGTTCCGTCCGGACATCGTGGTGGTGCTCGTCGCGGTCTTCATCGTGGGGACGCTGGGACTGAACTTTGTGCTGTTCATCGCGGCCATGGTCGGCACGGAATTCGGCCTTGATGCCAGCGCGTTCGGGCTGATGAATTCCATCATGGCCATCGGCTCCGTTGCCGGCGCCCTGCTGTCCGCCGGCCGCAAGAAACCCAGGCTGCGGATCATTTTCGGGGCGGCCGGAGCTTTCGGCGTGGCCTCCGGCGTCGCGGCGCTGGCCCCCAGCTACTTCTGGTTCGGCGTGGCGCTGGTTCCGGTGGGGCTCTTCGCCATCACCATGATGACGAGCGCCAACGGCTACGTGCAGACCACCACGGACCCCGTGATGCGCGGCCGGGTCATGGCGCTCTATATGGCGATCTTCATGGGCGGCACGCCGATCGGGGCCCCGCTCGTGGGGTGGGTTGCCAACGTCGCCGGTCCCCGCTGGTCCCTGAGCGTCGCGGCGGCCTCCGGCCTGATCGCGGCCCTGATCGGGCTGGTGTGGATTATCCGGGCCAGGCAGCTGCGGATCCGCTTCGACCGGCGGGCCCGCGGGCTGCGCTACTTCCGTGTGGTGTCCGCCGGCCCCGGCGCACACGGCCCCGACGCAGACGGCGCCGCCCGGGACTGAACCCGGACAGTGCCGTCGAACGCCGTCCGCCGCTGGCGCCTGAGGGCCGGGCCCGCGCGCAAGTTACTTCTTCAGCTCGCCCACCACGAAGTCGATGCACTCCAGCAGCGCGGACACATCGTCCGGCTCGATGGCCACGAAGGTCGCGATGCGGAGCTGGTTGCGGCCCAGCTTGCGGTACGGCTCGGTGTCGACGATGCCGTTGGCGCGGAGCACCTTCGCGATCGCGGCGGCGTCGATGGAGTCATCGAAGTCGATCGTGGCGATGACGTTGGAGCGGTCCCCAGCCTTCGCCACGAACGGGGTGGCGTACTCCGAGGCCTCGGCCCAGCGGTAGATGCGGCCGGCCGAATCCGCGGTTCGCGCTGAGGCGAAGTCCAGTCCGCCGTTCGCGTTGAGCCACTGCACCTGGGCATCGAGGGTGACGAGCGTGGCCAGGGCCGGAGTGTTGTAGGTCTGGTTCAGCCGCGAGTTGTCAATCGCCGTCTGGAGGTCCAGGAAGTCGGGGATCCAGCGGCCGCCGGCCTTGATCCGCGCCGCACGTTCCAGCGCTGCCGGGGAGAACAGGCCAAGCCACAGGCCGCCGTCGGAGGCAAAGTTCTTCTGCGGGGCGAAGTAGTAGACGTCCGCTTCAGCGACGTCGACATCCAGCCCGCCGGCAGCCGAGGTGGCGTCAACCAGGACCAGGGAGCCGGCATCGGCGCCGGCCACACGCTGGACCGGGGCGGCGACGCCGGTGGACGTCTCGTTCTGCGGCCAGGCGTAAACATCGACGCCGGCCTCGGCCTTGGCCGCCGGGCGGGTGCCCGGTTCGGACTTGATGATGGTGGAGTCCGCCAGGAACGGCGCCTTGTTGGTGGCGGAGGCGAACTTTGAGCCAAACTCGCCAAAGGACAAGTGCTGGGCCTTGTTTTCCACCAGGCCGAAGCTGGCGATGTCCCAGAACGCCGTCGATCCGCCGACGCCCAGGATGACCTCATAGCCCTCGGGGGCGCGGAAGAACTGGCTGAGCCCGCTCCGGACCGATCCCACGAGGTTCTTGACCGGCGCCTGGCGGTGGGACGTCCCCAGCAGCTGCGACGCCGCGGCGAGGGCTTCCATCTGCTCCGGACGGACCTTGGACGGTCCGGCGCCGAACCGGCCGTCCTTGGGCAGGAGGTTGGCGGGAATCGTGATGCTGGTGTCGCTCACAGTGGCTCCAATTTTCGGCTGGTACAAAAAGTGTGGCTCGGGAGGCGGCCCGGCAGCGTGGCTGCAGCGGAGTCTCGCGTTTCATTCTGCCTGACTGCCCGGCGGGGGAGGCAAAAATGCCCGTCATAGTCCGGTCACTGAGATTATCCGGAGTAATTCAAAATAGGCTAAGCTGGCCTGCGAACGTACGGCGGACCCCGCCAGGTCGCCTGCAGCACGCGGTACGGTGGGAAGCACGCAAGGACGGCGCTCGAGGAGCTGAGATATGACGGATCTGATCGATACAACCGAGATGTATCTTCGGACCATTCTGGAACTTGAAGAAGAAAACATCGTCGCCCTCCGCGCCCGCATCGCCGAAAGGCTGCGCCACTCCGGCCCCACCGTCTCCCAGACCATCGGCCGGATGGAACGCGACGGGCTGGTGGTTGTTTCCGGCGACCGCCACCTGGAGATGACGGAAACCGGGCGGAAACGTGCCATCGAGGTCATGCGGAAGCACCGCCTGGCCGAGCGGCTGCTGGCTGACGTCATCGGGCTCGACTGGGCCTACGTCCATGAAGAAGCCTGCCGCTGGGAACACGTCATGAGCGAGCGGGTGGAGCGGCGGATCTTCGAACTGCTGAACCATCCCACCGTTTCGCCCTATGGCAACCCGATTCCGGGCCTCGCGGAGCTGGGCGGCCCGCCTTCCCAGCCCTATGCCGACGGCGTCATCAACCTGCTCGAGGCCATGGCCGGCTACGGGCCGGATTCCCGGGTGAGGGTAAGCCGGCTCGCCGAGCCCATCCAGGTGGAACCGGAACTGCTCGTCCAGCTCGATGAGGGCGGGATCCGCCCGGGTGCACTGGTGTCGCTGGAGCGCGTGGGGGAGTACATCTCGGTGCGCGTGCCGGACATCGAAGGTGCCCTGGAGCTCCCGCCCGAGGTGGCGGCCCACGTCTTTGTTACCGTCGGTTAGCAGCCGCTCACCGGCAACTCGTGGGACAACCCATGAGTTGTGCACAGGGTCGATAACGGATTTATTACTGGGCGGCTTAATCCCCTATAGTTGAAGACTAGTACCGATACCAAAGCGTTATCTGATCCGAAGCCGAGCCCTGCCAGCGGATCAGTCGCAGAAACACCTCCTGGCAGGGGCGGGGGAACCACTTCCGGCTGTTCAGCAGCCTTGGGGTGAAGTCCGTCAGCTGCAAGCCCACTCCACTGGGGAATTCCGTTGGATTCCTCTGCGCCTTGATGCTTGCTACGGCGGACCGGGTCTTTGATCTCTCTGACCCGAATCCGACAGCTAACTCCGCAGGCTCTCCAGAGAGGAACCGTTTTTGACCACCCAGACCGTCAGGGGCCGCCGTCGTGCGACCGGTCCTGCTCCGGAGCCGCGTCCGGCTGTCGCCGTCCCGGCAGACCGCCCACGTGACGCGCACCGTGACGAACGCAGAGGCCGCCGCAGCCCCTTCCGCCAGGTTACCGACCTGGCCGCCGCCAGCGGCGTAGGGCAAAAAGCCGGCATTGCACTGGCTGCCACGGGTCTGGTCCTCACCGTCACTGTCCCCGCCACGGGCCCCGTCATGGCCACGGACGTCGGGTCCTCCGCCGGAGTCGTTTCGGCCGCTGTCCAGCCGGATGTCACCGCAGCCGAGGCCAAAATCGACTTTAACCGCACCGCCGTCACCACCCAGGGTGACCCGGACGGGAAGCTCAAGCAGCTGCTGAGCGCTCAGTCCGTCGGGTCCATCACCCGGGCAGCCTCCTCGGGCAGCCTCGCGGCGCCCCTGGACCAGCTGAAGACCGCGTCGCCCTTCGGATACCGCGTCAGCCCCATCACCGGCGGTTCCGGGGAGTTCCACCGCGGCCAGGATTATGCTGCCCAGTGCGGCACCGGCGTCCTTGCCGCCGCAAGCGGCACCGTGACCTTCACCGGGTGGCACCCCTACGGTGGAGGAAACCGGGTAGTGATCGACCACGGCAACGGCCTGGAGACCACGTACAACCACCTGTCCTCCGCCAGCGTCAAGGTGGGTCAGCAGGTCTCCCGCGGCGCTGTCGTAGCGATGAGCGGCACCACCGGAGCCTCCACGGGCTGCCACCTGCACTTCGAGGTCATGGTCAACGGCGAAGTCGTCGACCCGACCGGCTGGCTGTAAAAAAGCTGATGGGACGCTCTCGAATTCCTGTGACACGCCGTGATCTGAATGTGACATTGGGCCCCGACTGCTGTACCGTTTGACCTACGCCAACTTCTCCGAAGTTGGCGCTCTTGAGTGGATTGCCTAGCTCTGCCACCGCTCAAGGTCCGTTCGCATGACATCGTCTGGCAGGGGCGGGGGAACCAATTTTGGTCTTCGCAAGAAGACCTTGGGGTTAAGTCGCAAAGCTTCCCAGGAAGCGGCGCGGCCGGGTGACTCCCATCCGAATCCGACAGCTCACCTCGCAGGCATTGGGAGAGGCTACTTTCGTGTCTTCACGCCACAATGCTGCGCGTCACCGCGCTTGCGCGGCTCTAGCGAGCCCGCTGAAATCCAAAGTCCGCGTTGCCCTTTCCGGCGCCCGGAATGGATCTCACCCCGCCGTCTCAATCTCTGCTGAGTCCGGCCCGCAGGCCATGCACCTGCAAGCAGTTCCCGCTTTTGGCGCGTCTTCGCAGTACACCCTTCGCTAAGTAACCCATTTCGGGGCGATCCGGCGTACCCCCAAGATGCCGGAGCGTCCTCAGCCCGCGCCTGAAAAGCGCGGACCCAGGATCACGAAAGAGAGAACTTAATGACTACTCGTGCAAACGCACGGCACCGCGCCGAGGTCACCAAGACCAACTCGCTCGCCGTCATTGCCAAGGCCGTCGGCGACAACGCCGGTGGCATGGGTCGCCAGGCCGCAGTCATCGCTGCTGCCTCCGGCCTCGTCCTGACCAGCGGTATCGCAGCCAACGCTGCCGAGGCCAACGTTCAGCGCGAGTCCACCTCCGCTTCCACCCTCGAAGTCCAGTCGGCCGCCCCCGCGACCATCTCGGCTGAGTCCACCATCGCGATCTCTTACGAGAAGCCGGCCGTCACCACCTCCCCGGCCCCCGTCGTCGAAGCCCCGAAGCCCGTCTTGCAGGTACAGCAGACCGCCACGGCAGCAGGCACCCGCGTCGGCGCCAGCACCAAGGCTCCGGCCGTCGCCAGCGGCATGGGCGCCTCGATCGCCGCTGCCGCCTACGCCCAGATCGGCGTGGGCCAGGACTGCACCGCACTCGCCACGAATGCGCTGGCTGCTGCGGGCATCAACTACCACGGCTGGCCGGCAGGTTACTTGTCCCTCGGCCGTACCGTGAGCGCCGCCGCGGCACAGCCGGGCGACCTCGCCTACTACCGGAACGGCGGATCGGGCATGGCCCACATCGCTGTTTACGTCGGTAACGGCATGGCCGTCCACGGCGGCTGGAACGGCGGAACCACCTCCCTGCAGAGCGTCAACGTAGGCTCCGGCCCGGTCTTCATCCGCGTCGGCGGCTAAGACAACAACTGTTCGCAACGCAAAGGACCCCTGCCATTCGGCAGGGGTCCTTTGCGTTGCCGGAACATGAACTTCAGCGGACACGGGCCGGGCGGGCAAAAAAGATTCGGTGAATTGGCATCTCCATGTTTACTCTTGTTTTGTCGATCCATAGCCCGACCATGCAGAGGGCAGCCGGCCCTCGTGCCCCTGGCGGGTGCGGCCGTGAAGAGGTATGCGGATGCGCACTCTCGTTCTGAATGCTGGATATGAACCGCTGGCGGTTGTGACCTTCCGCCGGGCGCTTGTCCTTGTGCTGACTGGGAAGGCCAGCGTCGTGGCGGAAGGCGACGATCCTGTGGTTGGTCCTCAGGACGTACTGGGCCGGCCATCGGTGATTCTTTTGAATCGCTACATCAGGCCCCGGTACAACACCGTCACGGCCGTGAGCCGCCGCGGTGTGCTCCGCCGGGACGGACACCGTTGCGCCTACTGCGGCAAAGCCGCCCACACGATCGATCATGTCCAGCCCAAATCCAGGGGCGGAGCGGATTCCTGGGAGAACCTCGTCGCTGCCTGCCTGCGGTGCAACAACGCCAAAGGCGATCACACGCCGGGTGAAATGGGATGGAAGCTTGGCTTCAGCCCCGCGCCGCCGAAGGGCACGACCTGGCAAATCAAAGAGCTCGAGAAGCCGACGCCGGCCTGGGACCCGTTTCTCCTGCCGGAATCGGCTGCCTGACTGCGCGCTTCGGTGCGCTTCGGCTGCGTCGCCAGGGCCGGACCGCGCTAGGCTGGGCCGGTGGACTTCGATGCAGTCATTCTTTCCGGGGGCCGGGCGTCCCGGCTGGGCGGCGTGCCCAAGTCCGGGCTGCTGCACGACGGCGCCCCCCTCCTGGAGCATGCCCTGCACGCCGCGCGCGGCGCTGCCGCCGTCGCCGTCGTCGGGCCTGACCCCGGGACCCTGCCCGAGGGTGTGCTGCGCTGCCGCGAGGAGCCGGCCTTTGCCGGCCCCGCCGCCGCCGTCGCCGCCGGGCTCTCCGCCCTGGAAGGGTACAGCGGCCGCGACCCCCGGCATCCCGGGGCGGCGTCCCTGACTCTGGTCCTCGCCGTTGACATGCCCCGGGCCGGCGCAGCCGTCGAAGCACTGCTGGAGGCCGCGTCGGCGGCGCCTCCGGGCGACGGGCTGATGGCTGTGTCTTCCGACGGGCGCCGGCAACCTCTCGTCGGCCTTTATAGCACAGCTGCGCTACAACGCTGTGTGGCGGACGCCCGACAAGGCGGCGGGCTCGAAAATGCCTCGGTATTCGCCCTTCTTGCTAGGCTGGAGTTGCGGGAAGTCAGCGTCCCCAAGGGGTCTACGGATGACGTGGATACTTGGGACGATGCCTCCGCCTTGGGGGTGACCGGCCCGCCTGAAGGCCGCGGCTTCGACGGCCGTCACCGCGATAGCCACGGACCAGGCGGAAGGCCCGGGGTTCCCGCGCTGAACTCGACTTTGGAGGCAAACGGTGAAAAGCCAGGATGAAACACTCGAAGACTGGTGCCGCGCCCTGCTTCAGGCCCTGGAACTGGAAGACGTCGAGGTTGACGTGAATGCGGTCCTGGCCCTCGCCGGGGTGGCGGCGCACTCCGTGGTGCGCCCCGCCGCGCCGTTGACGACCTTTATTGCCGGGTTTGCGGCAGGACTGGCCGCGGGTACCGGCCAGGCCACGGATGCCGTCTCGATGGAAGCGGCGATGGGCGTCGCCCGGAAACTGGCCAAGGACTACGCGGCCAACGAAGTCTCCGGAGCATGACACCTGCACCCCCTCACGGCAGTACAGCTGCCCCGGGGGACGAGCCTGCGCCCCATCGGCACCTCGCGCACACCTGGCAGGAAGCCCGGCAGCTCGCCTTCGACTGCGCGACCCCCATCCCCGCGGCACCCGTGGTTCTTCGCGACGCGCTGGGGCGGACACTCGCCGCCGATGTGGAGGCGCTCGTCGATATGCCGCACTACGCCTCGTCCGCCATGGACGGCTGGGCCGTCAACGGCACCGGACCGTGGATCCTCGCGGAACCCGGCCAGCGGCTGGCACCGCACCAGGCCAGCCCGATCGTCACGGGCGGGCTGATTCCTCCCGGAGCGAGGGCCGTGCTGCGGAGCGAAAGCGGCACTATTGCCGCCGATGAGGACGGGCTGCCGGTCCTCCAGCTTGGCGGCGGCGCGAAGCCCGGCGAGCCCCGAAACGGCGAGCACATCCGGAAAGCCGCGGAGGAAGCCGCCGCCGGCGAAGTGCTGATCAAGGGCGGCACCGTGCTCAACCCCGCCCACCTGGCTCTCGCGGCCCTCGCCGGCCACGACACCCTTCCGGTCCTGGGCAAAGCCGTGGTCCGGCTGGTGTTCACCGGCTCGGAAGTGGTCACCGCCGGGATCCCCCGGCCGGGGGAAGTGCGCGACACTTTCGGTCCCCAGCTCGCCGGCGTCGTGGAAATGCTCGGCGGGATCTGTGCCGGCGAAACGAAAGTCGGCGACAGCTACGCCGAATGGCTCACCGCGCTGGAGGACACCGACCCGGAAGGGGAACCCGGGGCAGCCGAGGCGCCGCAGCCCCCCGCGCGGTCCCGCGCTGAACCGTTGCCCGCCGACGTCGTCATCACCACTGGCGGCACCGGTCGGTCCGGGACGGACCACCTGCGCCGTTCCGTGGCCGAACTCGGCGGACGGTTGCTGATCGACGGCATCGCCATGCGTCCCGGCCATCCGGCCGTGCTGGCCGAACTGCCGGACGGCAGGTTCATCATCGGGCTGCCGGGCAACCCGCTCGCGGCCATGATGGCACTGTCAACCATTGGCGCCCCGCTCCTGGCGGCGCTGGGGCACCGATCCCTGCCGCCCGTCACCGAGGTGCCCTGCGGCTCCATGATTGACGCTGACCCCGGCCGCACCCGGCTGATGCCCTTCCGGCTCCTCTACGGGATGGCGTCTCCGGCGCAGCACACCGGCCCGGGCATGATGCGCGGCCTGGCCGCGGCCGACGGCGTACTGGTGGTCCCGCCGCATGGAGTGCAGCTGGGGGAGACCGTCCCGGCGTTCGCCCTTCCCTGGGGCACCCCCCTTCCGGAACTGGCCGCGCCGAAAGACAAGCCCGCGCCCAAACGGCCCGCCCGGAAGCCTGCCGGTAGCGGCGGGCCCGTGGACTGGAGCGAACTGCTGGGGTAGCGCCCGGCCCTGAACCCAGCGCTGGCCACCCGGCCCGGCGCTTGCCATGATGGAGTTATGTTGGTTAGGAGTACCTGATGGGCCGCGTCACGCAGCGCCGCAAGGTGCATAAATATGTCCTGGACGGGTCGCCCCAGGCCCTCGAATTCCCGGTCCGGCACCGCGAGGACGTGCTTGCCGTGGAGGAGCCGCTGGAGATCCGGATCGGCAGCCTGTCCTTCTCCGTCACCATGCGGACCCCGGGGAACGACTTCGACCTCGTGGCGGGCTTCCTCGTCTCCGAAGGCGTCATCTGGAGCCCCGAGCAGCTCGTCTCGCTGCGGTTCTGCGCGGGGGAAGACGAGGACGGCGTCCAAACGTTCAACGTGGTGGACGCCCAGCTGAGGCCCGATGTCGTCCGCCCGGACACCGGCCGGAACGTGTATACCTCCAGCTCGTGCGGCATCTGCGGCACGGATTCCATCGAGGCCGTGCACAAGTCCTCACATTTCAGCCCGGCCGACGACCCGCTGACGGTGCCCGTGGCCACGCTCGCGTCCCTCCCGGACCGGCTGCGGGAAGCCCAGGCCGTCTTCGACGTCACCGGCGGCGTGCACGCCGCCGGCCTGTTCCGGACCGCCGACGACGGCTCCGCGGAGCTGCTGTGCCTGCGCGAGGACGTGGGGCGCCACAACGCCGTGGACAAGGTGGTCGGCTGGGCCCTCCGCGAGGGCATGCTCCCGCTGCGCGGAACCGTCCTCCAGGTCTCCGGCCGGGCGTCGTTCGAACTTGTTCAGAAGGCCGCCCTGGCCGGCATTCCGGTCCTCGCCGCGGTCAGTGCCCCGTCGAGCCTGGCGGTCGAGCTGGCCGAGGCCAGCGGCATGACGCTGGCCGGCTTCAGCCGCGGCACGTCGCTGAACGTGTATGCGGGCGCCCGCCGCGTGGGAGTGCCCGTAGGCTTGGCGGACAGCGCCCGCTGACAGCCACTTGGCTGTGGGCCGGCGGCGAAGTAAGTTTTATCCATCGATTGGATGCATTTCAGCGTCATCCACGCAGCGCTAAGAGGATCACATTGCACGACGACCGCCGTCTCACGGAAGTCCGGCTGGACCGCTTTGTCCGCGAACGCATCGTCCCCGCGGTCTATCCGCGCAGCGTGCCGCTCACCCTGAGCAGCTGGGATGTCCCGGACGAGCCGGTCCCGGTCATGGAGGCCCTCCGGCAGCAGTTCACGCCGCAGGAGCACGGGGCGGCCTGGGGGCGGCCGTGGAGCACCAAGTGGCTGCGGCTGCAGGGCCAGGTCCCGGACGCCTGGGGCACGGCAGTGGACACCTCGGTGGAAGTCATTGTGGACCTCGGGTTCAGCGGTGACCTCCCCGGTTTTCAATGCGAGGGAATCGCCTGGCGGCCGGACGGGACCATCATCAAGGCCATCTCCCCGCGGAACCAGTACATACCGCTGAAGCTGCTGGGCAGCGGGATGGCCGTCGACTTCTATGTCGAGGCGGCCGCCAACCCCGACCTGTCGCAGGGGTGGACGTTCGCGGCCACTCCCTACGGCGACAAGGCCACCTCCGGCAACGAACCGAAGTACCGGCTCGGCCGGATCGTCATCGCAGAACTCAACCAGACGGTCTGGGAACTGCAGCAGGACATCTGGACCCTCACTGGCCTGATGCACGAACTGCCGACGGAACTGCCCCGCCGCCACGAAATCCTGCGCGCGCTGGAACGGATGCTCGACGTGATGGATCCCGACGACGTTCCGGGGACGGCAGCAGCGGGGCGCGGGGCCCTGGCCGGCGTCCTGGCCCGGCCGGCGTACGCCTCCGCCCACCACCTGCTCGCCACCGGACACGCGCACATCGACTCCGCCTGGCTCTGGCCCGTCCGCGAAACCATCCGCAAATGCGCCCGCACCTTCTCCAATGTGGTGGCACTGATGGACGAGGATCCCGGGTTCGTGTTTTCCTGCTCCTCCGCCCAGCAGCTCGCCTGGATCAAGGAGCTGTACCCGGAGCTTTTCGGGCGCATCCGGGAGAAGGTCAAGACCGGACAGTTCGTCCCCGTGGGCGGCATGTGGGTCGAATCGGACACCAACATGCCCGGCGGCGAGGCCATGGCCCGCCAGTTCCTGGAGGGAAAGAGCTTTTTCCTCGCCGAGTTCGGGGTGGAATGCGAGGAGGCCTGGCTTCCGGACACCTTCGGTTATTCGGCGGCCATGCCGCAGATCGTCAAGGCCGCCGGGAGCAAGTGGTTCCTGACCCAGAAGATCTCCTGGAACCAGGTCAACCGGATGCCGCACCACACCTTCAACTGGGAGGGGATCGACGGCACCCGGGTCTTCACGCACTTCCCGCCCGTGGACAGCTACAGTTCGGAACTCAGCGGCCGGGAACTCGCCCACGCCGAGCGGAACTACCGGGACCACGGCCGGGGCACCGTCTCGCTGGTCCCGTTCGGCTATGGCGACGGCGGCGGCGGCCCCACCCGCGAGATGCTGGCTGCGGCGCGCCGCACCGCAGACCTGGAGGGATCGCCGAAAGTGGAACTCGGCTCGGCCGCCAGTTTCTTCGCGGGCGCCCAGGCCGAGTACGAGGCACTGCCGGTCTGGGTCGGTGAGATGTACCTCGAACTGCACCGCGGCACCTACACGAGCCAAGCCAAGACCAAACGGGGCAACCGGCGCAGCGAACACCTGCTCCGCGAGGCCGAACTCTGGTGTGCCACAGCCGCTGTGCGCGCCGGATACGTTTATCCGTCGGCCGAGCTCAAGCGCCTCTGGCGTTTGGTGCTCCTGCAGCAGTTTCACGACATCCTGCCGGGCAGCTCCATCGCGTGGGTGCACCAGGACGCCGAACGGAACTACGCCGCCGTCGGACGGCAGCTGGAAGCCATCATCGCCGACGCCGCCGGCGCGGTGCTGGGCGCCGGGGACACTGACTTCCTGCTCAACGCCGCGCCGCACGAGCGCCACGGCGTCCCCGCCCTGGCCGCAGCCGAGCCGGTCCCTGCCGGGCAGCCCGTGCTGGTCAGCGAAGCCGGCGGCGGGTACATCCTGGACAACGGGATCATCCGGGCCGTCTTGAACGCCGACGGCCTGCTGGAATCGCTGATCGACCATGCGAGCGGACGCGACGCCATCGCCCCCGGGCAGTTCGGGAACCTGCTGGAGCTCCACCGGGACACCCCAAACGAATGGGATGCTTGGGACATCGACGCCTTCTACCGGCGCAACGTCGTCCGCCTGACCGGCGCGCGCTCCCTGACGGTGGAATCCCGTGGCCGGGACGCCGTCGTTGTCGTGGAGCGGCTGGCAGGGTCCTCCGCTGTCACCCAGCGGATATCGCTGGAGGCAGGCGCCGGTTCCCTGGCGATTTCGACGGCGGTTGACTGGCAGGAAAGCGAAAAGCTGCTCAAGCTCGGATTCGCGCTCGACGTCCGGGCGGACCGCTCGGCGTCGGAGACCCAGTTCGGTCATGTGTTCCGCCCGACGCACCTCAACACCTCCTGGGAAACCGCGAAGTTCGAGATCTGCGCCCACCGGTGGATCCACGTCGCGGAGCCCGGCTACGGGGTGGCTGTGTCCAACTCATCAACGTACGGCCATGACGTCACCCGGACTATCCGGGAGGACGACGGCGGAACGACCACCACCGTGCGGCTCTCGCTGCTGCGCGCGCCCAAGTTCCCGGACCCCGCGGCGGACCGAGGCCGGCACGAACTGAACGTCAGCATCCGGCCGGGCGCCAACATCGCTGACGCTGTCGAAGAGGGATATCGCACGAATCTGGCGCCGCGCGTGGTCAAGGGCGCGCACGGCGTGGAGCCGCTCGTGGCCGTTTCCAACCCGGCCCTGGTCATTGAAGCCGTGAAACTCGCCGAGGACGGCTCCGGCGACGTGATCGTCCGGGTCTACGAATCGCTGGGGGAGCGGTCCAGGGGTGTCGTGACGGCCGGCTTCGCCGTCAGCGGCGTCCATGCAGTGGACCTGCTGGAGCGTCCGGCGGAGGCGCCCGGCGTGACTCCGGCGGGGGACGCGGCGGAACTGGTGCTCCGGCCCTTCCAGCTGGTCACGTTGAGGTTCGTGCGCTGACGCCCGTGGCCGGATAGGCTGTTAAACAGGCTGAGTGGGAGCGGTCCAACCGGACCGCTACCACTCATCCCCCCAATGGCGCTTGGGCGGCTGCCTCGGCTCCGCACGGATTGTCCCCGTTCACGAAGCGAATGCCGCTTTCACACATTCATGATTCTCTCACGGTCTAATGATTTTGTGAATGCCTGGCCGCGCTTCTGACGTAATGTTGCCCTAGCGTTACCTAGCGTTACCTGGCGGGCTCGCGATCAGCCCGCGAAAACCAGAACGCGACGAGGCCCAGTACGTAGCCCAGGACCGCCGCGTAGTTGACGAAATGCTGGGCGTCCGCCCAGCTGGGCGGCGTCAGGGCGGCCGGAAGGCTCAGGGCCGCGAAGACGGCGCCGAGCAGGACCAGCAGGGCACCGGCCCTGACGGTGCGCGGCAGTCCGCTCCGGACGGCCGCCAGCAGCGGAGGCACCAGGACGAGCGAAACGAAGGCGGGATAGGTGCGGCCGGCAGCCGTGAAATAGGAGGCAAGGTCCGCGTCCCCTACGCCGCCCGCCGCCTGCGCGTTCGGCGCCGCCGGTGAGCCGTAGCTGCCCATCAGGAAGAACGTCACCGCAACGGCCAGGCAGCCAAGCCCCAGCGCCCGGTTCCCCCGGCAATGAGTTGGTGGGCCGTGGCGGCGCCGAGACCCTGCGTCACCCGGAGGCCGACCAGCAGAACAGCCGCGAACACCAGGTAGCGCAGGACCAGACTCGTGAGAAGCCATCCGCCCAGCGCGCGGTCGATCGCGTCGTAGAGTTCGGAGACAGCGAGCACACTGCACAAGGTGCCCAGGAGGAGGATTCCGAAGACGGTCCGGTTCCGGCCCCGCACAGCGTCCGGCACACGCAGGAGGAGCGCCGCGCAACACACCAGCAGCGTCGCCCATTCCAGCGTCTCCATCATCACGGCTCTCCCATGTGGCTCCGCAGCTCAGCTTACGGTGGCTGTCCGGTTAACCAGTTCGCGTCTGTCTGGCCGCTGGCCTCGGCCGCCGAAGGCACGGCGGCGCGACGGCAAGGGCTGGTTACACGCGGGAAGCTCGCCTTTTCGCCATCAGGCTCGAGATCCAGACGAAGGCCAGCCCCAGGGCAAGACACAAGACTGCGGTGTAGTTGATGACGGCTTTCAGATACCCGGCTTCGCTCGGGATCAGGGGGTAGAAGGAGCCGAAGGCCATGGCGGCGAAAGCGACCGTCAGCAGCAATGCCCCGATGCGGATGGCAAAGGGTAGCCGCCGGCGGATCGCCAGGTATGTGGCGGGCAGGATGCAGGCGGCGACGAACGACGGGTACAGCCGGCCCGCCGCCGCGTACCATTCGATGAGTGCCGCATTCTCTGGGCTTCTCGCGGGAAGGGTGGTCAACCCGGTTACGGATCCTGTGGTGTCGGCCGCCAGGAAGAGGCCCAGGGTGGCTATCCCTATCACGGTGAGAACACCCAGGCCCGCGGGGCCGATGATGAGGCGGATGCTCGTCTGTGCGTCGAAGGCCTTGGCAATCCGGTATCCGGCCAGCAGCACCGTCCCGTAGACGACGAAGCGGAGGATGAGGTTCGTGTAGTTCTCGGATCCGAGCCAGGAATCGATGGCCAGATAGCTCACGTCGATGCTGAGCAGAATGGCGAGGGTCGAGAGCACGAAAACGCCGAAAATCGACCTGTTCTCACCCCGAAGGGCACTCGGAATGCGTGCGATCGCGACGAGTGCGCAGACCGCCAACGTGGTCCATTGCAGGATCGCGATCATCCGAGGTTCTCCCATATCTTTTTGGTTTGTTCGTGTTCATGTTCCTGGCGGCGCAGGTTTTTACCGAGGGCCTGCAGCCGCTCGCCGGCGAGGGCCGTGAGGTCGCCGTCGGACAGGGCATCCAGCGCGGCCTGCTTGGCCTCCGGGGCCCAGCCGGCCTCCGCCTCGGTTAGCAAGCCCGTAGCGACGAGCCCGCCCGTGAAGCCTACGCCAGCGGCGCGGGCGGTCGCGACAGCCAACTCCGGGGACAGCCGGTTGGCGGTCAACTGGGCCGAATAGTTCTGCGGCGCGATTCCGGTGGCGTCAGACACCCGGTGCCTCAGTTCGCCGTCATCGATCGCGTCCACCCAGTTCCGGACCGAGGTGGCGTGGGGTGCGGGGCCGAGCGCCGGCGTCATCGTACTGCCGTCGTCCCCGTAGCCTCCGTATGCCGGGGCCGAGCGGGAAATGACAGCCCGCAGCAAATCCATGGTGGCAATCTGGCTGACCAGTTCGGCGGGGGTGGGCGGCTGCGGCCGCCCGGCAAGTTCCGCATAGCTGTCAAACGAGGCAAGGTCCGCCAGAGGGCTGCGGTTCAGGGCCCGGCTGATGCTGACGAGGGTGGTTTCCGCGACTTTGCCGCGCACCAGCTGCTGGGCGAGCGTCGTGCGCTTGATCCCGGAGATCCTGCAGATGTCGGCTGTGCTCGCGCTGGGAGCGACGACATGGAGCCATTGTTGAAACGCCTTGGCGGGTAAGGGCATTTACGGCTTCCTGCAGAGTCGAATGGAGGTGCGGCTTCTGAAGTTCGGTGGAGCAGCGACTGTGGTGAGTTTACGGGAGGTCCTGATTCAACTATGCTAAATGCTCGAACCCGCTGGTCCGTACACCCCCCAAGTCCGGACCAGCGGGTTCTTTTATGCCCGGCGGCCGGTGGCCGCCGGGTACGCCGTGTGGCCGTCTGCTCCGGGCCGCGGTGAGAGAATGGACTAATGACTGCAACCCTTGTTGCCAAGGACCTCTCCGGTGGCCACGACCACCGCACCCTCTTCTCCAAACTCTCCCTGACCGTCGCACCGGGCGACGTTGTTGGCGTGGTGGGGGCCAACGGTGCGGGCAAGTCCACCCTGCTCCGGCTCCTGGCCGGCGTCGACCAGCCGCAGGATGGCACCATCAGCCTGGCCCCGGCAGACGCGTTCGTGGGCTGGCTGCCCCAGGAACACGAACGGATCGCCGGCGAGTCGGTGGCCGGCTACATCGCACGGCGCACCGGCTGCGCCCAGGCCACGCTGGACATGGAATCCGCCGCAGACGCCCTTGGCAGTGGCGCCCCGGGCTCCGACGACGCTTACTCCCTCGCGTTCGACCGCTGGATGGCCTCCGGCGCCGCCGACCTGGAGGACCGCATCCCGGCCGTCCTCGCGGACCTCGGCCTCGACGTGGGACCCGACGCCGACATGACCGGGCTCTCCGGCGGCCAGGCCGCCCGCGTGGCGCTCGCAGCGCTGCTGCTCAGCCGCTTCGACATCGTGCTCCTGGACGAGCCCACGAACGACCTGGACCTCAACGGACTGGCCAAACTCGAGGCCTTCGTGCAGGGCCTGCGCGGCGGCGTTGTGCTGGTTTCCCACGACCGCGAGTTCCTCGCCCGCTGCGTGACCACCATCGTGGAACTGGACCTCGCGCAGAACTCCGTGGCGGTCTACGACGGCGGCTACGAGGCCTACCTGGAGGAACGGGCGGTGGCACGCCGGCATGCCCGGGAGCGGTACGAGGAGTTCGCCAACACCAAAGCCGACTTGGTCTCCCGGGCCCGCACCCAGCGCGAGTGGAGCTCCCAGGGTGTCCGCAATGCCATGAAGAAGAACCCGGACAATGACAAGATCCGGCGCGCCGCCAGCACCGAGTCCTCCGAGAAGCAGGGCCAGAAGGTCCGCCAGATGGAATCCCGCATCGCCCGGCTGGAAGAGGTCGACGAACCCCGCAAGGAATGGCAGCTGCAGTTCAGCATCGGCCAGGCGCCGCGTTCCAGTGCCGTGGTGGCGACTCTCCGCGACGCCGTCGTCCGCCAGGGTGACTTCACCCTGGGGCCGGTGAACCTGCAGCTCAACGCCGGGGAGCGGATCGGCATCACCGGCCCCAACGGCGCCGGCAAGTCCACCCTGCTCCGCCTGCTGCTGGGCGTCCAGCGGCCCGATTCCGGCGACGCCTCCATGGGCGCCTCCGTGGCCGTCGGCGAGATCGACCAGGCCCGCGGGCTGCTGGCCGGCCCGCTGAAACTGGCTGACGCCGTCGAAGCCGTACTGGCGGACCAGACCCCGGCCGAAGTCCGGACCCTGCTGGCCAAATTCGGTCTCAAGGCCGACCACACCTCCCGCCCGGTGGACTCCCTGTCGCCGGGGGAACGGACCCGGGCCGCGCTGGCCCTGCTGCAGGCCCGCGGCGTGAACCTGCTGGTTCTCGACGAGCCCACCAACCACCTGGATCTGCCGGCAATCGAACAGCTCGAGGAAGCCCTCGAAAGCTATGACGGCGCCCTGCTGCTGGTCACCCACGACCGCCGGCTGCTGGAAAACGTGCGCCTTGACGCGCGCTGGAACGTGGACAACGGCGTCGTCACCGAGCTCCTGGGCCACACCGCCCCGAAAGGCAACAACAGATGAGCATGGACCGGGTAGCCTGGAGCTCGCTTTACAACATCACGCGCGCCTCGAGCGGTTCGAAACCGTTCTCGAAGGAGACGCTCAAGCGGGTGTTCAGCTTCGCCCGCCCGCACCAGGGCAAGCTGATCGCCTTCGTGCTGCTGTCGATCGTGATGGCCGTGCTGGCCGTCGCCACCCCCGTGCTCGCCGGCCAGGTCGTGGACGCGATCATCGCCGGCGCGGCCACCGACGTCGTGGTCTGGCTGGCCGTGCTGATCGCCATTGTGGCGGTCGCCGAGGCCGGGCTGGGACTCGTCACGCGCTGGCTGTCCTCCACCATCGGCGAAGGCGTGATTGTGGACCTGCGCACCAAGGTCTTCGACCACGTTCAGAAGATGCCGATCGCGTTCTTCACCCGCACCCGCACCGGGGCGCTGGTGAGCCGGCTGAACAACGACGTGATCGGTGCGCAGTCGGCCTTCGCCGGGACCCTGTCCGGTGTGGTCAGCAACGTCGTGGCCCTCGCCCTGACCCTGGTGGTGATGCTGGGCAAGTCCTGGCTCATCACCGTGCTCGCCATGATCCTGCTGCCGATCTTCCTGATCCCGGCCCGCCGGATGGGCTCCAAACTGGCCGACCTGCGCCGCGAAGCCGCGGAGCACAACGCGTCCATGGGCACGCAGATGACGGAGCGCTTCTCCGCCCCGGGCGCCACCCTCGTAAAGCTCTTCGGCCGCCCCGATGAGGAATCCCGCGAATTCGCCGTCCGCGCCGGGCGCGTCCGGGACATCGGCATCCGCACCGCCATGCTGCAGTTCACCTTCGTGACCGCCCTGACGCTCGTCTCGGCGCTGGCTCTGGCCCTGGTCTACGGTCTCGGCGGCTTCCTGGCCCTGCAGGGGCAGCTGGCCGCGGGCGACGTCGTCGTGCTGGCCCTGCTGCTCACCCGCCTGTATGCGCCGCTCACCGCGCTCTCCAACGCCCGGGTCGAGATCATGAGCGCCCTGGTCAGCTTCGAGCGGGTCTTCGAGATCCTGGACCTCAAGCCGCTCATCCAGCAGAAGCCCGACGCGGTGTCATCCCCGGCCGGGCCGCTGTCCGTGGAGTTCGACGAGGTCCGCTTCTCCTACCCCTCGGCGGACAAGGTTTCGCTCGCCTCGCTCGAGGACGTGTCCACCCTCGACACTCGCGGCGGCGAG
Source organism: Pseudarthrobacter sp. PvP090 (assembly GCF_040547365.1). Classification (NCBI taxonomy): domain Bacteria; kingdom Bacillati; phylum Actinomycetota; class Actinomycetes; order Micrococcales; family Micrococcaceae; genus Pseudarthrobacter; species Pseudarthrobacter sp. PvP090. Next base: position 73,488 of record NZ_JBEPPO010000005.1, read on the forward strand.
GAGGTGCTGCACGGCATCAGCTTCCGGGTCGAACCCGGCCAGACGGTCGCGCTTGTGGGCTCCTCGGGTGCCGGCAAGTCCACGATCGCGCAGCTGCTCTCGCGCCTGTACGACGTCGATTCCGGTGCGGTCCGCTTCGGCGGAGCCGTGCCCGGCACCGGGGTGGACGTCCGTGACCTCACCTTCGATTCCATGCGGCATACCCTCGGCATGGTGACCCAGGACGGTCACTTGTTCCACGAAAGCATCGCCTCCAACCTGCGCCTGGCCCGCCCGGACGCCAGCGAAGAGCTCATGTGGGATGTGCTGCGCCAGGCCCGCCTGGAAGACATGATCCGGTCGCTCCCGGACGGCCTGGACACGGTCGTGGGGGAGCGCGGCTACCGGCTCTCGGGCGGCGAACGACAGCGCCTCACCATCGCCCGCCTGCTCATCGCCCAGCCTCGCGTCGTGATCCTGGACGAGGCCACCGCGGCCCTGGATTCCACCAACGAAGCCGCCGTCCAGGAGGCCCTCGGCGCCGCGCTTGAGGGGCGCACCGCCGTCGTGATTGCGCACCGGCTGTCGACCATCCGGGCCGCCGACGCCATCCTGGTCGTGGAGGACGGCCGGATCGTGGAGCGCGGAACACACACCGAGCTGCTGGCCGCCGAGGGCCGCTATGCGGAGCTGTACCGCACCCAGTTCGCCGAGGCCAGCGCCGTGGCGGAAGAGGCCGTTCCCGGGCTCTAGAGTTCCGGGGGTCTAGCTGGGCCGGCCCCAGAGGACGGGCAGGATGTGGTCGGTCAGCAGCGGGGCGAGGTCGCCCGGCAGCTCCGCCGCCCGGTCCAGCCAGCGGATCTCGGCGATCTCCGCGGACGGCCGGGCGTGCCAGACCCCCGGGGCCGTGAAGACCGTGGCCTGGATCTGCGTCGCGGGCTCATTGGCGGCGTCCGCGAGCCAGATGCCCAGGAGCACCAGTTCTTCGGCCGCGACGACGATCCCGACTTCTTCCGCCAGCTCCCGCGCAGCCGTCTGCGCGGCGGTCTCGCCGGCCTCCGGCTTGCCGCCGGGATGCATGAACTTGTCCGTGCCCCGTTTGCGGACCGTGAGCAGGCGTCCGGCCCCGTCGAAGACACAGACCGCGGAGACAACGATGAGCGGGTTCATGCCCGGCGCGTTCATGCTGCGGCGTCCGTGGTCCGGCGCAGCACGGACGTGAGCAGCTGGTCCTTCGCCGGGCCGGTGACATCCCACTGGTAGCGGAATTCGTCCTGGCCCGTTTGGGTGTAGCTCACGCGGTAGCTGTCCGGGTCGCACCAGTGCTGGTCCTGGCTGCTCCGCGGGCCAAAACCCATGCGGTGGAACGGCCGGCCGTCGGGGAAGAACATGTCCATCGTGTCCGGCGCGCCGGTGGGCCGGAGCAGGTACTCCCGGCTGGCCGGCCCGGTAAACGGTGTGCCGGCCGGGCCGCCGGGGACCGACGCCCAGGAAACGGTGCCCTCTTCGCGGAAGCGGAGGCCGTCGTCGTCGTCCGTTGTGGTAAAGCGGACGACGCCGGTGAAGGTCCCGCGCGTGCCGCTGGACCTGTCCAGCAGGGTCCGTTCCACGGTCCAGTTGCCCAGCAGGTAGGCGCGGAGGTCGAAGTCCGGAGCGGCGTCCGGGGACTGGGGGTTCAAGTGCCCTCGATTGGAATCGAACCAACGACACCGGCTTTAGGAGAGCCGTGCTCTATCCACTGAGCTACGAGGGCGGGCGTCCGTGCTGGTCGGCCGCGGGCCGGCCCGTTCGGACACGGATATAAGCATACAAGGTGAGGGGCCGTACTACGCTCTTGGCATGACCGCCGCAGCCGACTCGCCGTCCAGAGACATCATCTACATCCCTGCCTTGCCGTCCACCCGGTTCTACGCCGGAGCGCTGGCACTGCTCAGCGTGCTGCAGTATTTCGTGGCGGAGGCCGCCGTGATCGGAGCGTGGGCGGGGCAGCAGCCGTACAGCCGCCGGACCGGTTACATCAGCGACCTGGGCGCCGTGGGCTGCGGGGTTTTCGACGGCCGGGACGTCTGCTCGCCGGCGCACGTGCTGATGAACGCCTCGTTTGTGGTCCAGGGCATCGGCATGATGGTCGGTGCGCTGCTGCTGGGTACGGCGCTGCTGTGCACGGCGGCGCGGCCGGGCGCCCGGGTCACGCTTGGCCCGTCCAGCCGGATGGTGTGGATTGCCGCGATCTCCGCGCGGGCTCTCACCGCCGCCGCCGGCGCCGGGACTGTCCTGGTGGGGCTGGTCCCCGAGGATGCAGGCTCCGTGTGGCACGCGGTGGGAGCCATCCTGTACTTCGCCGCCGGCGGCCTGGCGCTGGTGCTGCTGGGCTGGCTCTGGCTCCGGCAGACACCGCTGAGCTGGCCCATCCTGGCCTGCGGCCTGGTGTCCCTCGGGGCCCTCATCGCCGGCGGCGTGACCGGGATGGACGTTCCGGAGCCCGGCACCCTGGAGCGGCTGATGGGCTACCCCATCACGATCGGCACGGCCGCCGTCGGGCTGGTGGTCGCCCAGCGGGTGGGGGAGCAGCGGGCCGCCGTGCGGCGTGCCCGGTTGGCGCTGGCGCACTGACGCTCCGCTCCCGGGGCGGGTGTCCCGGGTGTCCCGGGCGTCCGGGGTGTCCCGGCCGGGACGGCTACTTGCCGAGGAAGGTCCGGTAGCTGGTCAGGGATCCGGTCCCGGAATACCCCACATCGGCGGGCGAGACCGCCGATGCTCCGTCCGCGGAGATCACCTGGATCGCCAGATTTACGTCGGGGTCGCCGGCCGCGGCGTCCACAATCGCCGGGAAAGCTTCCTTGAGGACACTCATCATGGTTTCCCGGTCCGAGGTATCGGCGTGCAGAAAGACAGTACGGTGACAAGTTTTCGCATGTTCCGACCCTCGGCATTCTTATCGGCCGACGCCGGATGCTGCTGACGTGTTTCACGCGTGAACGTCTGGTGCGACGCCCATGTGGGAAACTGGGGCAACGTGGCATTCGACTCGAGGAACGCCATCCTGGCGGCCGGGGCAATCCGGGCGGACACCGGAGTGTTCAACTCTGTGGTGGATGTGTTCCTCGATATGGTCAAACTGGCTACATGTCAGTCCGCGACCGATGAAAGTGAAGGAGGGCCTCGTGGTTGAGAAGACAGCCGCGGAAGCCGACCGGGAGACCATTTTTTACCATGGCGACCGTCGGCTTACCCGAGACCCCCGCGGGTCGGCGGTCCGCCGTCGTCGAATTGCCGGCCGTTGAGCATCGACGCCCTGGCCGGGCCCGATGAGCTGATGCCCGGGGAGGCCCCGGGGCCCGCCCCTGCGGAGGTGGCGGCGCCGGTTGGTGTTCCGATCGGCGTCCGCATGCGCGACGGCGGCATCATCGAAGTCGCGCTTCCCGCCAACGAGGAAATCGCCGGTCCCCAGGCCCGCGTAGCCGGGGCAGCGGTCCGGGCCCTGGCCAACGGCCGGCGTGTGCCGGTGCTCCTGGTCATCACGGGTGTGGTGGGCGTCAGTGTCGAGGCGCGGCACGTCTACAGCACCTCGATCGCGGCGTCCGCCTTTGCACTGGTGGGTGAAAGCCCCGTCGACCGCGTGATTGCGCACTACCTGCTGCGGTCGAGGACCGAGACCATCCCGGCGCAGTTCTTTCTGTCCGAGGCAGAGGCTGTCGATTGGTTAAGGCAGTACACGAGTGAATACTGATCCGCCGGACCCCAGGCTGCATGCCCTCGTCGAAGGCATCGTCCGGATCGCCGGCGGTGACCTGACGACCCGTATCCCGCACTCCGGTGCCCGGGACGACGTCGCCGCGGTCATTGCCGGGATCAACCTGATGGCCGATGACCTGCAGACCATCTACCAGGAACTCGAGGAACGCGTCGAAAGCCGAACGGCGATGCTGCGCGAAGCCCAGGTCGAGCTCGAACGGATGGCGCTGACCGACCCGCTGACCCAGCTTGCCAACAGGACGGCGCTCAACTCGGTCCTGAGCCACGCCCTTGCGGAAACGAGCCGGGGCGAACTGCCGCCGGCGCTGCTGGTCCTCGATCTCGACTCCTTCAAGGGCATCAACGACACGTTGGGCCACAGCGCCGGCGACGACGTCCTCCGGGTGATCTCGCGGCGGCTGCAGCAGGCCGTCCGCGACACGGATACGGTTGCCCGTCTCGGCGGCGACGAGTTTGCCGTGATGCTGCCGAAGTCCAACCTGGTGAGGGCCCGCCGGGTTGCCAACAGGATCCTCAAGGCCCTCGGCGAGAGCCTGGAAATCGGGGACCTGCGCATTACCTGCGGCACCAGCATCGGCCTGCGGGTCGCGGAGCCAGGGCAGTCAGTCGACGATCTGGTCATGGAAGCTGACACCGCGATGTACGCCGCCAAGGCCCAGCCGCACAGCAGCATCAAGGTGTTCGAGCCGGCACTGCTCTATGCCCGCAGGCTCCAGAGCGTCATGATCACCGAACTGCGCGAGGCGATCCGCCAGGACCAGCTCACCCTGCACTACCAGCCGGTGGTGGAACTTGCGACCGGCAGGATCGAAGGCGTTGAAGCGCTGGTGCGCTGGAACCACCCGGAGCGCGGCCTGCTGATGCCCGATTCGTTCATCCCGCTGGCTGAAGAGACGGGGATGATCGTGGACCTGGGCCACTGGGTGCTGCGGAACGCCGTGCGCCAACTGCGGCGCTGGCAGCAGGAGCTGAACGTGGACGACAGCTTCAATGTCCGCGTCAACATCTCAACGACCGAGTTGCAGAACCTCGACCTGATCGATCATGTCCGCGATATCCTCCGGGAGACAGGGGTGGACGCGGCCAACCTGATTGTCGAGCTCACGGAGTCCATGGCGGTCAACGGCGGTGACGTGGACCAGTACTCCCTGAGCGGGCTGCGGCGCCTGGGCGTGCAGCTCGAAATCGATGATTTCGGCACCGGCTATTCATCCATCAGCTACCTGCGGAAACTGCCGGTCAACGTGGTCAAGATTGACAAGAGCCTGATCGCCGGACTGGGCTCGGACGAGGAGCAGAGCAACTTCGTCGCTGCGGTGCTGCACCTCATCGACGCCTGCGGGCTCACCGCGGTTGCCGAGGGCATCGAGACGGCGGAGCAGGCCGCCGAACTGGTTCGTTTGGGCTGCGCGAGCGGGCAAGGCTACTACTTCAGCCGGCCCGTGCCGGCGGCGCAGATCGAGGCGCTGATTAGCCCGGGGGCGCCAGGGGAGTAGGCGCCGCTGCCCGCATTGTTGTTGTCAGGCCTTGTTTGCGGGGTGTTAAAGCAAGAACGGCGGGTACCGGAAGTTTCCTTCCAGGACCCGCCGTTCCCGCAGTTTCCGTTAGTACTTCTAGTACTTCGGAGTGGAGTTGGGCCACCAGTACACGGCGGAGATGGAGCCCTGACCGGAGTTGTCGCCGCTTGCGGAAACTGCGGCTCCGGCGGAGAGACCCGCGGCTGCGATGGCTCCAGTGACGAGGAGCGTTGCAAGGATTTTCTTCATGAAGGACTCCTGTTACGTAAGTGGCTGATGAGACTCATGTGATGCTAGTTCAGTATAGAGGCTTTGGACACGCCGTGAACGAAACAATCTCCCCGTTGCGTTCGAAATCGTGTTATTCGCGCGAAGTTGATCGATTCCTGCGCGAAAACTGCGCGGCTCCTGCATTTGTGACGTGTCCAGATATGGTTCGGCGGCAACGGATAATGGAGTCATGCCATTGCACTCCGTTTCGCCGTTATACGCTGCCGCTGAATTGCGCGCATACGAGCACCGGATCAACCATGCCTTTGTTCAAGCAGCTCGCAGCGCCCACGAAGCGGCCGAAATTGCCCGCAATGACGGTGATCTGGATGCTTGGTGGAACATGACTTTCCTCCAGGCCGAGAATCTCCTCGACGCGGAGGAATTTGAAGCCTGCGCAGCACTCGCCTCAGACCTAGTTGACGGTCCCCACTCCACGATGGAACCGCAGGCAAAAGCGCTAACCTACATTCTGGCGGCCAAAGCCAGGCAGGGTGCTGGCTTGCTGGAAGAGGCTGCGGACGCCGCGCGGGCAGCGTCTCTCTTGTTGGCGGACGACGACGACGTCGAGATCCACGTCAAGGCCCGCCAGGCCCTGATCGCAGCTCTGGCAGACAGCGGAAGGCTGGATGAGGCGTGGGCTGAATGTCTGGGACTGGCGGAAGTGGTTTCCACGGAAGTCGACGACCAGCTGATCGGCAAGGTCTACTGGGTCATCGGGAATGTGGCATTCCTTTGTAACAAGGTGCAGGAAGGGCTCGAATATCACGAGCTCGCCGCGGCGACCTTTTCCCCGGCAAGGAACCTCGATGTCTGGGCGAAATTCAACAAAGCATCCGCCGCCATGCGGCTCGCAGCGGAAGTCGCGGACGCCGACACCTTGCGCTGCATTGAACGGGCAGAGCTGGCCACTGACGTTGTCGGCGGTAGCGTCAGCGACCTGCTGCTTCTTAGGCTCAACCGCGGGCATTGGACCTTTCTGGCAGGCGATGTGGAGGCAGCGATCCCGATACTTGAAGGAATCTGCGTTGAGGTGGACAATACCGGACCCCAAATTCTCGGCGAAGCGTGCCTGCTGCTGGGAAGGGCCAAGGCCGCTATGGGAGACCATTCTGCCGCCCAGGAGCAACTTCAGAAGGCTGCGGATCACTTCGAGATGGCCGGCGCCCACCATCGCGCGGAACAGGCCCGCCAGTACCTCGCAGTCCAGTCCTGAGCCCGCCTGGCTGACTCTGCAGGCCATCTCCTTCGCCCCCGCGTTGGACATGCCCTCCGGGTTCCGCGGCGGATGGACATAGCGGGACTATGCCCGGTGGCTGCGCCTAGGACTGGGCATGTCCCGCGGTGGGTGCTGTTGAGCATGACCTCCGGGTTCCGCGGCGGATGGACATAGCGGGATTATGCCTGGTGGCTGCGCCTAGGACTGGGCATGTCCCGCGGTGGGAGCCGCGGCCGGGGCGCGCTTGCGGCCCAGGAACACTGCGGCGACGCCAACCACCAGGCTCAGCACCAGCAGCACCCAGCCTGCGACGGTGAGGCCCGAGGCCAGGGCAACCTGGCCGGCGTCGACGGTGTCTGCGGACATCATCGAATCGATGGCCGCGTTGCCCCACAGCCGGACGGCCGCGAACAGCAGCGGCACGGCCCACAACGCCCAGCGGAGCCCCTTGCGCGCTACGTTCGTGCCGATCAGCAGCAGCCAGGTGAAGCCGAAGATCAGCGGGAAGAGGGTGCCGGCCGTCTTGTGAATGTAGTTGAGCTGCCCGAGGGCTGCCTCGTCCATCGCGAACCGCAGCTGCTCCACGAAGCCTTGGTCGAAGCCTCCGACCAGGGAGTCCGGCATGGCGATGCCGGCACTGAGCTGCGTGAGCTGGTTCAGGGTGAGCAGATGGAGGTACCAGAACAGGAACAGGCTGGCCACGACACCGGCGATCAGGATCAGGCTGCTGTTGCTCTGCGCCTTCTGCGGGGTCCGGCTGGTGCTGGGGTTGATCACCGACGGCAGCTGGTGCTGGGGGACGACTGCGTTGGCGCCGTGCTTCTTCATTCGCTGTGCGGGTGTCTTGGCCATGGCACCATTATCGCCCGTCCCGACCGGAAGGCCGGGCGCGGGCCGGTGCGGGGCCGGACTGCCGCCTGTTCACTGCCGGTACGCGCCGATAGGCTGGGGCGCGTGACCGAACTAGGAAAGCACCGGCTCGGCCGGCACAGCACCGCTGAACTCAACCCCGCACTGGACGACTACCAGCTCGCCGAGGCCCTCGTGCGCGAGGCCGGGACCCTGGCGCTGCTCATGCGGCAGGCCGGGCTGGAAGGCCGGCAAAAGACGTCCGTTTCCGACGTCGTCACCGCCGCGGACCACGCGGCCGAGGCCTACGTGCTCGAACAGCTCCAGCGCTGCCGGCCCGACGACGGCATCCTCGGCGAAGAGGGCGCGTCCGTGGCGGGCACCAGCGGAAGGACCTGGGTGATCGACCCCGTCGACGGGACCTACAACTTCCTGCACGGCTCCACCTACTGGTGCTCCGCCATTGCCCTCAAGGACTCATCAGGGGTTCTGCTCGGCGCGATCTTCCAGCCGGAGGAGGACAAGCTCTGGCTCGGCGGAACAGACCGCGCCGCCACGCTCAACGGCGAACGGCTCACCACCTTCGGGCCGGACGGCAGCCCGGGCGGAGGCCGCTCACACACCCCGCTGTCCGAACTTGGCGCCGCGACCTACATCCACCCCACCTGGCTCGCCGACCCGATGTGCGCCATGCCCTGGCACGCCGCCGCGACCTCCGCCGCCGCGCTGCGCATGTTCGGCTCCGGCTCCTGCGACCTCAGCCGGGTCGCCGACGGCGGACTGGGCTGCTGGTTCCAGCACAGCTGCCCGGAATGGGACTGGCTGCCGGGCAAGGCGATCGTCCTTGCGGCGGGCGGCGCCGCCGACGTCGTCCGGGTCAACGGACTGGACTGGTTCGTCGCCGGAGGTACGACGGCGGTCCGGCAGCTCCGTGCCGCCCTGGAATCCGGCTCCGCGGGGTAGGTCCGGGCGCACAACACCCCGTCCCCACGGGACATGCCCAATCTTCGCCTGGCCCGCCAAGGGACATGCTCATTGGTGGCCGCGGGGCGTGGGCATGTGGGCATTGTGTCCAGTGGCTGCGGGCAGGGGAGGGCATGTCCCGCGGGGGGCGCAGTGAGGGCCCGAGGGACATGCTCATGGTTGGCCGCGGGGCGTGGGCATGTGGGCAATATGTCCAGTGGCTGCGGGCAGGGGAGGGCATGTCCCGCGGGGGCGGACGCCGGTGTCAGTGGCACCGCCTAGACTTGTTAACACCATGGATATGTTGTTTGACCCCTACGCCGACGGACCCTTCCAAGCTGCCTCGAAGACGGCGGCGAGCACGAAAACGCCCGCAGGAACGGGGACCGCGACCCTGCATTCCGCGGGAAATGCCGGGCACCACGGCGCCCACGGGGACGGCCCGGCAGGGGACGCGGACCACCACCGGCTCCCGGGCGCGGCTGACCTCCTGGAGGGCCTGAACCCGCAGCAGGAAGAGGCCGTCAAGCACGCCGGCAGTGCCCTGCTGATCGTCGCCGGAGCCGGCTCGGGCAAGACCCGGGTGCTGAGCAACCGGATCGGCTACCTGATCGCCACGCGGCGCGCCCACCACGGCGAGATCCTGGCCATCACCTTCACGAACAAGGCTGCCGCCGAAATGCGGGAGCGCGTCGAGGCCCTCGTTGGCCCCCGGGCCAAGACCATGTGGGTCTCCACCTTCCACTCCTCCTGCGTCCGGATCCTGCGCCGCGAAGCCAAGAACGTCGGCCTGAACTCCAACTTTTCCATCTACGACTCCGCCGACTCGCTGCGCCTCATCACACTCGTGGCCAAGACCCTGGACCTCGACCCGAAGCGCTTCGCTCCCAAGGCCATCCAGCACAAAATCTCCGCGCTCAAGAACGAACTGATCGACGCGGACAGCTACTCTTCCAGCGCCAACCACAACGACCCCTTCGAGCAGGCCGTCGCGGAGGTCTTCAAGGGCTACACGCAGCGTCTGCGCCAGGCCAACGCCATGGACTTCGATGACCTGATCGCCGAGACGGTCTACATGTTCCGCGCCTTCCCCGCGCTCGCCGAGTCCTACCGGCGCCGCTTCCGGCACGTCCTCGTCGACGAATACCAGGACACCAACCACGCCCAGTACGCGCTGGTGCGCGAGATCGTCGGCGAAGGCCCCGGAGCGGCCGAGCTGACCGTCGTCGGCGACTCGGACCAGTCCATCTACGCCTTCCGCGGCGCTGACATCCGGAACATCGTGGAGTTCGAGAAGGACTACCCGGACGCCCGCACCATCAAGCTCGAGCAGAACTACCGCTCCACCCAGACCATCCTCAGCGCCGCCAACTCGGTCATCTCCCGCAACCCCAACCGGCCGGAGAAACGGCTGTGGACCGCGGAAGGCGACGGCGAGAAGATCGTCGGCTACGTCGGCGAGAACGAGCACGACGAAGCGCAGTTCATCGCCAAGGAAATCGACCGCCTCCAGGACGAAGGCGACCTGCGTCCCGGCGACGTCGCGATCTTCTACCGCACCAACGCCCAGTCCCGCTCGATCGAGGACGTCCTGGTCCGCGTCGGACTGCCGTACAAGGTGGTCGGCGGCACCCGGTTCTACGAGCGCAAGGAAATCAAGGACGCGCTCGCCTACCTGCGGGTCCTGGTCAACCCGGACGATGACGTCAACCTGCGCCGCATCCTGAACGAGCCTAAACGCGGCATCGGTGACCGGGCCGAGGGTGCCGTGGCCTCCCTCGCGCAGCGGGACCGGATCTCGTTTATGGCCGCGGCCCGCCGCGCCGACGAGGCCCCCGGCATGGCTACCCGCTCCGTCAACGCGGTCCAGGGTTTTGTGAAACTGCTCGACGACCTCGCCGAGGTGGCCTCCGGCTCCGGCGCGTCCGCCGCCCTGGAGGCCGTCCTTGAACAGACCGGCTACCTCGCAACCCTGCGTGCCAGCACCGACCCGCAGGACGAATCCCGCGTGGAGAACCTCGCAGAACTCGTCGCCGTCGTGCGGGAATACGAGCGGGACAACCCCGAGGGTTCGCTCGGCGCCTTCCTGGAAGGGGTCTCCCTCGTCGCCGACGCCGACCAGATCCCGGACGCCCCCGCGGGCAGCCCCGACCAGTTGGCCGCCGCCGTCGCGGAAGCCAAGCGGCTCGGCGTCGTCACCCTCATGACTTTGCACACGGCCAAGGGGCTCGAGTTCCCGGTGGTGTTCCTGACCGGCATGGAGCACGGGCTGTTCCCGCACCAGCGCTCCGCCACCGACCCCAAGGAACTGGCCGAGGAACGACGGCTGGCGTACGTGGGCCTGACCCGCGCCCGGAAACGCCTGTACCTGACCCGCTCCGAGGTGCGCAGCATGTGGGGCCAGAGCCAGTACAACCCCGCGAGCCAGTTCATCGAGGAAATCCCCGCCGAACTGGTGGAGTGGAAGCGCGAAGGATCCACCCGCCAGGCCGGCGGCTGGGGCAGCGGCGCCGCCATCGGCTCCAGCCGGTACGGCGGATCGTTCTGGGGCGCCGGCACCGCCCGCGGGGCCGAGGCCAGCCCGACCGCCGGCTTCAACGCCGACGTTCCCGCCGCCATCGCCAAGAACCGCGTGCAGCCGCAGAAGGAGATCGTCGCCGTCAGCGTCGGCGACAAGGTCAACCACACGAGCTTCGGCAACGGCACCGTGCTGGCCGTCGAGGGCGCGGGGGACAAAACCGTCGCGAAGGTGAAATTCAGCATCGGCGAAAAGAGGCTTCTGCTCCGCTATGCCCCGCTGACGAAGCTCGACGCCTAGACTCAGGCATGAAAGTTTTGCTGGCCAGCCAGGCCATCGCCGGACACTTCAATCCCATGACCGGCATCGGCGTGCGCTTGAAGGACGAGGGCCACGACGTCGGCTGGTACACGGGCCGCACGCTCGCCGGCAGGCTGGACGAGCTGGGCATCCCGCACTACCCGTTCGACCGCGCGATCGAGCACACCGGGGACAACCTCAATGAGCTCTACCCGCAGCGGGCCAAGCTCAAGGGACCGATGGCCATCCGGTTCGACGGCGAACGGATCTTCGCCAGCAACGTCACCAACTTCTTCGAAGACATCAGGGACGTGCACCAGCGGTTCCCGTTCGACGCCGTCGTGATGGACAGCAGCATGTTTGTCCAGCGGCTCGTCGCCGTGGTGCTGGGCAAACCGGTGGTCAGCTTCGTCGCCATCGGCAACATGGAAAGCGATCCGCTGGTGCCGCCCTTGTTCTTCGGCTTCTCCCCGGCGCGGACCCCGGCCCACAAAATCCTCCATGCCGGCGCACGGCTGGTCTCGGACCAGCTCGTCACCAAGCCGGCGCGGACCAGCTACGCGCGGCAACTCCAGGGCTACGGTCTCGTGACCCCCAAGGGGACCCCGATCACCGACGAGACCTACCGGTGGTCGCACGCGATCATCCAGACGGGCACCGCGTCCCTGGACTTCCCGCGGCGGAACATCAACCCGAAAGTCCACTACGTCGGCGCGCTGCTGCCGCACCGGCCCGGAGCCGCCACCGACCCGACCACTGCCGCCGCCGACCCGGCCGCGGACACCCGGCAGCCGACGGCCGCGCCCGGCACCTACCGCCGTACCGTCGTCGTCACCCAGGGGACCGTGGACAACAGGGACCCGGCCAAGCTGATGATCCCCACCATCGAGGCGCTGAAGGACACGGACTCCCTCATCGTCGTGGCGACCGGCGGTGCGAACACCGAAGACCTGCGGCGGCGGTATCCGCAGCCCAACGTCGTCGTCGAGGACTACGTCGACTTCGCCCGGGTCTTCCCCTTCACGGACGTTTTTGTCACCAACGGCGGATTCGGCGGGGTGCTGCTGAGCCTGTCCCACGGCGTTCCCCTCGTCACGGCGGGCCTCAACGAGGGCAAGAGCGACGTCAACGCCCGGGTGGCCTACGCCGGCGTCGGGGTGAACCTGAAGACCGAAACACCCAGCGCCGCCGCGGTCCGCGCCGCCGTCGAGACCATGCTGGGCGACCCGGCCTGGCGGGAACGGGCGCAGGCGATGCGCGGGCAGTTCGAGGCGGAAGACAGCGTCGGCGCCGCCGTCGAGGTCATCAAAGCCGCCGTCGCGGGCTGAGACAGGCACACGGAAGCACCCCGCCTCGGGGGGCTGCTGATGCGGCAGCCGTAAGGCCCCGCGTCCCGACTCCGCCGGCGTCGCGCTCTGCATGTCACGCCAGCGTTACGAACTGATCTCCGGCGCAGGCAAAACAGCCGCCCAGGGGCCCTCAACCACTCCAAAAACCCCGTAATCTAGCGGTTTTTCTACGCTCAATAGAATAGTGTCCTTACTCACATAAGGGGTACTCTGGGACGGGCCCCTCCCAAGGAAGGGCTAGAGTTCGAAAGAGGAGCATTGCGCCTTGTGGCTCGTTTCCAAGCCAGCCGCAGGGTGCGTTTATTCCGCAGCCCGGTAACCGCGATAACGTGGGGTCCGGCTGTACAGAAACTACTTCGACGTAGAAGGACACTAAACCGTGGACCTGTTTGAATACCAGGCGCGCGATATGTTCGAGGCGCACGGTGTACCCGTGCTTGCTGGCATCGTGGCGCACACCCCTGAAGAAGCAAAGGCAGCTGCCGAGAAAATCGGCGGCGTAACTGTCGTAAAGGCGCAGGTCAAGGCCGGAGGCCGCGGCAAAGCCGGCGGCGTCAAGGTCGCCAAGACCGCTGACGAGGCGTTTGAACACTCCACCAACATCCTCGGCATGGACATCAAGGGCCACACCGTCCACCGCGTGATGATCGCCCAGGGTGCGGACATCGCCGAGGAATACTACTTCTCCGTTCTTCTGGACCGGGCCAACCGCAACTACCTGGCCATGTGCTCGGTAGAAGGCGGCATGGAAATCGAGCAGCTCGCCGTTGAGCGCCCCGAAGCCCTGGCCAAGATCGCCATCGACCCGGCCGTCGGCATCGACCAGGCCAAGGCCGACGAAATCGTCGCCGCTGCAGGCTTCGCCGAGGAACTGCGCGGCAAAGTCGCCGGCGTCATCCTGAAGCTCTGGGACGTTTTCAAGAAGGAAGACGCCACCCTCGTGGAGGTCAACCCGCTGGTCCTCACCGGCGCCGGTGAGATCGTTGCCCTCGACGGCAAGGTCTCCCTCGACGAGAACGCCGACTTCCGCCACCCCAAGCACGCGCACCTTGAAGACAAGGACGCTGCTGACCCGCTCGAGGCCAAGGCCAAGGCGCAGGACCTCAACTACGTCAAGCTGGACGGCTCCGTGGGCATCATCGGCAACGGTGCCGGCCTGGTCATGTCGACCCTCGACGTCGTTGCGTACGCCGGCGAGAACCACGGCAACGTCAAGCCCGCCAACTTCCTGGACATCGGCGGTGGAGCTTCCGCCGAGGTCATGGCAGCAGGCCTCGACGTCATCCTGGGCGACCCGCAGGTCAAGTCCGTCTTCGTCAACGTCTTCGGCGGCATCACCGCCTGTGACGCCGTCGCCAAGGGCATCGTCGGTGCACTGGCCGAGCTGGGCCACTCCGCGAACAAGCCGCTGGTAGTCCGCCTCGACGGCAACAACGTTGAGGAAGGCCGCCGCATCCTGGCCGAGGCCAACCACCCGCTGGTTACCCTGGCCGCCACCATGGACGAGGGCGCCGACAAGGCTGCCGAGCTCGCCAACGCAGCGAAGTAGAGGGACTCGACTATGTCTATTTATCTGAACAAGGACTCCAAGGTCATCGTCCAGGGCATCACCGGCGGCGAAGGCACCAAGCACACCGCCCTGATGCTCAAGGCCGGCACCAACGTTGTCGGCGGCGTCAACGCCCGCAAGGCCGGCAGCACGGTCCTGCACGGCGACACTGAGATCACCGTCTTCGGCACCGTCAAGGAAGCCATGGCCGAGACCGGCGCTGACGTCTCCATCGTCTTCGTCCCCCCGGCCTTCACCAAGGACGCCGTCGTTGAGGCCATCGAGGCCGGCATCGGCCTGGTCGTCGTCATCACCGAAGGCGTGCCGGTCCAGGACTCTGCCGAGTTCTGGGCACTGGCCCAGTCCAAGGTCGACGCCAACGGCAAGCAGGTCACGCGCATCATCGGACCGAACTGCCCCGGCATCATCACCCCCGGCGAGGCCCTCGTGGGCATCACCCCGGCAAACATCACGGGCAAGGGCCCCATCGGCCTCGTCTCCAAGTCGGGCACCCTGACCTACCAGATGATGTACGAACTGCGCGACCTGGGCTTCTCCACCGCCATCGGCATCGGCGGCGACCCGGTCATCGGCACCACCCACATCGATGCTCTCGAAGCATTCGAAGCTGACCCGGAGACCAAGGCGATCGTGATGATCGGCGAAATCGGCGGCGACGCCGAAGAGCGTGCCGCCGACTACATCAAGGCCCACGTCACGAAGCCGGTTGTTGGCTACGTGGCCGGCTTCACCGCCCCGGAAGGCAAGACCATGGGCCACGCAGGCGCCATCGTCTCAGGCTCCGCGGGCACCGCCCAGGCCAAGAAGGAAGCCCTCGAGGCTGCCGGCGTCAAGGTCGGCAAGACGCCGTCCGAGACCGCCAAGCTCCTGCGCGAGGTCTTCGCAGCCCTCTAGGGCCGAAGCACCACCAGCACCAAGACACAACGCGGGGTCACCTACGGCCCGTCCCAGTCACTGGGATGGGCCGGAAGTGACTCCGCGTTGGTTGTTTAAGCACGACGGCGGCAGGTCGCCATCCCCGGCATTCGCCCGGGAGGCGGCCTGCCGCCGTCGTGCTGGGCCTGTTGAGACTGCTGGGCCGGCCTACCGGCGCCGCGCCTCAGACTTTGGCGCCGGCGAGGAGCTCGTCGAGCCGCTCGTAGCCTTCGGTCAGCCCGCCTTCCATACCGGACTGGGCCATGCCGTCGCGCGCCTCCATGCTGGGATACACCCCGTGGGCCTTCAGCCGGGTGCGGCCGCCGCCCAGATCCTCGAAGGTCAGGAACTCGATGCTGACGACGTCCGGGTAGCCGTCGAACTCGAAGGTCTGGATGGCGAAGTCGTTTTCCCGGACCGTGTGGAAGACGCCGTTGAAGCCGTAGACGTCGCCGTCCGGTCCCGTGTGCGTGTAGCGGTAGCTGCCGCCGGTCCGGAAATCGTAGTGGTCGATGTCCATCGTCAGCCGCCGCGGACCGAGCCACTGGGCGACGAGTGCGGGCTCCTTGTGGGCCCGGAACACGTCGGCGACGGGAAAATCGAACTCCCGCTCGCAATCGATGAAGGGCAGTCCCTCCGGGACACTGAGTTTCAGGGCGTTGGTCATGATGAATCCTTTGCCTGTGTGCCGCGTGCCGCGGCGTTTGATTGGAGCACGGCGTCAAGGCTACGGAACTGCTCCTCGCGGACCAGCCGGTACTGGTCGATCCATGCGGTGAGCGCCTCCAGCCGTGCGGGATTCAGGTGGACGGGCCGGCGCTGGGCGTCACGGGTGCGCGTGACCAGCTGCGCCTGCTCGAGGACCTGGATGTGTTTCGAGACCGCCTGCTTGGTGATCGCGAAAGGTTCCGCCAAATCATTCACGGTGGCCGGACCCCGGCTGAGCCGGGCGATGATGCGGCGGCGGACCGGGTCGGCGAGGGCCAGGAAGGCCGAGTCGAGCTGCTCGTCGTCGCGTTCGTGCACCGGGTACCCCACCTCCCATCCTGGCTTGTAATCAATCTAATGATTGATCAACCATGTGGTTGTTTAAGAGTAGAACGAGACCCGCAGGAGGGCAAGAGGTGTAGCGCTCCGACGGCGGAAATGGGCACTGCGGCACCGATAACTCTTGGCGAACGTGCGGTTAACTGCGGGCGGAACCGCCGGTTTGTTGCGGAATCATCCGGATACTGGAAGGCATGACTACCTTTACTCGTCGTCAAGTACTGCGTTCAGCAGGAGTCGCCGCCGTGGCCGGAGCAATGGCTGCAGGCACTCCCGCAGGCGCGTTTTCAGCCTCCCAAACCGGCCTTTTTGGCCACGGGATCGCCTCAGGAGATCCCATGCCGGGGAGCGTGCTGCTATGGACCCGCGTCACGCCCACCCCGGAATCACTACCCGGCAGCGGTGCCGGCCCGGACGTTTCCGTCCGATGGGAAATTTCCGCCGATGCTGCGTTCACGAAAGTCGTGGCCCGCGGTACCGCCTCCACCGGCCCGGCCCGCGACCACACCGTCAAGGTCGTGGCGGACCGCCTGCTGCCCGCCACGAGCTACTGGTACAGATTCACCCTCGGGCAGGAGATCTCACCCGTGGGCCGCACCCGGACCGCACCGGCCGCAGGGGCGGTGGTGGACCGGCTTAAATTCGGTGTGGTGTCCTGCGCGAACTGGCAGGCGGGATACTTCTCCTCCTACCGCCACCTGGCCGCACGGGGCGACCTCGACGCCGTCCTCCACCTGGGCGACTACCTCTACGAATACGCGCCCGGCGACTACCAGGCCCGCGACGTGGTGGTCCGTCCCCACGATCCGGCCTTCGAGATGACCCAGCTCGGGCACTACCGCCGCCGCCACGCCCAGTACAAAACGGACCCCGACCTTCAGTCGCTGCACGCTGCGGCCCCGTTCATCGTGACCTGGGACGACCACGAATCGGCCAACGACGCCTGGCAGGGCGGCGCCGAAAACCACACCCCAGGCGTCGAAGGCGCCTGGAATGAACGCTTCGCCGCCGCGCACCAGGCCTACGCAGAATGGATGCCCGTGCGCTACGAGCCTGGCGGCCAGCTCTACCGCCGCCTGGACTTCGGCTCCCTGGCCAGCCTGTCCATGCTGGACCTGCGCTCCTACCGTGACCAGCAGGCCGCCAACGGCGCCGATCCCTCGATCAGCAGCCCCGCCCGCACCATCACGGGCGCCGCACAGATGGACTGGCTGCTGGGCAACCTCACGTCCGCGGGCCCGCAGTGGAAGCTCGTGGGCAACCCCGTCATGATCGCGCCCGTCCGCGTTCCCTCGACCCTCAGCACTGCAGAGCTGGCCGGCGTGCAAAAACTGATGGGCGGGACAACCATCAACGGCGTGCCCTACAACGTGGACCAGTGGGACGGCTACGAGGTGGACCGCAACCGCGTGGTCCGACACCTGCGGGATAACGCCGTCAAGGACACCGTGTTCCTCACCGGCGACATCCACTCCGGCTGGGCCTGCGACATCCCCGCGGATCCGGCCACCTACCCGGCCACCGGCGATTCCGTGGCAGCCGAACTCGTCTGCACCTCCGTCACGAGCGACAACCTCGACGACATCCTGAACGTTCCGCCCCGGACCGGATCCATCGCCGTGGAGAACGCCATCAGGGCGGCCAACCCGCACGTGAAATACCTGGACTTTGACTCGCACGGCTACTCTGTCCTGGACGTGACCGCCGCAGGCGTCCGGATGGACTGGTACGTCCTCGCCGAACGCACCTCCGCCGGCTCCGGCGCCACACTGTCCACATCATTCAATGTTCAAGCCAACACCGGCAAGGTCGCGCAAACGCAGGGAGGACTCCAGTGAGCCGTTCTCCACAGCAGGGCACGCCCGCGGGCAACAGGCGTTCGACGCCGGGGCGCCGGCAGTTTCTGCAAATCGCAGCTGCCGGCGGGGCCGCCGTCGTCCTTTCGGCAGCGCAGGGCACCGCCTGGGCTGCCCCCGCCGCCGGACGAACGCGAAGCTACGTGCTGGTGGTGGACGGCTGCCGGCCGGATGAGATTACGCCCGCGCTGACGCCGAGGCTGGCCGCGCTGCGCGATGCCGGCACCAATTTCCCCGCGGCTCGCTCGCTGCCGGTGATGGAGACCATTCCCAACCACGTCATGATGATGACGGGGGTGCGCCCGGACCGGTCGGGCGTGCCGGCCAACTCCGTCTTCGACCGGGCGGAGGGTGTGGTCCGCGACCTCGACCGGTCCACGGACCTGCACTTCCCGGTCCTCCTGGAGCGGCTGCAGGAACACGGCCTCACCACCGGATCGGTGCTCAGCAAGAAGTATCTCTACGGCATCTTCGGTGCCCGCGCCAGCTACCGGTGGGAGCCCCAGCCGCTGCTGCCGGTGACCGGCCACGCGCCCGACGCCGCCACCATGGACGCCCTGTTGGCCATGGTGAGCGGCCCGGACCCGGACTTTGTCTTCACCAACCTGGGCGACATCGACCGCGTGGGCCACTCGGACGTTTCCGGCACCACATTGCGGGCAGCACGTGAGACCGCACTGGCGGGCACAGACCTGCAGGTGGGCCGTTTCATCGACCATCTCAAGAACACCGGAAAATGGGACTCCAGCGTGGTGATGGTGCTCGCCGACCATTCCATGGACTGGTCCATCCCCAGCAACGTCATTTCGATCGACCTCATCCTCCAGTCCCGTCCGGAGCTGCAGTCTCACGTCACGATTGCTCAGAACGGCGGGGCGGACCTGCTCTACTGGACCGGCCCCGAAGCGGACCGCGCCGCCGGACTGGCCGCCGTCGAACAACTGGTCAGCGCACATGAGGGCGTGCTTTCGGTCAACAGGCCGGCAGACCTCCGGCTGGGCGAAGAGGCCGGAGACCTGGTGGCCTACTGCCGCGCGGGCTGGCGCTTCTCCGACCCGTACGTGGCGTCCAACCCGATCCCCGGCAACCACGGGCACCCCGCCACGGAGCCGATTCCGTTCTTCATCTCCGGCGGCAGCCCGCTGGTGGTGAAGGGATCGGTGTCCTCCGAAGCCGCCCGTACCGCCGACGTCGCGCCGACCGTCGGCGGGATTTACGGGCTGAAGCCCCCTGCCGGCGGCTACGACGGCACGGCCCGGAGGTCCGCCTTCACCGGGTAGCCCGGCCTGCCTCACCTGCTCCCGTTCAGACAACGCGGGGTCACTCCGCGCCCATCCCATGCCCCGGGATGGTCGCGGCGTGACCCCGCGTTGCTGTTGAACGGGGGAAAGCCTTGCATCGACCGTTCACCATTTGTTAGTATGTCAGGACAAACAACGAAGGAGTTTCGAGTGCCACTCGTGCGAATCGACGTCAACCAGGGCCGGACCCCGGAGCAGCTCCAGGCGCTCAGTCGGGGAATCCATGACGCCATCGTGGCCGAATACGGCATTCCGGAGCGGGACTACTTCCATGTCCTGACCGAACATCCCGCGGGGCAGATCCTGGCCCAGGATGCCGGCCTCGGCTTCGAGAGGACGCCGGACGTCGTGATGATCCAGATCTTCACGCAGGCCGGGCGCAGCCAGGAGGCCAAGCAGTCACTGTTTGCCGCCATTGCGGGCAGGCTGGCCGCCGTCGGGGTCGCCGGTGAGGACGTCTTCATTGGCTACGTGGAGAACACTGCGGGGGACTGGTCGTTCGGTTTCGGGCGGGCGCAGTACGTCACCGGAGAGCTGGGCGTGCCCAGCCGGTAGCCCGCAGGGAGGCGCGGCCGGCCGCCAAAACGGCCGCGCCGCGGGGCTATTCCGGCCCTCCGTGTCATGTTGTAAATATGTCAGTACAAACCTTTGACAGTACATAGATTCTAGGGCAGAGTAGTGGATGTGGCCCGGCTCACGCCGGCTTCCTAAGCACCGAAGCTAAGGCTGCGCAAAAGGTACCGAGTTCACACCAGAAAGGTCCGCGATCACCGTGACCCACGAACTGCTCACGATCGGGCGCATCAGCGTTGATATCTACCCGAACGACATCGGGGTGGATCTGGAGGACGTCACGTCCTTCGGAAAGTACCTTGGCGGATCACCGTCCAACGTAGCCGTCGCCGCCGCCCGCCACGGCCGCCGCACCGCTGTTATCACCCGCACCGGCGACGACGCCTTCGGCACCTACCTGCACCGCGAACTGCGCAAGTTCAACGTCGACGATTCCTTCGTCACCGCGGTCAAGGAATGGCCCACCGCCGTCACGTTCTGCGCAATCAAGCCGCCCGAGGACTTCCCGCTCTACTTCTACGGACGCTTCCCCACCGCCCCGGACCTGCAGATCAAGGCCGAGGAACTGGACCTGGACGCCATCAGGGACGCCGGGATCTTCTGGTCCACCGTCACCGGCCTCTGCCAGGAGCCCAGCCGCACCGCCCACCTCGCGGCCCACCAGGCGCGGCCCCGCACCGGGCTGAAGCCCGGCCAGTTCACCATCCTTGACCTCGACTACCGGCCGATGTTCTGGGCCTCCGAAGCCGAAGCCCGGGAGCAGGTCGCGAAGATCCTCCCGCACGTCACCGTGGCCATTGGCAACGACAAGGAATGCGCCGTCGCCGTCGGCGAAGGCACACCGGATGAGCAGGCGGACCGGCTGCTCGCGGCCGGCGTCGAGATCGCCGTCGTCAAGCTCGGCCCGGAAGGCGTGATGGCGAAGACCCGCACCGAGCGCGTCGTCTCCGCCCCGGTGCCGGTGGAAACCGTCAACGGGCTGGGCGCCGGCGACTCCTTCGGCGGAGCGTTCTGCCACGGGCTGCTCTCCGGCTGGCCGCTCGCCCAGGTCCTCGACTTCGCCAACGCCGCCGGCGCACTCGTCGCCTCCCGGCTGTCCTGCGCCGACGCGATGCCGACGCCGGACGAAGTCACCGGCCTGCTCGCCGAACGCGGCCGCCTCGTGCCGGGCGCCTACGCTACCGAAGGAGCAACGCTGTGAGTGTCACCCCCGCTTCCGCCACCCTCGCGGTGGACGATGATCCCCGCCGCTACGAGCACCTGAGCATCATCCGGCTCGAGGATCCCGCCGCGATCGCCCGCGCCGCGAAGGCCCGCCGCCACCACCCGGGCGTCAAGGCCGGCAAACAGAACTTCATCGTCGCAGCCGACCACCCGGCCCGCGGCGCCCTCGCCGTCGGCAGTGACCCCGTGGCGATGGCAGACCGCCGGCAGCTGCTGGACCGGCTCCAGATCGCCCTGGCCAACCCCGACGTCGACGGCGTGCTGGCCTCCCCGGACATCATGGACGACCTGCTCCTGCTCGGCGCGCTCGAAGGCAAGCTGCTGTTCGGCTCGATGAACCGCGGCGGGCTCTCCGGCCTGGTCAACGAATTCGATGACCGCTTCACCGGCCACACCGCTGCCGCCCTCGAGGCGCTGGGCGCCGACGGCGGCAAGATGCTCACGCGCATCTGCCTCGGCGACCCGGACACCGTCGCCACCCTGGAAGCCACCGCCAAGGCGATCGATTCCCTCGCCGAGCGCAAGCTCATCGCAATGGTGGAGCCGTTCCTCTCCGTCCGCGAGAACGGCAAGGTCCGCAACGACCTCTCTACCAACGCCGTGATCAAGTCCGTCGCCATCGCCGAAGGCCTCGGCTCCACCAGCGCCTACACCTGGATGAAACTGCCCGTGGTGGCCGGGATGGACCGCGTCATGGCGTCCACCACCATGCCCACGGTGCTCCTCGGCGGCGATCCCGACAGCAGCCAGGGCGACGTCTTTGCGAGCTGGGAAGCAGCCCTCGCGCTGCCGGGCGTCCAGGGCCTCACCGTCGGCCGGACCCTGCTCTACCCGCACGACGGCGACGTGGCCGGCGCCGTGGCAACCGCCGCCTCGCTGCTGCACCACACCGCATCCACCCGCCCCGCAGAAGTATCGGAGTAACGTCCCATGGGAACCAGAACTGCCGCAGGAACACGCAGAATGACCGTCGCCCAGGCCGTCGTCGAATACCTGTCCCAGCAGTACACCGTCGATTCGATTGGCGGCCAGGACTTCCGGGAACGGCTGATCCCGGGCACCTTCGGCATCTTCGGCCACGGCAATGTCGCCGGCGTCGGCCAGGCCCTCAAGCAGTACCAGCAGCTCGATCCCACGATCATGCCCTACTACCAGGGCCGGAACGAGCAGGCCCAGGCGCATCAGGCCGTCGGCTACGCCCGCCACACCCGCCGCCGCCAGACCTTCGCGATCAGCACCTCGATCGGCCCGGGTTCCTCGAACCTGCTCACCGGCGCTGCCCTGGCTACCACCAACCGGCTGCCCGTGCTCCTGCTGCCGAGCGACACCTTCGCCACCCGCGCCGCGGACCCCGTCCTGCAGCAGCTCGAGCAGCCCTACGCCTACGACATCACGGTCAACGACGCCTTCCGGCCGCTGTCGAAGTTCTTCGACCGCGTGTCCCGGCCCGAGCAGCTGTTCTCCGCGTTCCACCACGGACTCCGGGTGCTGACGGACCCGGCCGAGACGGGCGCCGTGACCATCTCCCTGCCCCAGGACGTCCAGGCCGAGGCCTTCGACGTGCCCGAGGAGTTCCTCGCCGAGCGCGAATGGCGGATCCGCCGCCCCGACGCCGACGATGAGGACATCCGCCGCGCCGCCGACGCGATCCGCGCCGCCAAGCGCCCGCTCATCATCGCCGGCGGCGGCGTCCTGTACGCCTACGCCAACGAGGAGCTCGCGAAGTTCGTCGAGCTGACCGGCATCCCGGTCGGCAACACCCAGGCCGGCGTCGGCGTCCTGCCCTGGGACCACAAGTTCTCCCTCGGCGGGATCGGCTCCACCGGCACGACGGCGGCCAACGCCATCGCCGCCGAAGCGGACCTGATCATCGGGATCGGCACCCGCTACGAGGACTTCACCACCGCGTCCCGGACCGCGTTCCAGAACCCGGACGTGAAGTTCATCAACATCAACGTCGCCGCGATCGACGCGTACAAGCACGGCACCTCCCTGCCGATCGTCGCCGACGCCCGCAAGGCCCTGATCAAACTGAACCAGGCCCTCGGCGGCTACCGGATCGGCGCCGACCTGGAACAGCGGATCGCGGCCGAAAAGACCCGCTGGGACGCCACCGTGGACGAGGCCTTCGGCACCCGGTTCACCCCGCTGCCGGCGCAGAACGAGATCATCGGCGCCACGAGCCGCGCGATGGACGCGCAGGACGTAGTGATCTGCGCCGCCGGGTCCCTCCCGGGAGACCTGCACAAGATGTGGCGCGTCCGGGACCCGTTCGGGTACCACGTCGAATACGCCTACTCCTGCATGGGCTACGAGATCCCCGGCGGCCTCGGCGTCAAGCGCGCGGCGCTGGCCGAAGCCGCGAAGGGCGGGGCGCAGCGCGACGTCGTCGTGATGGTGGGGGACGGTTCCTACCTGATGATGCACACCGAGCTGGTCACCGCCGTCGCCGAACGGATCAAGCTGATCGTGGTCCTGATCCAGAACCACGGCTACGCCTCGATCGGCTCGCTCTCCGAATCGCTCGGCTCGCAGCGCTTCGGCACCCAGTACCGCGCCCTGGACGAGGAGCACCACAGCTTCGACGACGGCGAGCGGCTTCCCGTGGACCTGGCCCTGAACGCCGAAAGCCTCGGCGTGAAGGTGATCCGGATCGAACCGGGGGAGAAAGTCATCGCCGAACTCGAGCAGGCCGTCCGCGACGCCAAGGCGGCGCCCGAACGCGGCGGCCCGATCGTCATCCACGTCGAATCGGACCCGCTGCTGGACGCCCCCAGCTCCGAATCCTGGTGGGACGTCCCGGTCTCCCAGGTCTCCGAGCTCGACTCCACGAAACAGGCCTTCCAGACCTACGTCGACCACAAGAGCCGCCAACGCAAGCTGCTCGGCTGATCCCGGCACCCTGAGCCATCCCAGATTCCAACCCCCAAGGACATTCCCATGACCACCGTCACCGCCACCAAAACCATCCACCACTTCATCAACGGCGTCGAGTCGGCCGGCGAAGGCAGCCGCACCCAGCCCGTCTACAACCCCGCCACCGGCGCCGTCACCGCAGAGCTGCGGCTGGCCAACCGGGCGGACCTGGACGCCACCGTCGCCGCCGCCCGCGCCGCCGCCGACAGCTGGGGCGACATCTCCCTCGCCAAGCGCACCGGTGTGCTGTTCAAGTTCCGCGAACTCGTCGCGGCCCACATCGACGAACTCGCCGAACTGATCACCGCCGAGCACGGCAAGGTCCTCTCCGACGCCAAGGGCGAAATCGGCCGCGGCCTGGAGGTCATCGAATTCGCCTGCGGCATCCCGCAGCTGCTCAAGGGCGACTACTCGGACCAGGTCTCCACCGGCATTGACGTCTTCTCCTTCCGCGAGCCGCTCGGCGTCGTCGCCGGCATCACCCCGTTCAACTTCCCGGTCATGGTGCCGCTGTGGATGGCGCCGATGGCGATCGCCACCGGCAACGCCTTCATCCTCAAGCCCTCCGAACGGGACCCCTCCGCCTCGATGCTGCTGGCCAAGCTGTGGAAGGACGCGGGCCTGCCCGACGGCGTCTTCCAGGTCCTGCACGGGGACAAGGAAACCGTCGACGGCCTCCTGACGCACCCGGACGTGGACGGTATCTCCTTCGTCGGCTCCACACCGATCGCCCAGTACGTCCACGAGACCGCCACCAAGCACGGCAAGCGCGTCCAGGCCCTGGGCGGGGCGAAGAACCACGCCATCATCATGCCCGACGCCGACCTCGACAACGCCGCCGACCACCTCGCCGCCGCCGCCTTCGGCTCCGCCGGTGAACGCTGCATGGCCATCTCGGTCGCGGTCGCCGTCGGCGAGGCCGCCGACCTGCTGGTCAAGAAGGTCGAGGAACGCGCCCTCGCCGTCAAGGTCAACAACGGCACCGTGCCCGACGCCGAAATGGGCCCGGTCATCACCCCTGCGTCCAAGGACCGGATCGTCCGGATCGTCACCGAAGCGGAGTCCGCCGGAGCCGCGATGGTGGTGGACGGCCGCGTCCTCGTCGTCCCCGGCCACGAGGACGGGTTCTGGGTCGGCCCCACCGTCCTGGACCACGTCAAGACCGAAATGACCGCCTACAGCGAGGAAATCTTCGGACCCGTCCTCGTCGTCGTCCGCGTCGAGGACCTGGACGCCGGCATCGCGCTGATCAACGCCAACCCCTACGGCAACGGCACCGCCATCTTCACCTCCTCCGGCGCCAACGCCCGCAAGTTCCAGCGCTCCGTCACCGTGGGCATGATCGGCATCAACGTGCCGCTGCCCGTCCCGGTGGCGTACCACTCCTTCGGCGGCTGGAAGGCCTCGCTCTTCGGCGACAAGCACATGTACGGTCCGGAGGGTGTGTCCTTCTACACCCGCGGCAAGGTGGTCACCTCACGCTGGCCCGAACCCACCCACGCCTCCGGCGCCTCCTACAACTTCCCGTCCAACTAGCGACTAGCGACCCAACTACCCACAATCGACTGCTCCACAACCGCCGTTTTGAGCGTCCATAACGGCACTTGCGGAGCAGTCGATGAGAAGGAAATGGCAATGACTGAGAACAAGCTGATCATCGGCACCGCGCCGGACTCCTGGGGTGTCTGGTTTCCGGATGACCCCAAGCAGACCCCGTGGGAACGCTTCCTCGACGAGGTCGCCGAATCCGGCTACAAGTGGATTGAACTCGGCCCCTACGGCTACCTCCCCACCGACCCCGCCCGGCTCGCCGAGGAGCTCAAGGCCCGCGACCTGCAGATCTCGGCCGGCACCGTGTTCACCGCCTTCCACCGCGGCCTCGACCAGTGGGAATCCGCGTGGGAGCCGGCCCGCAAGGTCGCCGAACTCACCGCCGCGATGGGCGGGGAGCACATCGTGGTCATCCCCGCGATGTGGCGCGACGACGTCACCGGCGAGGCGGTGGAAAGCGGCGAGCTGACCGAAAAGGCCTGGGCCGACCTCTTCGCCGGGCACAACCGCCTCGGCAAGACCCTGTTGGAGGACTTCGGCCTGAAGCAGCAGTTCCACTCCCACGCCGACTCCCACGTCGGTGCGCAGGAGGACATCGAGACCCTGCTCGCCGCCACGGACGGCCAGTACCTCAACCTGTGCCTGGACACCGGGCACGCAGAGTACTGCGGGGCCTCCAGCCTGGAACTGATCAAGAACTACCCGGACCGGATCGGCTATTTGCACCTCAAGCAGATCAACCCGGACATCCTCAGGAAGGTCAACGCGGAGAACATGACCTGGGCCGCCGCCAACCTGGCCGGCGTCATGACCGAACCGCCGAACGGGCTGCCGGACCTGCGCGCCGTCATCGAGGCCGTCGAGGCGCTGAACCGGCCGATCTTTGGCATCGTGGAGCAGGACATGTACCCCGTGGCCTTCGATGTCCCGATGCCGATCGCCAAGCGCACCCGGAACTACCTGCTTTCCTGCGGCTCCCGCACCGCTGTCAACTAGACGTCAACCAGAACTGAGGACAAGACCATGACCAAGACCCTCCGCGTTGCTGTCATCGGCGCCGGCCGTATGGGCGCAGACCACATCCAGCGGCTCAACACCCGCATCCGCGGCGCGGAAGTTGCCGCCGTCGTCGACGTCGACCTCGCCCGTGCGCAGGCCGCGATCGAAGGCATCCCGGGCGCCGTCGCCCTGGCCGACGCCGACGAGGCCCTCAACAACGGCGACGTCAACGCCGTGCTGATCGCCACCCCCGGCTTCCTGCACGAGGACATCCTGCTCAAGGCGATCGCCAAGGACATCCCGATCCTCTGCGAAAAGCCGCTCACCCCGGACGCGGCGTCCGCCTGGAAGATCGTCCAGGCCGAGGAACAGCTGGGCCACCAGCGCATCCAGGTCGGGTTCATGCGCCGTTTCGACGCCGAATACGCCGCCCTCGGCAAGATCATCCGCGACTCCGAGCTCGGAGAGCTGCTGATGCTGCACCACCAGCACCGCAACCCGACGACCCCGGCGGGCTTCACCAACGAGATGCTGATCAACGACTCCGTGGTCCACGAATTCGACGCGATCCGCTACTTCACCGGCGAGGAAATCACCTCCGTCCAGGTCCGCCTCGGCAAGGCCACCCGGAACGCCCCGGCCGGCCAGCACGACCCGCAGCACGTGCTGGTCGAGACCGAATCCGGCGTCCTGGCCGACGTCGAAATCTACGTCAACGCCAAGTTCGGCTACGAGGTGGCCACGCAGGCCTCCTTCGAGGACGGAATTGTGAGCATCGGCGGGGACAAGGGCCCGTACACCCGCAGCAACGGCCGCTGGGGCGGCGAGGTCACCCCCGGCTTCGAGGAACGCTTCGGCGCCGCGTACGACGTCGAAATCCAGTCGTGGGTGGACGCCGCCCTGCGCGGTGAGATCGGCGGCCCGACGGCCTGGGACGGATACGCCACCGCGGCCTGCTGCGAGGCCGGCGTCGAGGCGCAGAAGAACGGCGAAAAGGTCGCCGTGAAGCTGAACGCCAAGCCTGACCTCTACCGCTAGCCGCCGCGAAGAACGGGAAGGGGGCCGCGGCCCCCTTCCCGTTCCTGCCGGTCCCGCACAACCTGACCGATCCACCATGGAGTGTTCCGAAGTGAAAATCGCCCTTGATCCAACGCCCTTCCACCACTCGCACAGCCTGCTCGAGTTTCCCCGGGTGGTGGCGGACCTCGGCTACAAGTACATGCAGATGACCCCGCACGCCGATTTCATCCCGTTCTTCAACCACCCGAAGGCCGACGACGAGCTGGTGGGCCTGCTGGCCAAGGCCTGCAAGGACGCCGGGATCGAAATCGCCTCCGTCCTGCCGGTGTTGCGCTGGTCCGGCCCGGATGAGGACGCCCGCGAAGCGGCCGTCCGTTACTGGAAGCGTGCCATCCAGATCGCCGTGGACCTGGGCGTCAGCACCATGAACACCGAATTCAGCGGACGCCCGGAGAAGGCCGAGGAATCCGAGCGCGCGTTCTACCGCTCCATGGAGGAACTGCTGCCGATCATCGAACGCGAAGGCATCGACCTGCTGATCGACCCGCACCCGGACGACTTCGTCGAGGAGGGCCTGGCTGCGATCCGGGTGATCCGCGGCCTGAACTCCAAGAACGTCGGCCTGGTCTACGTCGCCTCGCACAGTTTCCACATGCAGAACGCGCCGCTGGAGATCATGCGGGCCGCGGGGGACAAGCTCCGCCTGGTCCACGTCGCCGACACCATGGACCACCACGCCTCG
Source organism: Pseudarthrobacter sp. PvP090 (assembly GCF_040547365.1). NCBI lineage: Bacteria > Bacillati > Actinomycetota > Actinomycetes > Micrococcales > Micrococcaceae > Pseudarthrobacter > Pseudarthrobacter sp. PvP090. The sequence goes on from NZ_JBEPPO010000005.1 coordinate 101,922, forward strand.
CACGGGCTGCGCTACATCACCAACCCGCCCGGAAACCCGGTCCGGGTCCACCAGCACCTGAAAATCGGCGAAGGCGACGTCAACTGGGACGAGTTCTTCGGCGGCCTCAAGGAGATTGGCTTCCTCGACCGGGAGGACACAGTGATGGTCTCCAGCGTCTTCGCCGAGGACGACAACGCCGCCGAGGTCTCCCGCTACCAGCTGGACACGATGAACAACTACATCGAAAAAGCACGGTAGCGGCCGCACTATGCAGAAAACGGACAACACACTCACCAGCTCTTCGACCCCGTCCCCGGGAGGCCCCGCCGGCCCGGCCGGTGCCGGCGCGAACCCCAGGAAATTCATGCGGCGGGTCGCGCTGTTCTCGACCTTCGGCGGCCTGCTCTTCGGCTATGACACCGGGGTCATCAACGGCGCCCTGCCGTTCATGCAACGCGACCTCGGGCTGACACCGCTGACCGAAGGCCTGGTCACGTCGACCCTGCTGTTCGGTGCGGCGTTCGGCGCCATCACCGCCGGCCGGCTGTCGGACCGTTTCGGCCGCCGCCGCACCATCATGGGCCTGGCACTCATCTTCGCCGTCGCCACCGTCGCGTGTTCCCTCGCCCCCACGACGGAACTGCTGGTGCTGGCCCGGACCGTCCTGGGCCTGGCCGTCGGCGGGGCATCGGTGATCGTGCCCGTGTATCTCGCGGAAATGTCACCGGCTGCCCAACGCGGGCGGATCGTCACGCAGAACGAGCTCATGATCGTCACGGGGCAGTTCCTGGCCTTCACGTTCAACGCCGTCCTGGGCAATGCCTTCCCCGAGGCCTCCCATGTGTGGCGCTGGATGCTGGTCATCGCGACACTGCCGGCCGTTGTGCTGTGGTTCGGCATGCTGGTCCTGCCCGAAAGCCCGCGCTGGCTGGCATCGGCCGGACGCTTCGGCGAGGTCCTCGAAGTCCTGCGCAAGACCCGCGCGTCGGCCGATGTCTCAACGGAATTCGATGAGGTGCGGCAGGCGGCCCGGGAGGACTACAAGTCCAAGCTCGGAACCTTCCGCGACCTCACTGTGCCGTGGATCCGCAGGATTTTTGTGGTGGGACTGGGCATGGCGGTCATCAACCAGATCAGCGGCGTCAACGCCATCATGTACTACGGCACCTCGATCCTCTCCAGCTCAGGCTTCGGGGACCAGGGCGCACTGATTGCCAACGTGGTCAACGGCGTCACCTCCGTGGTCGCCGTCGTCGTCGGCATGTCCCTGATGACACGGGTCCGCCGGAAGCCGATGCTGGTCGTCGGCCTGATCGGGACGTCGTCATCGTTGCTGGCCATTGGCCTGATCTCGATGCTGATCCCGGAAAGCACACTCCGCGGCTATCTGGTGCTGCTGTTTATGGTGACGTTCCTGGCCTCTATGCAGTCCTGCATCGGCACCGTGACCTGGCTGACGATGTCAGAAATCTTCCCGATGCATGTCCGCGGGATCGGCATGGGCATCTGCGTGTTCGTGCTGTGGATGATCAACTTCCTGATCGGATTCTTCTTCCCGCAGATGGTCGCCTGGATCGGCGTTTCCATGACGTTCTTCATCTTCGTGGCCATGCAGCTGGCGGCGATCGTCTGGGTGAAACGCGTGGTCCCGGAAACCAAGGACAAGAGCCTGGAAGACCTGGAGCACTACTTCAAGAACGCGGCCGCCAAGCAGCCCGTCAGCGCGTAGCCGTATACGCACAAAGCCCTGTCCCCGCGATGTGACGCGGGGCAGGGCATTGTGCGTGTTGCAGCGTGGCTAGACGTGCGCGTGCAGCGTCGGCAGTGCAGCGACCAGGGGCGCCAGTTCCGGCACCTCCTGCGCCTCGGCCAGCGCACGCTCCAGCGTGGCGTCATGGCTGGGCCGGGCCTCCTCCAGCAGCTTGATGCCACTCGGGGTGAGCTCGGTGTAGATCCCGCGGCGGTCATCGGCGCACAGGATCCGGGTCAGCAGTCCACGGTCCTCCAGCCGGTTGACCAGGCGTGTGGTGGCGCTGGCGCTCAGCGCCGTGGCCCGGGCCAGTTGCTGCATCCGCATGTGCCAGCCGTCCTGCCGGCTCAGCGCGTCCAGCACCGTGTACTCCACGACGGACAGCTGTGCCACAGCCTGCAGCGAGCGCTCCAGCTCCGCCTCGATCAGTCCGTGCAGGGCCGCCAGGGTCCGCCAGCCTTGCGCCCGGACCTCGACGGCGTCGTCCTTGATGCCCATCAGTTCTTCCCTTCAGATCAGCCTGCCCCGCCCCAAAACCCCGGAGCGCAGGCAGCCCACAAATTAGTTGCTTGCGCGGCATAGTTGCTTGTGCAACAATAAATAACGCGTCTGCAACTAATAGCTTACGCTTCGCTTTTCTTTCCGTACAGTTTTTGAAGGAGCTCCTCCATGCCAATCGGCCTGATAGCACTCGCCCTCGGCGGGTTCGGGATCGGACTCACCGAGTTCGTCATCATGGGCCTGCTGCCCGAAGTGGCCGCAGACTTCCAGGTCAGCGAGGCGACGGCGGGCTGGCTCATCTCCGGCTACGCGCTCGCCGTCGTCGTCGGGGCCCTGCTCCTGACGGCCGCCGTGACACGCTTTGAGCGCAAGCCGGTGCTGGCCGTGCTGATGGTGCTGTTCATCGCCGGCAACCTGGTCTCGGCCGTCGCGCCCGACTACTTACTGATGATGATCGGCCGCATCATCGCGGCACTCGCGCACGGCGCCTTCTTCGGCATCGGCGCGGTGGTCGCCGCCAGCATGGTCGCCCCCACCAAAAAAGCCGGTGCGATCGCCATCATGTTCACCGGGCTGACGGCGGCCAACGTCCTGGGCGTTCCGTTCGGCACGATGCTGGGCCAGGCCGCCGGCTGGCGGTCCACCTTCTGGGCTATCACGGGGATCGGTGTGCTCGCCCTGGTCGGCATCCTCACCCTCGTTCCGAACACCGGTTCGGGCCAGGACGCCGATGGGTCTGCCGGCGGCGGACTCCGCGGGGAACTGCGCGCCTTCCGCTCCGGCCAGGTCTGGTTGTCCATCCTGGTCACCATCCTGGGCTACGGCGGCATGTTCGGCGCCTTCACGTACATCGCTTTCACGCTCACCGAGGTGACCGGGTTCTCCGCCTCCACCGTGCCGTGGCTGCTCATCCTCTTCGGCGTGGGCCTGTTCATCGGCAATACCGTGGGCGGTAAGGCGGCGGACCGGAACGTGGACCGCACCCTGCTCGTGGCGCTCGCCGTGCTGGTGGTGGTCCTCGTGGTCTTCGCCCTCACCGCCGGCAACCAGCCGATCACCATCGCCTCCATGGTGCTGCTGGGCGGCTTCGGCTTCGCCACGGTCCCCGGGCTGCAGATGCGCGTCATGAAGTACGCCACCACCGCCCCCACCCTGGCGTCGGGCGCCAACATTGGAGCCTTCAATGTGGGCAACGCGCTCGGTGCGTGGATGGGCGGCGTGACCATCACTGCCGGCCTCGGCTACACCTCGCCCATCTGGGCCGGCGCCGGGATTACGTTGCTGGGCTTGGGGGTCATGGTGTTCGCGGCGGCCGCTGCGAAGCGGCACGACGCCGGGCGTACCGGCGGGCAGGCCGGGCACGACGGCGGCGCCTTCGGATCCCGTGTCGGCGTCGGCGCGGAGAGCGAACAGGAGAGTGTGGAACTCCAGCGAACCTAGGTCCCGTGTGCCTCCAGCTTGGTGGAACTGCCGCGTCGAAACGATAAGCAACGGTCAACCCGCAGATAGAAGCAGGAGCCATTGCGGGAGATGGTCCTCGAGGGGCTCTGGCCAGGGCAGGTCCTCCATGTTTGCGGCGGAGAATTCGTGTCCGGCTGTGAATAGGTGCCCGTCCGGGAAGGGGTCCGGCGGCGGGTCGAGGTCGGTATCCCAGCCTGGATACGCGGGCAGGCCTGAATCCATCAGTGTGTCCGGGAGCGTCTCGGCGGCCAGGATGCCGGGTGGCCAGTGGGGTGGTTCCCAGTCCTGTTGTTCGCTGGGGTAGTACCGGCCTGAGGGTGAGGTCCAGCCGGGTGGTGTGTCTTTGTTGGCCCCGGAGGGTGTCCAGGCTGAGGCGTGTTTGAGGCGGTGGTGTTTGCGGCAGGGCTGTCCGAGGTTGGAGATCCCGGTGGTGCCTCCGTCGGCCCAGGCCAGGAGGTGGTCGGCGTCGTTGTCCAGGGACGGGTTGTTGCAGCCGGGGAAGGGGCATCTGCCGTCGCGGAGCCGGAGCCATTGGCGCATCGTCTTCGTGAGGCGGTAGCTGTTCCGGCCGATTTCCAGCGGGGCCCCGTCCCGGGGGTCGATCAGGACCCGGTGGAACGAGCCGGCGCCGTCGGCGACCAGCCGCCGGGCCATCGACGGCGGGATCGGACCGTACCCGTCCAGCATCGCCGGTTCCTCCGTGGCGCCGAGGAGGGACAGGACGGGCACGGTGATGAGGACCTGTGCGCGCGGGACCGGCACCTCCCCGCAGGCACCCTCGCACCCGCCGGCACCGTTGTCCGCACCGCCGCCGGCCGGGCTGCCCGAAGTCCCGCCGCAAATGCAGGGGCCGGTGTTGAGGAGCAAGGTGGCGGCGATGTCGGCGCGGAGCTGGGTCAGGGTGCGTGTCTCGTCCGGGCCCTGGAGGGCGCGGGCGGCGGCGGTGGTCCGGTCCCAGATCCCCGCGGCGGTATCTGCCGGCAGGTACGCGGAGAACCAGGCCATCCCGTCAGAGTCGGGGCGGAATTCGACCCGCCGGTCTTTCGCGCTTCTGGCGTGGCGTTTCTCGATGCTGTCCGGGTGGTGGCGTTCCCGCCAGGTGCGGGCCTTGCTGCGGAACCGGTACGGGACGAGTTCCCCGGCCGGGCAGCCCCGGGCCGGGTTGGGCGCGTCGGGGTCCAGGAAGTGCGCCTCCAGCGCGGCCGCCCCGGCCGGGTCCAGGTTCGCGGTTTCATCCACCATGGCCCGGGCGTGGTCCCAGGAGATCGTCCCGGCACCCAGCGCCGCCAGGGTCAGCGGCAAACGGTTCGTCAGGGCCAGACAGTCGCCCAGAAACGCCCCGGCGGTCCCCGCTCCCACCGTCAGGACACACGCGACCTCAGCAGTCACCGCCATCTCCTGGCACCTGGCGTCCTGCAGGGTGACCGCCGGTGCCGCCAGGGCGTGGGTGGCCCGCACATAGGCCGCCGCCAGCAGCACCTTCAACGCAGCAAACCTCGCCTCCACCTGGGCCATGTCGCCCAGGCCGTCCAGGCAGGCATCCGCCAGATCCCGCAACGGATCGTCCCACAACGGGCCAGCCCCGGACGGACCAGTCCGATCAGAAAAAGACGGACCAGTCTGATCAGAACAGGACAAATCAGCGCGGTCAGCGCCGCCCCCGGCGACGGAATCCAGCGCCGCAGTCAACGCCGCGACGGCCGCCAGTGCCTCCCTTACCTCCGCACTCCAGTCCGTGCTTTCCATGAACCCATCAAATCAGGAGGCTACGACAATTCTGATGCTGCATCCGCGGTCTGCCTTAGCCCTGCACCTAGGGGCCGTCCGGCGGCTTCTTTACGAGCTGAACTGATTTAGTTACGTGTTTACATCCTAATGTCAGGACAAACTATTGACATGAGTGAGCTAAGTCACCATGATCGAGATAGGCATTATTCCGGCGGCTGCAAGGTAGCAGCCCGGAGCTGAAATCAAAGGAGATTCACGGTGGCTAAATTTTCCTGGCGCAAGGCGACCCTGGTGGCAGCGGTTGTGCCGATGTTGGCAATGAGTGCATGTTCAAGCACCGGCGGCAAGCCCGCGGATACCGGCAACGCGGCCGGCGGCGGACAGGTCGCCACAACGGAACGGATGAAGATCGCCCTGATTACCCACGCCGCAGCAGGGGACACCTTCTGGGACATCGTTCGCAAGGGTGCCGAGGAGGCATCGGCGAAGGACAACGTTGAGCTCCTCTACACGTCCGATCCCGAAGCCGGCCGGCAGGCCCAGCTGATCCAGCAGGCCATCGACCAGAAGGTCGACGGCATCGCGGTCACGCTGGCCAAGCCCGAAGCCCTCAAAGATGCGCTGCAGAAGGCCACCGCCGCCGGCATCCCGGTCGTCAGCCTCAACGCCGGTGAAGGGGTTTCGACGCAGCTCGGAGCGTTCACCCACTTCGGTTCCAACGAGCAGCTCGCAGGCCAGGCCGTCGGCGCCAGGCTCGCGGCGGAGAACTTCAAACATCCGGTCTGCGTGATCCAGGAGCAGGGCCACGTCGGACTCGAAGCACGGTGCGCCGGCGTCAAGGCGAAGGTGCCCGGAACGGAAATCCTTTACGTCGAGGGCAAGGACATGACCTCAGTCCAGTCCACCGCGACGGCCAAGCTCCAGGCTACCAATGACGCCGACGTCATCATCGGCCTCGGCGCCCCCATCACCCTGACTCTCCTCAAGTCGGTCACGGATGCCGGCAGCTCTGCCAAGGTTGCAAGTTTCGACCTGAACGCGGATCTCGCCCAGAAGATCGTGGATGGTGCAGTTCTGTTTACCGTGGACCAGCAGCCGTGGCTGCAGGGCTACGGAGCCATTGACGCGCTGTGGCAGAACAAACGCGGCGGATTCAGTATTGGCGGCGGTCAGTCGGTCCTCACCGGACCGAGCCTCGTCGACAAGTCAAATGCGGCCGAAGTCCTGACCTTCGCCCAGCAGGGTATCCGCTAACAGCCCGCTGGCCGGGCCGGTACACGCCGGCCCGGCAGCAAGGAGATCTATCATGACCATGACCCAGACCAAGACAAAGTCGCCGGCGCCTGATGAGCGCGTCGCCAAGCGCAGTCCGTTCCAGAAGCTGCTCGGACGTCCCGAGGTCGGTGCCCTGGTGGGCGCGATCGTCCTCTTCATCTTCTTCGCGTTGGTGTCCCCGACCTTCACCCAGCCCAGCGCCCTTGCGACCATTCTCTACGGTTCCTCCACGATCGGGATCATGGCCGTGGGGGTCTCCCTGCTGATGATCGGCGGGGAATTCGACCTCTCCACCGGTGTCGCGGTGATCTCCTCGGCCCTGACGGCGTCGATGTTCAGCTGGTACTTCAGCACGAACGTCTGGGTCGGTGTCCTCCTGGCCCTGGTGGTGTCGCTGTCCATCGGTTACATCAACGGCTGGATCCTGATGAAGACCAAGCTGCCCTCCTTCATCGTGACCCTGGCGACCTTCCTGATGCTGACCGGCCTGAACCTGGGCCTGACCCGCCTGATCGGCGGCTCGGTGTCCTCCCCGTCGATCTCCAACATGGACGGCTTCGCCTCGGCCCGGGCGGTGTTCGCCTCCTCGGTGAGCATCGGCGGCGTCGACGTCAAAATCACCGTGTTCATCTGGTTCGCGCTTGTCGCGGTCGCGACCTGGGTGCTGATGCGGACCCGGGTAGGGAACTGGATCTTCGCCGTCGGCGGGGACGCGAACGCCGCCCGCGCCGTGGGTGTCCCGGTCAAGGCCACCAAGATCGGCCTCTTCATGGGCGTCGGGTTCTGCGGCTGGATCCTGGGCATGCACAACCTCTTCGCCTTCGACACCGTGCAGTCCGGTGAAGGCGTGGGCAACGAATTCCTCTACATCATCGCCGCGGTCATCGGCGGCTGCCTCCTGACCGGCGGCTACGGCTCGGCGATCGGCGGCGCGATCGGTGCGTTCATCTTCGGCATGGCCAACAAGGGCATCGTCTACGCCCAGTGGAACCCGGACTGGTTCAAGTTCTTCCTGGGCCTGATGCTGCTGCTGGCCACCATCGTCAACCTCATCGTCAAGCGCCGCGCGGAACTCAAGTAAAGGGGCCATAAGCGAAATGAATGCCAAAGAAATCGACCAGCAAACGCTGCTGCAGCACGAAAAAGACCCCCTCACCCACACCCCCGTGCACCTGCTCTCCCTCGAGGGCGTCGGCAAGCACTACGGCAACATCATCGCCCTCTCCGACGTCACCATGGCCGTGGACAACGGCCGCGTCACCTGCGTCCTGGGCGACAACGGCGCCGGCAAATCCACACTGATCAAGATCATCGCCGGCCTGCACCAGCACGACGCCGGGGTCCTGAACATCATGGGCGAAGAACGCAAATTCTCCTCCCCCCGCGACGCCCTGGACGCCGGCATCGCCACCGTCTACCAGGACCTCGCCGTGGTGCCGCTGATGCCGATCTGGCGGAACTTCTTCCTCGGCTCCGAACTCACCAGCGGCTTCGGCCCGTTCAAGAGCATGGACGTCGAGAAAATGAAGGAGATCACGCTCAAGGAACTCGCCGAAATGGGCATCGACCTCCGCGACGTGGAACAGCCCATCGGCCAGCTCTCCGGCGGTGAACGCCAGTGCGTCGCGATCGCCCGGGCCGTGTACTTCGGTGCGAAGGTCCTGATCCTGGACGAGCCCACCGCCGCGCTGGGCGTGAAGCAGTCCGGCGTCGTGCTCCGCTACATCCTGCAGGCCCGTGACCGCGGCCTTGGCGTCATCTTCATCACCCACAACCCGCACCACGCCTTCCCCGTCGGCGACCGGTTCCTGCTGCTCAAACGCGGCAAGTCGATCGGCTACTACGACAAGAAGGACATCACCCTCGACGAGCTCACGGCGCAGATGGCCGGCGGTGCCGAACTCGCCGAACTCGCCCACGAACTCGAACAGCTCGGCGGCCACGGCGATGTGGTCAAGGAAGTCCAGGGCGAAGTGGCCGAGGTGGCGCAGACGACCGGCAAGACTTACTAGCAGCACGGGGAGCAAGGCCAGCCCGTCCGGGCACGGCCCTGCTCTTTCCTGCGGCCGAGCCGCTGCGCGGAGACCTCGGCCGCGGCCCCGCACCGGCCCCACCCTCACACAGTCGTGAATTATTGAAAGGACGAGCCCATGGCTTACCTGAATCGGGAGTCCACCAACCTTCCCCTGCCCGTGCGGATCGGGCTCATCGGCTCGGGCTGGATGGGTGCCTTCCACGCCGAGAGCATCGCGCGACGGGTCCCCGGCGCCGAGCTCGCGGCCATCGCCGACCCCAATGTGGAGTCCGCAGCGGCGCTGGCCTCCGTCCTGGGCGCCGGCAAGGTGACGGCCGACGCCGCCGACATCCTGGCCGACCCGGAAATCGACGCCGTGATCATCGCGAGCCCGGCGCGCTTCCACTCCTCGCTGATCGCCCAGGCCGCCGCCGCCGGAAAGCATGTTTTCTGCGAGAAGCCGGCCGGACTGGGGCTTGACGAGCTCGACGCCGCCCTGTCCGCCGTGGAGGCGGCCGGCGTGCACTTCCAGATCGGCTTCAACCGCCGGTACGCGGACGACTTCCAGGCCGCCAAGAAGGACCTCGCCGCCGGCACCGTCGGGACGCCGCAACTGCTGCGCTCCCTGACCCGGGATCCGGGCACGGGCAGCATTCCCAATGCGGCCAGGGTCCCGGCCTGGACCGTCTTCCTGGAAACCCTGATCCACGACTTTGACACCCTGAACTGGTTCAACGAAGGCGCCGAACCGGTGGAGGTCTACGCCATTGCCGATGCGCTGGTGGAACCCGGGCTGCGCGACCAGGGCTTCCTGGACACGGCTGTTGTGACCATCCGCTACAGCAACGCTTCCATCGCGGTGGCCGAGGCGAACTTCAGCGCCCTCTACGGCTACGACATCCGCGGGGAAGTCTTCGGCTCCAAGGGGATGGTGCAGGCCGGGCGGGCCACGGAAACCGCAGCCCGCCGCTACACCGCCGACGGGATGTCGGCCGACACCCCGCGGCTCAACGTTGAGCTCTTCCGGCAGGCCTACACGGACGAACTCGCCGACTTCGCCGATGCCGTCCGCGCGCGGCGGGACGGCACAGCGCCGTCGTCGTCGGCCGCTTACTCCCTCACGCCCGGCGCGGCCGACGCCCGGCGCGCGCTGGCCATGGCGCTGGCCTGCATCGAATCGGTCAAGCGCGGCACCCCGGTCGCCGTCAATACGGCGACGGGCAACACGGTTGCCGTCAACGAGACGGCGGTCCTCTGATGCGCCTTGCCGTCTGCGCTGAGATGGTCTTCACCGAGCTGCCGTTCACGGAGCGGGTGCGCCGGATCCATGAGGCCGGTTTCGACGTCGAGCTCTGGGACTCGCGGACCAAGGACATTGGCGCGCTCAAGGCCACCGGCGCGGTGTTTTCCTCCATGACCGGCTACACCGCCGGCAGCCTGGTGGATCCCGACACGGCGGACGAGGTGGTGCGGACGGCGGAGTCGCTCATCCCGACGGCCCTGGAGCTCGGCGTGAGCCGGATGGTGGTGCACCCGGCTGAACTCATCGACGGCCAGGCAGCCCGTCCGGTCTACCGGTCCAGCGGCCACATGTGGACCACCGGTGCCAGGACCCTGGAACGGCTCGGCAGGCTCGGTGAGAAATACGGGGTGACGTTCTGCCTCGAAAACCTCAACACGATCCTCGACCACCCCGGCATCCCGCTGGCCCGCGCCAAGGACACCCTGGCGCTCGTGCAGGCGGCCGGGCACCCGAACGCCAGGCTCATGCTGGACCTGTACCACGCCCAAATGGGGGAGGGGAACCTGATCGAGCTCGTCCGGAGCGCCCTGCCGTACCTCGGCGAAATCCAGGTGGCGGATGTTCCGGGCCGCTGCGAACCCGGGACCGGGGAAATCAACTACGCTGCTGTCGCCCGGGCGCTTGCGGAGGCCGGCTACGACGGCACCGTGGGCATGGAAGCCTGGGCCAGCGCCGACAGCGACGCGGCCCTGGCGGCCTTCCGGGCGGCATTCACCGTGCCCGCACGACACACGAAAGTTGAAGTATGAAAGACGTCATTCTGGGACTGGTCGGGGTGGGGCGGATCGGCGTCATGCACGCCAACAACATCGCCGCACTCAACGGAGTCCTCAACCCGCAGGGCATCAACGTCCGGCTCCGGCTCACCGACGTCGCCGAAGACCACGCCCGGGGCATCGCCGCGGGGCTCGGTGCCGAGTTCCTGCCTTCGGTGAAGTCGCTCCTCGCGTCCGGGCTGGACGGACTCGTCATCGCCACCGGAACCGGGACCCACCCGGAGCTGATCAAGGCCGGTGTGGACGCCGGCATCCCGGTGTTCTGCGAGAAACCCGTCGCCCTGAACGTGGCGGACGCCCTGCCCGTGCTCGACTACATCCGGGAGCGGCACGGCGTCGTCCAGATCGGCCACCAGCGCCGGTTCGACGCCGGCTACCAGGAGGCCCGGCGTGCCTACCAGGCCGGGGAGCTGGGCTGGATCCACTCGCTGCGCGCTGTCACCTGCGATATGGCACCGCCGCCGGTCGAGTTCCTGGCCAGCTCCGGCGGGCTGTTCCGGGACTGCTCGGTCCACGATTTCGACATCCTGCGCTGGCTCACCGGCCGGGAAATCGTCGAGGTCTACGCGAGGGGCTCCAACAATGGGGACCCGGCCATCGGGGAAGCCGGCGACGTGGACACCGCCCTCGCGCTGGTGACGTTCGACGACGGCACCGTGGGAACCGTCTCGGCCACGCGGTACAACGGGGCGGGCCATGATGTGCGGCTGGAAATCCAGGGCTCCCGGAGCTCGCTCATGGTGGGCCTGGACGACAAGACCGCCTTGGCCTCCGCCGAAGCCGGGGTCTCATTCCCGGCCGGGGAGCCGCACCGGACCTTCGCCGAGCGGTTCGACCAGGCCTACCGTTCCGAGATGGCTGCCTTCGTCGAGCTGATCCTGGGCCGCCGGGACAACCCCTGCACGCCGGAGGACGCCGTGGCCGCCTCCCGCGTGGCCGACGCGGCGCAGGAATCCCTCGCGACCGGCGTGCCGGTCCGCGTGGTCCAGACCGTGGCCCGCTGAAAAGACGCTCCACCCCGGTTCCGTCACCGGAGTGGAGCTGCACAAGAACCCCGGGGACCAGTTCAGAACTGGTCCCCGGGGTTCTTTTGTCTGGACTGCCGACTTCTGGCTGCGCCGTGCCGTCAGGCGCCGAAGGGCAGCCGCGGGTCGAGGTTCTGGCCTTCCCAGGTCTGGCGGATCCAGCCGTGGTGTGGGTCGTCGCTGATGAGCCAGTCGCGGACCGGGCCGGGGCCCGCCATCACGTTGAGGTAGTACATGTCGTAGCCCGGGGCCGCCATGGCAGGGCCGTGCCAGCCGTAGGGCACCAGGACGACGTCGCCGGTCCGCACCTCCGCGGACACATCAATGGGACGCTCGTCCGAGGCGTACACGCGCTGGTAGCCGATCGCGTCGTCCGCCCCCGGCCGGGCCGGAGCGCCGGGGGAGACCCGGGTCTCGAAGTAGTAGATCTCCTCGAGGTTGGTCTCGCCGTCCTTCTCCTCGTCGTGCTTGTGCGGGGGGTAGGAGGACCAGTTGCCGGCCGGGGTCAGGACCTCGCAGACGATGAAGCGGTCAGCCTCCAGCGCTGCGGGGGTCCCGAAATTGTGGACCTGGCGGGAGCAATTGCCGGCCCCGCGCAGTTCGACCGGGGTCTCCGCGGCCGTGATCAGGCGCGTCGGGTAGGAGGCCTTGGCCGGGGCGGTGGCCACGGCGACGCGTCCGCCGTCGGCCGAACTGATGGTCACGGCCTTCCCGGTCCCCGTGTAGAGGACGTCGCTGGGGCCGCTGAAGACACTCTCCCGGCCCGCCAGCCGGTACTCCTCGCCGTCGACGGACACCGTGAACGACCCGTTCAGCGGGACCACAATGCGTTCCTCGTCCGCGGCGGGAAGTTCGACGGCGGCCGCGGCGGCCAGGGTGGCGACCTTCAGCCCGGTGTGGGCCCAGCCGTCCACCGCCAGCGTGGAATCGGAGGTGCCCAGGGAGACGTCCCAAGTGCCTTGGGCGGCGGTGCCGAGCGGATAGACCCAGTTGGCCATGAGTTTCTGCCTTTTCGTTGTCGCGCCGGAAGACGGCGGGGGGTGCTGCTGGCGGGTAGGGGTGCCTAGCGTTGGACGAGCGTCATTTCGAAGCTGTAGGAATCCGCGCGGTAGACGTGGTGGCCGGTCTCCACCTGGCGCCCGGTGTCGTCGACGGCGGTGCGTTCCATGGTGACGAGGGCTGAGCCGGGAGTGGTTTCCAGCAGGGTGGCCTGGTAGTCGTTGGCGATCATGGCGCCGATCCGCTGTGAGGCGAGCCTGAAGTTCACGCCGCCGTTGCGGAGGATCGCGTAGAGGCCTTGTGAGCCCAGGAGCGCTTCGTCGATGGCGGTGATGTCATCGCGGACCCAGTTCTCCATCAGCGCCAGCGGCTTTCCGCCGACCTTCCGGAGCCGGGTGAAGTGATAGACCTTCGCGCCGGCGGGAATCTGGAGTGCTGCCCGGGTGGCGGCGTCGGCCTCATCGTGGGAGAAGCTCAGCACCTCCGTGGTGGGTTTGCTGCCGTTGTTGCTGAGGTCGTCGAAGAGGCTGGAGAGCTCGAGGGGGCGCCGGACCTGGCTGGAGACCACCTGGGTGCCGACGCCGCGCTTGCGCACCAGCAGGCCCGAGCGGACCAGTTCGTCCATGGCCTTGCGCATGGTGGGGCGGGAGAGGTTCAGCTGTGCGGCAAGGTCGATCTCGTTGTCGAGACGGCTGCCCGGCGGAAGGATCCCGCCGTGGATCGCGGCCTCGATACCCTGGACCACCTGGTGGTAGAGCGGTACGGGGGAGGACCGGTCGACGTTGAGATTAAGTTGGTTCGCCACTTTTTGAATAGCCACTGTTGAAGCGCTCCCTTGTGCCACGGACCCGGGCCCAGGTTGGGCCGCCGGTCACGTTCTTCCGCATATGTTCGCTTGATAGGACATACTGCCTAAGTTCATGATAGCAGGGCCGTTCAGGCGCGGAGAGATCTGCGACACACCTCAACAAAGGCGAGGAACGGGGCCAGCCGTTCCTCGGCCGGGAGTTCCAGGGCCTCCGGGTGCCACTGCACTGATGCGACCCAGCGCTCCGGGTCCTCCAGCGCCTCAACCGTCCCGTCCTCGGCCACGGCCGTCACCACGAGCCCTGCGGCGACCCGGGCCACGGACTGGTGGTGGCCGGAGGCGATCTTGACGGTGACGCCTGCGGCGCTCGTCCCGCGGCCCCCGTTCCCCAGGCCGCCGTACAGGCCGGCAACCTTGCTTCCGCCCTGCATCTCGACCTCATGCCAGGCCCACGGTCCGGCCCCGTGCACCGGTTCGGCTTCCCGGTGCGGCACCGTCCCCGGATCCATGTCCTGGATCAGCGTTCCGCCGTAGAGCACGTTGAGCAGCTGGTGCCCCCGGCAGATGCCCAGCACGGGCAGCCCGGCGTCGATCGACCGCCGCGCAACGGCCAGATCCAGCTCGTCCTGGCCGTGGCTGACGTCGTAGCAGGCGTCGCCGGGTTCCTCGCCGTAGAGCCGGGGGTCAAGGTCGCCGCCGCCCGGAAGAACGACGCCGTCGAGCGCCTCGAGCGTCTCTCCGGGTGCGGTGAGCAGCACCGGCTCGCCGCCGCCGTCGCGCACCAACTCCACGATGTAATCGAAGAGCGCATTGGCCTCCGCCACCCGCGGATCCGGGTCCGCGGAACTGCTGAGCCGGACGGGAATGCCGATGCGGGGCCGGCTGCTGCGGGGGAGGGGCGGAGTCTGCATGGTTTATTCTGCACCACAACTTCTGCATCACAACGCGGGACTAGGATTGCCGGATGACCAACAGATACCTTGTGTCCCGCAGCCGCTTCATCGCGGCCGCTCCGGAAGCCATCTTCGAGGTGCTCGCCACGCCGGCACTGCACAGCGTGATCGACGGCTCCGACACCGTCAAGGGTGCCCAGCCGCGCGGCCCCAAACGGCTGGCCCTTGGTGCGAGGTTCGGCATGGAAATGAATATGAAGATGGACTACAAGATTCTCAACACGGTCTGCGAGTTCGAGGAGGGCCGGCGGATCGCGTGGCGGCACTTCGGCGGCCACGTATGGCGCTACCTGCTGGAGCCCGCAGCCGACGCCGCCGGCAACCCGGGCACCCTCGTCACCGAACAGTGGGACGCCCGGGAAGTGCGCGCCAGGATCCTCCTGCGCCTGGCCGGCTACGTCCGCCGGCACCCGGCCAACATTGAGCAGACCCTCGCCAAGCTTGACGCCTACATGAGCTCCGAGGCCGCATCCGGCACCGGGTCCGGTGCCACCCCGGACCACCAGCGCTAGGCGCGCCGGATGAGCGCCGCCCGCAGCCTGCACCCCAGCCCGCGCACGCTGGAGGTCGAAAGCCTGGACAGCTTCGACCGGCTGGTCGCGGCCGGGGCCAGGACCATGCAGGGCTGGCACGCCCAGTCGCTGGACCTGCGCGGACGGACGGCACAGCTCGAGGGCATGAACGCCCAGGGCGGGATTTTCCTCGGTTGCACGTTCGACGACGGCGTGGAAGAGTCGCTGCGCAGCCGCGGCGCCCTCATCTTCCCCAAGCTCGAAGCCGTCCCGTTCAACCCGTACCGCGGGCGGCTCTATACCCCGCAGGAGCTCTACGAGGGTATCTCCGAGTCACGCTATGAGGACACCCCGGACGCCAAGGTGTACCAGTGGAGCATCCGGCCGGGACAGCGCCACCGCCTCGACGCGACCCTGGCCGCGGCCCTCCATGACCACTCGATCGGCGATGCCCTCGATGAGTTGACCCGCTCGGACCTCTGCGCCGGCCGGACCATGGTGGGCGTTATGGGCGGGCATGCTGCGAGCCGCGGCTCGGGTGTCTTCGAGGAAGCCGCGCTGCTGGGACGGCTGCTGGCCAGGGACGGCCGGGTAGTTGCCACCGGCGGTGGTCCCGGAACTATGGAGGCCGCCAACCTCGGCGCCTACCTGAGCGAGGCCCCCGAACGGGACTTCCGGAGCGCCCTGGACGACCTCGCCGCGGTCCCCGGGTTCCTGCCCTCCGTGTCGGCATGGGCGCGGTCGGCTGCCGCCGTCGTCGAACGCCATCCGGAGGGGACGCCGTCCCTGGGGGTCCCTACCTGGTTCTACGGGCATGAGCCGCCGAACTTCTTCTCCACCCACATCGCCAAGTACTTCGCCAACGCCATCCGCGAGGCCATCCTGCTGGAACTGTGCAACGGCGGCATTGTGTTCCTGCCCGGGTCCGGGGGCACCGTGCAGGAGATCTTCCAGGATGCGTGCGAGAACTACTACGGCACCCCGGAGACCATCATGCCCATGGTGCTGGTGGGGCAGGAGCACTGGCTGCGGCGCTACCCGGCGTGGCCCCTGCTGCAGAGCCTTGCCGCGGGGCGGCAAATGGAGGGCCGGATCTTCCTGGTGGACACCGTGCAGGAAGCGCTCGCCGTCCTGGACCGCTGAGCGCTCAGAGGTCCTTGCGGCACTGCGCCGAGCCCAGCTCGTACAGGCCGTTCAGGTCCCCGGCGGCCGGGCCGTCCGGGGCCCCGATCTCGGGGTACATCAGCTGCGTGGGGTCGTCCACATGCTCGAGACCCATGACATGGCCGAGCTCGTGAAGGACCACCGCGGTGGCGTACGCGGCCCCGTCCGTCCGGCTGAGATCCTCGGCGATCTGCGGCCCATCGAGTTCCAGGCTGCCGGTGACGAAACTCTTGGGCCCGTCGCCGAAGCTGAAGTGTGTGCTGCCGCCCGTGCCGATCACGGGTCCCATGAGCTGCGGGGCCTGCTCCGGGGTGGTCCACGCGATGAGCAGCGGCGCCCAGCGGTCCCCGTAGGCGTCCGGCTGGTAGGGCGCGCGGGACGGGGAAGGCACTTCGGTGCTCGGCCCGTCGTCGACGAACCTGATCCCGGTCGCGCGGGATATCGTACTGATCGCATCCTCGACCAGGCGCTCGGCGTTCTCCGGAGCGAGCGCGGCGTTCACCACGTAGTGCAGCGGCCGGCACGGCGAATAGCCTACCGGAGTGCCGTCGTCGTTCAGGGCCAGGAACCGGTAAGAGCTGCTGGCGGCCGCCGGCTTCTGCGGGCGCCCGAGCGGCTCGTCCTCCTCCTCGACGCCGGGCGGGGGAGTGTCCGTACGCTTGCCCGCGGCGGCTGCCGGCTGCCCGGGCTCGCCCGGCGGGCGTGCCGGAGCCTGGTCCGGCACGGTGCCGCGGGTGACGTCAAAGAGTCCGGCGAACCGCGGATCTCCGTAGACGAAGCCGGCCGCCACGAACCCGGCGCCGGCAATCAGGGTGGCAGCGGCGAGGCCCCGGGCGTACCGCCACGTGGTGCGGGAGCGGCGGTGCCGCGGTGTCTGGTCCCGGAACTCAGGACCGTCCACTAGGCAACCACGGCGCCGAAGGCCAGGCCCAGCAGGTACGTCACGCCCGCCGCGCCCATGCCGATGGCCAGCTGGCGGAGGCCGCGGGAGGCCGGGGAGGTACCGGAGAGGAGCCCGACGACGCCGCCGGTGAACAGGAGCGCCACGCCCACCAGGGCGGCTGACAGCACGAGCGCCGCGACGCCGGTCATGCCGAACACGAAGGGCAGGATCGGCACGATGGCGCCGGACGCGAAGAAGCAGAAGCTCGACGCCGCGGCGCTCCAGGCGGTCCCGACCGCAACATGTTCGTCACGGGCTTCCGGCAGATCCGGCTGCAGCGAGAGGCTGGGATCGCAGTCGCAGTCACGCAGGCCCATCCGCTCCGCGACGCGGTGCTCGGCAGCCTCCCGCGACATGCCGCGGGCCAGGTAGACCAGCAGGAGCTCGTTGTGTTCGATGTCCAGCGATGGCGCGGCTGCCAGGGTGATCTGGGTGGGGCGGGTCGCCGCCAGGAGTTCACGCTGGGAGCGCACGGAAATGAATTCGCCTGCTCCCATGGACAGCGCACCGGCCAGCAGCCCGGCTACACCGCTGAGCAGGACCACGGAACTGCCCACGCCGGAGGCGGCCATGCCCATGACCAGGGAAAGGTTGCTGACCAGCCCGTCGTTGGCGCCGAAGACCGCCGCGCGGAAGGTGCCCGCCAGCCGGTTGCGGCCCCGGGTGGCAAGTCCGCGAACAACTTCCTCGTGGATCTGCTCGTCGGCGACCATGGCCGGGGTCGCGGTGGGGTCGGCGGCGTACGGAGACCGGCTTTCGGCCCGCTGGGCGAGGGCCAGGACAAAGACCGAGCCGAAGTGGCGGGCCAGAAAGCCCAGGAATTGGCTGCGGATTGAGGCGGGGCGGGGGCGGCCGGCATGGTTGCCGAGCAGTTGCAGCCAGTGCGCCTCGTGGCGTCCTTCGGCTTCGGCCAGGGCGAGCAGGATCTGGCGCTCCTCGCCGCGCCGGTTCTGGGCCATATCGCGGTAGACGGCTGCTTCGGCCCGTTCGTCGGCGAGGTACTGCCGCCACCGCTTGATGTCCCCCGGGCTGGGTGCCGTGGCGGCCGCGTGGCCGGGTTCGGGCCGGTGGGGTTCGCGGGGTTCGCGGGGTTCGCGGGGTTCGCGGTTGAACGAGTCAGATGTGGCGTGCTGGGACACGGAAGCTCCTGGGCTTGAAAGGGCATGGTTCGGCCCCATTGCGTATCCAGCGTACCCCGTCTTTCCGCGGATTTTCGGCCGGTGATCCTCAGCCCGGTGTTTAGGCGAACCGTAAATTTCGCCGGCGTCCCGCGGCTGTCCGCAGCCGCCGCAGTCCCGATCGGTGGCGGCCCTTGACCGCCCGGGTCCGCGGTGTTCGAATGAAAGCCAGGGCGGGCTCTCCGGGGCCTTTGCCGCCACCGCAGTCACACGGAGGTTGCATCATGGACAACATCGGCTCACGTCCAATCCAGCCGGCCCGGGATTCCCTCGAGTCCGATCCCGCGTACGACTACGCCGACGACGCGCCCGTGAGTGCTGGCGCGGAGACCGAGGAAGAGGAGCTCCTCGAAGAGGCGGACCGGCTTGTTCCCCTGGACGAGGAGGACTTCCTGGGCGACGAGACGCCCGTGGTGCCCGTCGACGGAGAAGAATTCCTGGAGCCGGAGGAAAATGAATGATGCCCTTAGCTGCTTGAGTGTCCAGCGGACTAAGACTCAGCTACCTAAAAGTTCAGCAACATTAAAGTTCGACGGCGGCGCCCCCTTCCGAGGGAGCGCCGCCGTCGACCATTAACTCGCTGTCAGTACCCCACCGGGGCAGGACCCTAGTGGGTCAAGACGGGGACCTGTTCTTCCTCGGCGGCGCCGCCGGCGACCCGGCGGTGCCAGTTGGCCATGACCGCGGGATCGGTCGGCCTGGTCAGCAGTGACACCGCGATGTAGACCACCGCGGAGGCCAGCAGGCCGAAGTAGATCGGTTCATTGGCGTAAATGCCGTCCAGCGGGACCTCGGCGTTGATCTCCAGGATGATCATGGTGCCGAGGGTGATGACCGAGCCCACGGCCATCGAGGCGGCCGCGGCTGCACCGGTGCCGCGCTTCCAGACCAGCCCGCCGAGGATGGCGACGAGGAGCCCGCCGACGAGGATGTCGTAGGCGATGGTGAGTGCCGCGACGACGTCCTTGGTGATGATGGCGATAACGATCGCGACGATGCCGAGGCCCAGGACCCACATGCGGTTGGCCTTGACGTCGTGCTCCGGGTTGTCCGTGTCATCGGTGTTGATGTTCTTGCCGAACCAGCTGGCGACGAACGGCAGGACATCCGCGCGCGCCACGGTGGCGGCGGCGATCAGGGCGCCGGAGGCCGTGGACATCATGGCGGCTACGGCCGCGGCGAGCACCAGGCCGCCGATGCCGATCGGCAGCAGATTGGTGGCGACCTCGGCGTAGACCACGTCCTTGCCGAGGGCCTTGACGTCGATGTCCGGCAGGGCAACACGGGCGCCGAGGCCGATCAGGGCGCCCGCCGCACCGTAGAGGATGCAGTAGATGCCGGCCGTGGCGCCGCCCCAGCGGGCGACCGTGGGGGTCTTGGCGGTGAAAACGCGCTGCCAGATGTCCTGGCCGATCAGCAGGCCCAGGGTGTAGACGACGAAGTAGGTGATGATCGTCTGGATGCCGATGCCGTCGATCTGGAAGAAGCTGGCGTCGACGCGGGCGCGGATACCCTCAAAGCCGCCGGCGGCGTTGAGGGTGAACGGCAGCATCAGGAAGAAGATGCCGACCGTCTTGATGACGAACTGGACCTGGTCGGCCAGTGTGATGGACCACATGCCGCCGATGGTCGAGTAGACCAGGACGATCGCGCCGCCGATGGCGATGGCGAGGGCGCGGTCCCAGCCGAAGAGCACCACAAAGATGGTGGCGTAGGCGCCCGTGGACGTGGCGCAGAGCATAAGCGTGTAGGCGAGCATCACGATGCCCGAGGTCTGGGTGGCGTGGCTGCCGTACCGCAGGCTCAGCATCTGGGACACGGTGTAGATCTTGAGCTTCTGGATGGTGCTGGCAAAGAGCAGGCTGAGCAGCAGCACGCCGGCGCCGATCGCGACCACGAGCCACATGCCGGAGATGCCGAACTTGTAGCCGAGGCCCACGCCGCCTACGGTGGAGGCGCCACCGAGCACGACGGCGGCCATGGTTCCGGTGTATAGGAACGGGCCGAGGCGGCGGCCGGCGACCAGGAAGTCGCTGTTGTTCTTGGTGCGGGATTTACCCCACCACCCGAACGCCAGCATGGCGACCAAATACACCACCACGATGGCGATGTTGACGAAACTTGCGTCCATTGAGGGCTCCTCAGAGCTGTTCGGAGCAGGGCTGAACCGGCGGGGACTCCAGAGGGTGCCGCGGTCAGGTGCTTCATGACGGGTACGGTGACGGGTTGCCGGTGGGAGTACCGCTGGTTGGGTGACTCCACCGCATCCAAGTGGCGGTAATTGCCCAATAGGCAACACTTGTTGCCAAAGAGTATGTTGTGATCCGGGTAACAGTCAAGACGCATTACGCGGCGCGGGTGGATCCGGCGTCCGGGGGGTGCTGTCCCGCTAGTATTGCTCCAATGATGGGGCCGAGCGGCCGGCCGTGAAAGGTTCCTAAATGAAGGCTCTACCAGTTGAACCGAGCAACGTTCCCGTTGCCATCGGTTCGCGGATCCGCGCCGCCCGGCAGTCGCAGCGGCTCACCATCGAGCAGGTGGCCGACGCCACCGGGCTGACCAAGGGCTTCCTCAGCCGGGTCGAGCGGGACCTCACCTCACCCTCGGTCGCGTCCCTCGTGACGCTGTGCCAGGTGCTTTCCATCTCGATCGGCGACCTGTTCGCCGCCCCGGAAACGCATCTCACCAAGAAGAATGAAGGCCCGCGGATCTCGCTGGGCGGCGAAGGGATCGTGGAGCGGCTCCTCACCGCCCGCTCGGAGCGCCGTGTCCAGATCATCCAGGCCGTGATCGAGCCCCGCGGCCGCGGCGAATCGGAGCTGTATGCCGTGGACTGCGACGTGGACGTGCTGCACGTGGTCAAGGGCAGCATCCGGCTGATCCTCACGAATGAGGAATTCGAACTCCACACGGGGGACACCGTGACCTTCCCGGGCCGCGAGCCGCACACCTGGGTCAATCCGACGGATGAAGCCGTCGAGGTCCTCTGGGTGCTGGTCCCCGCCGCGAGCCGTTAGGTTTACGCGGGTCCAGCTTGCGGGCTGCGGATACGTGCCCAGCACCTCCCGGATTTCGGCCAGGACGCGCTCCGGTTCGAACCAGATGTGCTCGGGCGTGTACCGGAGCACGGCGAAGCCTCTCAGTGTCGAAGCGTTGTTCCGGCCCAGGTCCCGGCGCATGGCCTCGCGGCTGGCGTGGAACACGAAGCCGTCGACTTCCACGATCAGGAATCCTTCGATCAGGAAGTCGACCCGGCCGATCCCGGGCAGATAGACCTGAGCGTCGTAGCCAATCCCGTGAGCGCGGAACAAGTACTGGGCGTCGACCTCCACGATGGACTCGGCGCGCAGGTCCAGTTGCTGCAGCGCCTTGCGGACCAGGCCGGACCGGTCGGCCGTGAGCTGGGCCTTCAGTAATTCCAGCGGCACGCCATGCATGCGGATTGCCGAGGTTGCGATGGCTGTCGATGCCCGGGGAGCGAGGCACGCCATCGCGTGCAGCACCACGTCCTCGATCGCGGCCGCGGGCAACGTGGGGTGCCCGTCAAACCGTCCGGTCCGATGCCGAACGAAGCCCCCGCCGTGGCCGTGGTTGCACGCGAGATGTTGCTGGGCGGGTGGTTCCCGCAGCCAGAGTCCAAAGTGTCCGGCCGCGCTGGCGCAGGTGACCCGGGCGTTGTGCCGGACCGCGGCCTTGAACTCGGGATTGCACTCCGGAAGGACAAAGGCTCCGCGCCGGGGCTGGCGGGCAACGGCGGCCACCCGGGCAATCTCCGTCCGGGAATAGCCGGCGGCCAGCAGTTGCCCGGTCCGGGCGACACCGCCAAGTTGCGCGAGATATTCGAGGGGCTCCATCCAGCCAGTACACGGCCGCGACGAGCAGGGAGGTGCCCGCGAATTGGTCTATCTGGATAACTCCCGCCACCGGCTTCGTGGCGCAGGCCGCTGGCTGGACGCCCCGGCACCTAGGCCAGCGTGCGCTTCTGCCCAGTTACTCGCCGCGGCACCGGACCCGAGCGGTCGTGGAGCCCAGGGTTTCCGCGGTTTCCGGCGGGGCGCCGGCCGGTTGAGGGGGAAAGTAACTGGGCTGGAACGTCGAGGACCGCCCGCGCCGACGAGCTCTGGTAAACATTTGATGCACAAGAGGCAACTTCGAGTGTATGATGGCTGTCACACCCGTCGGTCAATCCTCGAAGGAGAGGCTTTCTTTTGGAAGAGCTGCGCATCGAGGCCAATGGCAACCTTGGCCCCATCGATTCATCCCGCATTCCGCGCTACGCGGGAGCCGCCACCTACGCGCGCCTGCCGCGGCTGGACCAGGTCGCCAAGGCAGACGTCACCCTAGTTGGCGTGCCCTTCGACTCGGGCGTCTCCTACCGCCCCGGAGCCCGCTTCGGGTCCAACCACATCCGCGAGGCCAGCCGCCTGCTGCGCCCCTACAACCCGGCCTGGGACGTCAGCCCCTTCGAGAACATCCAGGTGGCGGACGCCGGCGACATGGCGGTCAACCCCTTCAACATCAATGAAGCGATCGAGACCATCCAGCAGAACGCCCTGGACCTGACCGCCTCCGGCAGCAAGCTGGTCACCCTCGGCGGCGACCACACCATCGCGCTGCCGCTGCTGCGCGCCGCCGCGGAACGCGCCGGCCAGCCCGTCGCGATGCTGCACTTCGACGCGCACCTGGACACCTGGGACACCTACTTCGGCGCCGAATACACGCACGGCACCCCGTTCCGCCGTGCTGTCGAGGAAGGCATCCTGGACACCGAGGCGATCAGCCACATCGGCACCCGCGGCCCGCTCTACGGCAAGAAGGACCTCGACGACGACCACCGCTTTGGCTTCGGCATCGTCACCTCCGCGGACGTCTACTACCAGGGCGTCCTGGAAACCGTCGCCAAGGTCCGCGACCGGATCGGGAACCGTCCGCTCTACATCTCCGTGGACATCGACGTGCTGGATCCCGCCCACGCGCCCGGCACCGGAACCCCGGAAGCGGGCGGCATCACCAGCCGCGAGCTGCTGGAAATCATCCGCGGCTTCCGCGGCATGAACCTGGTCGGGGCCGACGTCGTCGAGGTCGCCCCCGCGTACGACCATGCAGACATCACCGGCGTTGCCGCCAGCCACGTGGCCTACGAACTGGTCACCCTGATGGCGGACCGTGCGGTGGAAGGGGACCGCTTCGGTGCGGCCAACGGCTACGCCGCCCAGGCCCTCGGCCAGGAATCCCGCCGCCCGGCCGGCTTCGCAACGCCGGCGTCCCAGCGCGCCGGGAGCGGGGTCTCGCTGTGACCGGCGTGCGCAACGGCGGCGACCTCGTCGTCGAAACGCTAGAGGCGCTCGGCGCCAAGACCGTCTTCGGCATCCCGGGCCAGCACGCCCTGGGCCTCTTCGACGCCATGGGCCGCGGCAACCTGCACTTCGTCTCCTCCCGGGTGGAGAACAACTCGGCCTTCGCCGCGGACGGCTACTCCCGGGCCACCGGCGAGGTCGGTGTCCTCTTCCTCTCCACCGGCCCGGGCGCGCTGACGTCCCTGGCCGGGCTGCAGGAGGCCTACGCCACCGGCGTCCCCATGGTGGTCATCGCAAGCCAGATCCCGCTCGAGGGACTCGGTGCCCGCCGCAAGGGCATGCTGCACCAGCTCGATGACCAGAAGGCCTCGGCCGCGAACGTCACTAAGAGCCAGCGGCTGATCCAGCACGCGTCCGGCATTCCCTCCGCCATCCAGGACGCGTGGACCGAGGCGATCTCCTCGCCGCAGGGCCCCGTGTGGCTGGAAATCCCGCAGAACGTGCTGCTGGATCCGATCATGGTGCCGCCGGTGGAGGACGCCCTCGCCGAAGCCGCCGACAATCCGCCCCGTGTCGAGCTGGTCCGCGAGGCTGTGAAGTGGCTCTCGACGGCGGAACGTCCCGCCATCATTGCCGGCGGCGGCACCCGCCGCGGCCGCGCCGAGAAATCGCTGCTCTCCATCGCGGAGAAGCTGCGGGCGCCCGTCATCTGCACGCCCGGCGGCAATGGCGCGTTCCCGTGGAACCACGAGCTCTCGCTGCAGGCCTGGATCGAGGACCAGCACATGACGGAGCTGCTCGAGGACGCCGACGTACTGATCGTGATCGGCTCGTCGCTGGGCGAGGTCACGTCCAACTACTTCACCTTTGAACCGCGCGGCAGGATCATCCAGATCGACGCCGAACCGCGCGTCCTCGAATCCAACCGCCCCGGCCTGGGCATCCGAGCCGACGCCGGGCAGGCGCTGGCCGCCCTCGACGCCGCCCTGACGGAACCGCACGGAGAGCGCGCGGACTGGCACGGCACCCCGCCGGAAGCCCTCGTCAAGGAAACCCTGGCGAAGGTCAAGGCCCGGCTGGAATCCCAGGATCTCGGCAAGGAACTGAAGTTCATGGCGGACATCCGCGAGGCTGTTCCCGCCAGCATGCAGACGTTCTGGGACATGACCATCTCCGCATACTGGGCCTGGAGCTGCTGGGACGCCCGCGAGGGCCAGTTCCACTCCGCCCAGGGCGCCGGCGGACTCGGCTTCGGCTTCCCCGCGGCGATCGGCGGCGCCGTTGGCCTCGAAACCACCGGCACGCCCGGCGGCCCATCTGCCGGACACGCCAGAGTGCTTGCCGTCTCCGGCGACGGCTCGGCGATGTACTCCATCTCCGAACTGGCGACGGCCAAGCAGCACAATGTTCCGGTCACCTGGCTGATTGTCGACGACGGCGGCTACGGCATCCTGCGCGAATACATGGTCGGTGCCTTCGGCAAGGCCACGGCCACGGAACTCGCCCGTCCTGACTTCGTCAAGCTGGCCGAGGCCTTCGGCGTGCCGGCCGTCCGCGTGGCCCCCGGGGATGTCGGGGACGCGCTCAAGGCCGGCTTTGCCGCCGACGGACCGAACGTCGTCGTGGTCGAAACCCTGCTCAAGATGTTTGCCCCCACCCACCTGGAGGCCTAGGCACCTGGAGGCCTGAGCACCACGCTCCACGCCCCTGCGAGGACAAGCAAGCGCGGACCGGCAGCACTGCTGCGGGTCCGTGCTTGGCGTTTAAGCAGGAAGCCCCGCCGGAAAGGTTTAGTTTCCCAAAGTAACTAAATCCTGATACATTGTTGCCTTAGGCAAGCAAAAAGGAGCAGTCATGGCAGTCGCGCCGGACACCGCAGCCAAACTCGTCCACCAAATCTTCGATCTGCAGCGCGCCGTTCGATGCGTCGCCGCGGTCAAGCTCCGCGGGGAGGACACCGGTGTCGCGCTCCAGGGTGTGCTGCGCTTCGTGGGGGAGGGGGAGTCCCGTGCCACCGCGCTCGCGGAACGGCTCGGAGTCAGCGCCCCCGTCCTCAGCCGGCACATCGCCGAACTGGAGGACCAGGGCTACGTGGTCCGCCGGCCCGACCCGCTGGACGGGAGAGCCCAGCTGATCGCACTCTCCCCGCCGGGGGTCGCGAAGCTCCGATCCATCGAGGACCAGCGCGCCGCCACCCTCCTTGGCTTCCTGCAGGACTGGAGCGAGCAGGACGTCGAAGAGACAACGAAGACCCTCCAGAAACTTGCTGAGTCCCTCAGGACCTCAGCCCGGGCAACGACGGCCGGATCCACCAATACGACCGAAATTGTTTGAGGAGCACCTCATGGCAGCAACCGCAGTCAAGCCCCCCGTCCCGCCGGCGGTGATGACCCACCGCCAGATCATGGAGGCCCTGACCGGCCTGCTGGCCGCATTCTTCACCGCCATCATCAGCAGCACGATCGTCGCGAACGCCCTGCCCACGATCATGTCCGAGCTCAACGGAACCCAGACCGACTTCGCCTGGGTGATCACCGCGGCCCTGCTGGCCAACGCCGCAACCACCCCCATCTGGGGCAAGCTCGCCGATCTCTTCAACAAAAAGATGCTGGTCCAGCTCAGCATTGTGATCTTCGTGGCAGGATCCGTCATGGCGGGCCTGTCCGAGACGATCCCGCTGCTGCTTACTGCCCGCGTCATCCAGGGTGTCGCCATGGGCGGGCTCACGGCTCTGGCCATGGCCATCATCGGCTCCATCATCCCGCCCCGCGACCGCGGCAAGTACTCCGGTTACATGGGCGCCGTGATGGCCGTGGGCACCGCCGGGGGACCGCTGCTCGGAGGGTTCATCGTGGACAGCCCGCTGGGCTGGCGCTGGACCTTCTTCGTCTGCGTCCCGCTCGCCATCGTTGCGCTCATCCTGCTGCAGATCACCCTGAAGCTGCCGCACGTCCGGCGCCCTGCCAAGATCGACTGGCTCGGCTCCATCCTGCTGACCTCCGGCGTGAGCCTGCTGCTGATCTGGGTGTCCTTCGCCGGGAACCCGGACTACTACGACTGGTGGTCCTGGCAGACCGTGGCCATGGTGGGCGGCGGTGTTGTCCTGCTGGCGCTCCTGGTGCTGGTCGAGTCCAAGGTGCCGCAGCCGATCATTCCGCTGAAGATCATCTCGCAGCGCACCACCGCCCTCGCCATCCTTGCCTCGATCGCCGTCGGCGTCGGCATGTTCGGTTCCTCCGCCTTCCTGGGACAGTATTTCCAGGTGGCCCGCGGCGCATCACCCACCGAAGCAGGGCTCCTGACCCTGCCGATGATCGCCGGTAACCTGATCGGTTCCGTCGTCTCCGGCCAGCTGATCAGCCGGACCGGAAAGTGGAAGCGGTATCTGGTTGCCGGCGCCGTCCTGTTGATTACCGGCCTCGGGCTGACCGGAACCATCGACCACACCACCGAACTCTGGCTGACCGGCCTTTACACCGCGGTCCTCGGCCTCGGCCTGGGCCTGCTGATGCAGAACCTCGTCCTTGCAGTGCAGAACACCGTGCGGGCCGGCGACATCGGAACCGCCAGCGCCTCGGTCGCGTTTTTCCGGTCGGTCGGCGGCGCCATCGGCGTCTCCGTGCTGGGAGCCATCATGGCCAACCGGGTCAAGGAACTCGCCACCGAGGGCCTTGCCGCCGCAGGGATTCCCGCCAGTGGCGGAGCCGGCACCAGCATGGACCTCAAGGACATGCCGGAGCCCGTCCGCGAGATCATGCGGGCCGCCTACGGTGACGCCACAGCGCAGATCTTCATGGTCTCCGCGATCGTCGGACTGGTGGCGCTTATTGCGATCCTCTTCATCAAGGAAGAGCCGCTGCGGCGTACCGTGGACATTGTCAGCCCCGCGGCCAGGCACGACGACGGCGGCCTGGGCGCCGGGTCCGGCACCGGTTCGGGCCCGGCCACCGCGGCCGGCTCCGTGGCCGGGAGCGGCATCGTCGACCTCGACCGGGAATTTGTCGAGGTGCTCAGCCAGCAGCGCGAAGGCCGTAACCAGCGCCACTGAGCGGGACGCGAAAAGTACGCCGTATGGATGATTTTCGGTGTCTGTTGTTCCGCGCGGGCCGGTGGTTTCGTAGAGTTGGAAGGCCATGGCTGTCGGCCCCCTCTGCTAGTAATGGGAGCATCCGGTTGATGTTCCCCGCCAGAATCTTCTCCAGCCTCATTTACTCGGTATTTCCTAAGGACTCGTGGGCATGCTTGTCACTCTCATACGGCGCTACTCGAAGCCGTATCTGCCATACATCTGGGCAGTCATCCTCTTCCAGCTCGCCTCCACCATCGCGGCGCTGTATCTTCCCAGCCTGAACGCCCAGATCATTGACGAGGGCGTCTCCCGCGGCGATACGGACTACATCTGGCGGACCGGCGGGGTGATGCTCGTGGTCGCCCTGATCCAGGTCGCCACCGCGATCGCCGGAGTCTACTTCGGGTCCAAGGCCGCCATGGCGTTCGGCCGCGACCTGCGCCGCGGGGTCTTCCGCAAGGTCACGAGTTTCTCCGCCAAGGACGTCAACGTCTTCGGCGCCCCCACCCTGATCACCCGCGGCACCAACGATGTCCAGCAGGTGCAGATGCTCATGTTGATGGGACTGAACTTCATGGTGGCCACCCCCATCATGTGCATCGGGGGCATCTTCATGGCCCTCCGCGAGGACCTCAACCTGTCCTGGCTGGTCTGGGTGTCCGTTCCGGTGCTCATCGTGGTGGTGGGCTACCTGGTGGTCCGCCTGATGCCGCTCTTCCGGTCGATGCAGAAGAAGATCGACCGGCTCAACGGCATCCTCCGCGAGCAGATCATCGGCATCCGCGTGGTCCGGGCTTTCGTCCGGGAACCCCACGAGGCCGAGCGCTTCGGTGCCGCGAACAAGGAGCTTACCGATGTTTCACTGAAGATCGGCGCCCTGTTTGTCCTCATGTTCCCGGCCATCGGCATGATCCTGCACATCTCCACCGCCGCCGTGCTGTGGTTCGGCGGCCAGCGGGTCGACGCGGGCGAAATGCAGGTCGGCGCCCTGACGGCCTTCCTGCAGTACCTGCTGCAGATCCTGATGGCGGTCATGATGGGTACCTTCATGGCCATGATGATTCCGCGGGCTTCGGTCTGCGCGGACCGGATCGGCGAGGTGCTCGACGTCGAACCCTCCATCCACGAGGCGCTCACCCCGGTGGCGCCGGCTGAGAAGGCCGGCCGCGTCGAGTTCCGGAACGTGTCCTTCGCCTACCCCGGCGCCGAAGCGCCGGTGCTCAGCGACATCAGCTTCACCGCCGAGCCCGGCCAGACCGTGGCGATCATCGGCTCCACCGGCGCAGGCAAGACCAGCCTGCTGGCCCTGCTGCCCCGCCTCTACGACGCCGCCTCGGGGGACGTAATGCTCGACGGCGTTCCCGTCACGCAGCTGGACCGCTCGGAGATCACGCAGCGCGTGGCCATGGTTCCGCAGCGGCCCTACCTGTTCTCGGGAACCATCGAGCACAACCTCCGCTTCGGCAAGCCGGAGGCCACCGACGAACAGCTCTGGGACGCGCTGACCGTGGCCCAGGCGGCGGACTTTGTGCGCGATAAGAAGAACGGGCTCGGCTCACGGATTGCCCAGGGCGGCACCAACGTCTCGGGCGGCCAGCGCCAGCGGCTCTGCATAGCCCGGGCCCTCGTCACCGAGCCCAAGGTGTTCCTCTTTGATGACTCCTTCTCCGCCCTCGACGTAGCCACGGACGCACGGCTCCGCCGCGCCCTCAAAGCGAAAACCGCCGACGCCACCGTGATCATCGTTGGGCAGCGCGTCTCCACCATCGCCGACGCCGACCAGATCCTGGTGCTCGACAACGGACGGATCGTGGACCGCGGCACGCACGAGGAACTGCTGCAGAGCTCCAGCACCTACCAGGAAATTGTCGAATCCCAGCTGACCGCGGAGGCCGTGGCATGAGCACCAACGAAAAGACCAAGCTTCCGCCCTCCGGCACGGAGCCATCTGCCACGGAACCATCTGCCACAGAGTCCGCCGCCGCCGAGCCGGACGACGATTTCTACGAGGAGGAATACACGCCCGGGGAAGCCGACGGCGGCATGTTCGGGGACCTGCCCGCGAAGAAGGCCCAGCACTTCTGGCCCTCCGCGAAGCGGCTGATGGGCCTGCTGAAGCCCGAACGGGCCGGCATCATCGCCGTGCTCGCGATGGTGACGGTCGCCGTCGTCCTCAACGTGGTGGCGCCCCGGATCCTCGGCCAGGCGATGGACGTGATCTTCAGCGGCGTCGTCGGCAAGCAGTTGCCGGCCGGCGGAACCAAGGAGGAGTTCGTCGAAGGCCTGCGCGCCCAGGGCCAGGACAACTTCGCGGACATGCTCTCCAAGATGGACGTCATCCCCGGCGCGGGCATCGATTTCCAGCAGCTCGCATTCCTGATCAGCGTGGTGCTGGTGATGTACTTCGTCGCCAACATCTTCCTCTGGCTGCAGGGCTACGTCCTGAACATCCTGGTCATGCGGGTGGTCCGCCAGCTGCGCGACGACACCGAGAAAAAGCTGAACCAGCTTCCGCTGAACTATTTCGACACGCGCCAGCGCGGCGACATCCTCTCCCGGGTCACAAACGATGTGGACAACATCCAGCAGGCGCTGCAGCAGGCATTCGCGCAGCTCTTGAACTCGGCGCTGACGGTGATCGGCATCGTCATCATGATGTTCATCGTGTCCTGGCAGCTGGCCCTCATAGCCCTCGTCGCGCTTCCGCTCTCGGCTGTGGCCGCGGGCATCATCGGATCGCGCAGCCAAAAGCTCTTCGCCGCGCAGTGGAAGAATACCGGCGAGCTCAACGGCCAGATCGAGGAATCCTTCTCCGGCCACGACCTCGTCCGGGTCTTCGGCCGCGACGCCGAGATGCTGGACCGCTTCGACGAACGGAACGAGGCCCTCTACAAGGCCAGCTTCGGTGCGCAGTTCGTGTCCGGCATGATCATGCCGGTCATGCAGTTCGTGTCCTACCTCAGCTACGTCGGAATCGCCGTCGTCGGCGGCCTCCGCGTCGCGTCCGGCGGGATGAGCCTGGGCGACGCCACCGCGTTCATCCAGTACTCACGCGAGTTCACCCAGCCGCTGGGCCAGATGGCGGGCATGGCGAACATGCTGCAGTCCGGCGTCGCCTCCGCGGAACGGGTCTTTGAATTCCTCGACGCCGACGAACAGGATGCCGAGACCGCCACGGAGCAGTTGCCGGCCAAGACCGACGGGCACGTCGAGTTCCGGGACGTCACCTTCAGCTACACCCCGGACAAGCCGCTGATCGAGGACCTGTCCTTCACCGCGGAGCCCGGGCACACCGTCGCGATCGTCGGCCCCACCGGTGCCGGCAAGACCACCCTGGTGAACCTCGTGATGCGCTTCTACGAGCTCCAGGGCGGCAGCATCACCCTGGATGGCGTCGACATCACCCACCTGAGCCGCGCCGAGCTGCGGGCCAAGGTGGGCATGGTGCTGCAGGACGCCTGGCTCTTCGGCGGGACCATCTACGAGAACATCCGCTACGGCAAGCTGGACGCCACCGAGGACCAGGTGATGGAGGCGGCCAAGGCCACCTTTGTGGACCGCTTCGTCCGTGCCCTCCCGGACGGCTACAACACCGTGATAGACGAGGAAGGCAACAACGTCAGCGCTGGCGAGAAGCAGCTGATCACCATCGCCCGGGCATTCGTGGCGAACCCCTCGCTGCTGATCCTGGACGAGGCCACCAGCTCGGTGGACACCCGCACGGAGGTGCTTGTACAGAAGGCGATGGCCGCCCTGCGCACCGACCGCACGAGCTTCGTGATTGCCCACCGCCTCTCCACCATCCGCGACGCCGACACGATCCTGGTGATGGAGGCCGGCCGGATCGTCGAGCAGGGCTCCCACGCCCGGCTGCTGGACCTCAAGGGGGCTTACTACCGCCTGTACATGTCCCAGTTCGCCGGGGAAGACGCGGAGACGGCCTTTTCGGAAAACACGGCCAACGATGCGACGGCGGTGCACAGTTGAACGCTGCCGGCCGGGCCGCGGAGTCCGCAGAGTCAGAATCTCGGCGCATCGAGGTGCAGATCCCGATGCGCTGGAGCGACATGGACGCCTACGGCCACATCAACAACGTCCAGGTCGTCCGGATCCTGGAGGAGGCCCGCATCGCGGCCTTTGGTCCGCCGCGCGGTCCCGGACTGCCCGGCGTCGAGCCGCCCGTGCCGCTCTTCAGCGAGGTCCCGGAGGGTACCCTGGCGCTGATCGTCGAACACAAGATCCGCTATGTCCGCACCCTCGAATACCGCAACGTCCCGGCCCTCGTGCAGCTGTGGATCGGCGCGGTCAAAGGCGCCAGCTTCGACATCCACTACCTTGTCCAGGATCCCGTCACCCGCGAGGACTGCGTCCGGGCCACCAGCCACCTGGCCTTCGTGGAGGAATCCACCGGGCGGGTGCTGCGGCTGACCCCGGAGCAGAAAGAGAAGCTCGCCCGGTTCGCGCCGGTTCACCCCGGTCCCACGGGCTGAGCCAACCCGGTCCCATTGCCTCTACCTCGGTCCACCCATCGTCCCTAGAATAAACAACCCGCGGGCACCCAGCCCCGAAGCCAAGGAGCACAGATCATGGTGAACAAACGAGCACAGATGATGGCGAAGAAGCGCAGGAGGAACGCGCGGAAAAAGACCTGGAAGGAACTCTCGCCGATGGCGAAGTTCGGCACCATCACCGCCGCCGTCGTCCAGCTCTCCCTGCTGATCGCCGCGCAGCGGGATATTTCACACCGGCCGGCGGATCAGATCCGGGGCAGCAAGACGATGTGGCGGCTGGCGACCCTGGTCAACTTCGTCGGCCCGGGCAGCTACTTCACTTTCGGCGTCAAGCGCGGCACGGCGGCCAAGTAGGGGCACGTCCGCCCCCGCACCGGGCTACCGGACAGTAACGTAGGGGCGCCCCCATGATGCGGGCGTCCAGCTTAAGCCTGTAAATTGAAGGCATGACCCCAGCCAAAAAGCCTGCCATGCACCGCGCCCTCGGCATCTCCAAGGAGATTGAGGACGCGGCGTGGTTTGTCCTGGGGCCCGGACTGCTGGGCAAGGCTTCAGCACTGGACGGCCGCACCAAAACGTGGTCGGTGCCGGCCGCCGCGGAGCTGCTCGGCCGGCTCGAACGCGGGGTGCCGGATCCCAAAGCGCCCATGATGACCAACCTGCGGCAGAACCTGGCGGATGCCTCCCGGGGCGCCAAGCAGCTGGCCGTCGAGCTGCTCTTCCTGCAGTCCCTGCCCTTGGCCCACGAGGTGAAGTCCCTCAAGGTCAAACGCGCGCGGGTGGCCGAAGCAGCCTCGTGGCTGGAGCCGCCGCTGGAACTCCCGGCGGAGCTGTTCGCCGGCATCACGGACCACGGTGTCATCCGGGACCGCACCGCGGAGTTCAACTGGACCATCTGGGACCACCTGAAATGGCTCTGCCGGCTCGTGAAGCACGTCGCCCAGCGGCCGGCCGGGGAAGTCGCGGCCGCCGTCAAGGATCCGCTGGCATTCCACCGGCTTGTTGCCGGCACGCCCGATGACCAGCCCGCCATTCGCCGCAGCATCGAATTCCTGGTCTGGCCCAGCTACTTCGAGCCCGTCGTGGCCGACGTCGAGCGCCAGGAGATCCGCGACGCCTTCGCCTCCCTCGTGGGCGGCGCGAAGGGCGACAGCGACGAGGAAATTTCCGCCGACATCCACCGCATCCGGCTGCACCTCGACGAACAGGCCGGCCAGCGGATCGACTGGTACTCCCGGCAGCTGGTCAGCCAGTGGCGCAAGGTGGGCGACCCCGGGCGGCGCGCCTGGCTGCTGCGCACCCACCACGACAACACCGAACTGCTGGGCACCTGGCAGTCCGAGGAGTCGGTAACGCTCGACGTCGAGCACCTCCGCCTGCTGGACCCGGGCGTCACCGCCGGGCTGGTCCAGCATGCCGTCGATGAGGACTACAAGCACCTCGGCTACGTGGAACGCGAGGACACCAAAACGGCCGTCTTCGCCTTCCTGACCGTGATGAAACCGGGCGACCTGGCCCTCTACCAGAACTCCGGCACCGTCCGCGTGGGCGTGGTCCTCGGTGAGCCGGAACACCGAGAGGACAACCGCCGGCTGCGCCGCAAGGTGCGCTGGTTCGACGAGACCCACAACATGACCGAGCTGCCGCGCCACGTGCAGCGGCAGCTGGCCACCTCCGGCATCGTCGTGGACGTCACCCGCGTCATCCAGGCCCTGGAAGCGCTGCTGCCCGCCGAAGCGGAAGCCCAGCCCGGCGACGGCACCGAGCCGGCCGCCGTCGTCGAACCTGCCTGTGAAGGCTTCCGCCCGTTGACGCCGGAGTTCGCCGCGTCGCTGCACATGGACCTGGAGCCGCTGCAGGAGATCGCCGAGCTGCTGGAGGAGAACCGCCAGCTGGTGCTGTACGGCCCGCCCGGCACCGGCAAGACTTATCTCGCCAAGCATCTGGCCGCCCAGCTCGCCGGCGACACCACCGACGAACGCGTCAAGCTGGTCCAGTTCCACCCCTCGTACGCCTATGAGGACTTCTTCGAGGGCTTCCGGCCGGACAAAACGGAGGAGGGCCAGGTGTCCTTCAAACTCGTGGCCGGGCCGCTGCGCCGGATCGCCGAGGAGGCCGCCAAGCCGGGCAACGAAAGCAAGCCGTACTTCCTGATCATCGATGAGATGAACCGGGCGAACCTGGCGAAGGTCTTCGGTGAGCTGTACTTCCTGCTCGAATACCGCGATGACCGGATCTACCTGCAGTACAGCCCCAACGAGCCGTTCACGCTGCCGGACAACCTGTACATCATCGGCACCATGAACACCGCGGACCGGTCCATCGCGATGATGGATGCCGCCATCCGCCGGCGCTTCTCCTTCATCGAGCTCCACCCCAAGACTGAACCTGTGCAGGGATCGCTGTTGCGGTTCCTGCAGGCCCGGGACCTGGACACGACGCCGGCCCTGCTGATGGACGCGCTCAACGATGCCATCGATGAGTGGGACCGGGACCTGATGATCGGCCCGTCCTACTTCATGAAGCCGTCCGCGCAGACGCCCAAGGGCCTGCGCCGGATCTGGAAATACGAGCTGATGCCGCTGCTGGAGGAGCACTACCACGGCCAGCTGAACCGGGCGCAGCTGGAGGAGCGGTTCGGACTGGACCAACTGCTTGACCGCCTTGCGCGCGTCTAGCCAGCCGACGCCGGCCGGCCCGCGCGGGGCGGCGGGGCCACAGCCGGTCCGCCGGATCGTCCTGGACGAGCTTTCCGACGGCGTTGTCGAGCGGCTCGACGCTGCCAGCGCGGCCTTCGTCAACGGCAGCGGCCTCGCCAACGCCTCGCCGATGGGCATGGGCCTGTACCGGATCGGGCCGGTGGGGAAGGTCGGCTCGGTGCGCACCCCGACGGTGCAGCTTGAGGTGCGGCCCAAGGAGCGGCTCGGCCTGGACCGGCTCCTGTTCCTGCTGGGCTACGCCGGGGACCAGGGCTTCCGCGGGGATTCCGTGGCCGCGGTCGAGGAAGCAGATTTGTGGGGCGCGCTGGCCGAGTCGCTGGCGCAGCTCGCGGACCGGGCGCTCAGCCGCGGTGTGCTGCAGGGCTACCTGACGGTCGACGAATCGCTGCGGACGGTCAAGGGCCGGATCCGTATCTCGGACCAGATCTCCCGGCGTCCCGGCATGCTGGTGCCGCTTGAGGTTTCCTACGACGAATTCACCGAAGACATTGCGGAGAACCGCGTCCTGCGGGCGGCGCTGGAACGGATGTCCCAGGTCCCGGGCGTGCGGCCGGAGGTCCTCAGCCGGCTCCGCCAGCTCAAGGGCAAGCTCGCGGCCGTGACCCGGCTGCAGTCGGGCGCGCCGCTGCCGGTGTGGCGGGCCAGCCGGATGAACACGCGGTACCAGGGCGCGCTGCGGCTCGCCGAGGTGATCCTGCGCCACGCCTCGGCCGAGGCCGGCGACGGCACGCAGCAGTCGGCGTCGTTTGTGGTGGACATGTCCGTGGTGTTCGAGGACTTCGTCGGGACGGCGCTCCGCGAGGCCATGGCGGCGTACCCGGGGGAGATGCGGCTGCGGTACAACGCCCTGCTCAATGAAGCCGTGCGCGACTCGGACCGGATCGTGGTGCAGCCCGGCGCCGTCCACCTGCTGGGCGGGCGGCCGGTGATGGTCTACGACGCCAAGTACCAGGCCGCGGCCGACGCCGGGGCGTCACTGTCGGGGGACCACTACCGGATGCTGGCGTACTGCACGTCGCTGCGGGTGCCGACGGCCTGGCTGGTGTATCCGGGCGCGGGCGAAATCAAACTGCGCCGGATCCTCAACACGGACATTGACGTGGTGGAGTTCCCGCTGGACCTGTCGAGGCCGCCCTCGGAAATCCTGGCTTCCGTGGCGGACCTCGCGCAGCAGTCGTGGGGCGAAGTGGTGCGTCAGGCGACCATCAGCCGCTGACGTGCCTCCGTGGGGTAACGGCTACCCGGCGGCCTGTTCCACGGACACGGACAGCAGGTGGCTCAAGAGAGCCTTTTCCGGCTGGCCCGGGTTGTTGGCGACGTGCCAGCGGAGCTTCTCCCGGACCTGTGCCTCTTCAG
Source organism: Pseudarthrobacter sp. PvP090 (assembly GCF_040547365.1). Lineage (NCBI taxonomy): Bacteria > Bacillati > Actinomycetota > Actinomycetes > Micrococcales > Micrococcaceae > Pseudarthrobacter > Pseudarthrobacter sp. PvP090. The sequence continues at coordinate 138,247 of NZ_JBEPPO010000005.1, forward strand.
GCTTGGTGTCGGAGAGGATCGCATCAATGATCGAGGATACCTGCCGGCGCAGGGGGCCAAGCTCGGATTCGACCCCGTCGGCCTCGGGGGTCCGCCGGTACTCCGGCGGCCGGGAATCGGGGGACGACTTCGACGGCCGAGTTGTAGTCCTCAGCGGCGTGGTGGACCTCAGCATGTGTGGCATCTGGCGCTCTCCCGTGGAGTAAGAAGTACGAGTAAGTGCGGACCCGATAGAGTCCTTGTCCCCAGGTTTGGATATTACCCGAGACAGACCAGTCTGTCCCGGAGCGCTGAGATGTTTTTTACGGCGCTGAGGATCCGGGTGTCGGGACGCGTCCGCCCTGGGCGGTCTTCCCCTGCAGGAAGTCATCCAGCTGCTGCTCCAGCGCAGAAACATCCTTGAGTTGGCACTCCCAGACGGTCAGGACCTCCCAGCCCGAACGCTCCAGCTGACCTCGTTGTTCGGCGTCGCGGGTCCGTGTCCGGGTGCGCTTGGTTTCCCAGAACTCCGCGTTGGCCTTGGGCGCGTGCTGCCCCACCCGGCAGTCATGGAAATGCCAGAAGCAGCCGTTGACGAAGATGACTTTGTGGCGGCCGGCGAACACCAGGTCGGGGTTGCCCGGGAGCCGTCCCCCGCGGGCGGTGCCGTGCAGCCGGTAGCGGTAGCCCTTGGCGTGGAGCAGTTTTCGGACCAGCAGTTCAGGCTTGGTGTTCTTCCCGCGGATGCGGGACATGTTCCAGCTGCGCCGCTCGGGAGTCAGCTTGTCCGCCATGGATTAAGTCTAGGCGGCCGGTTGCCGCCGTCGAACGGCTGCTCAGGCGGCGGTCGCCGCCGTCGAACGGCTGCTAGATCTCGCGCTCCGGGTGCTCGCCGAACTGGAAATGGCGCCCGCTCACCCTGGTCGGCTCGATCTCGACATAGAAGTCTTTCAAGGTGGGCACCCAGGGCTTGAGCCCCAGAGCCTCCGCCGCTGCGATGTCGGCGGACTGGTCCAGGACCCGGGCCGTACCCCGCAGGACGATCGACCAGGCCTCGTCGGCGAGGATGCCGTCTGTTTCGAACAGCACTTTGGCGTTGATGGTCAGCTCAGCGAGTTTGTTGCCGGGGGCCGTTCGGAGGTAAAGCTTCCTGCCGCTCACGGCGTAGTTCACCGGGAAGATATCGGGTTCGCCCCCCACGATGACCACGAGCCTGCCGTGTTTGGTGCCCTCAATCAGCTTCCAGCTCTGATCGTCATCAAGAACGAGGATGGGGTTGTCGTCTGCGTGTTCGAACATCATGGGTTCATTGTTCTGGGCAGTGTAGAAAAACGCCAGAGGCTTAGGCGGGAAAGTCGGTGTGTGTCGGTCCGAGGCGGTGCACGGAGGATCGACGCCAGGCAACGGCGCGGAGCAAAAAGCAGCCCTGTGGATAACCACGGTGCCCAAAATGTGATGTCAGTTACCCTTAAGGCATTGTTTGGCTTCAGGCGTCTTGATTTCTATCGGGGGAGTATCTGACCATGACATCTCGCACTTCATTTTTCGACCGCCGCAGACGCATTTTCGCCGCAGCGGTTGCTCTAACCCTGTTGCCAGCCACAGCCTGCACCGGCGGGGGAACTACGCCCGGCGCGACGGCCGCACCTGAGTCCTCGAGCCCGACGGCGTCGCCGGCACCCACCCCCACCCCAACAGCCAGTTATAAACCGGCCGACGCCTCTGGCAGGGCCCAGAACGTTCCAATTCCGGTATTGCCGGAAGCTGCGAAGGCGGAGACGAAGGAAGGGTTGGAGGCGTTCGCGAGGTACTGGTTTCAATTGCTGAACTACGGCTATGAGACCGGCGACGCCGGTCCCCTTGAGGCAATAACCAGTTCAGGCTGTGATGCCTGCGAGCACGCCAAGAAAGTGTTGATGGGGTGGAATAGTGATGGGCGGTGGCTAGTCGGAGGAAAGGTCGAGACGCCGTCGGTTTCAACGACATTCAGGGTGGCGCCGGACGGCAACTATCAGGTGGCGATTCAGGTTTCCCAACAAGCCCTGTCCTACTACAACCCCGACGGTAGCCTCGATAGTACTGACGACAAACCAGAAGACACCGGCAACCTCATGCTCGCGGTCTTTAAGAACGGCTCCTGGTATGTAAGCAACATTCAGCCGATAGCAGGCTAGGAATGAAGAGGATTGCTCGCTTCTGCGTCGGATTCATTCTTCTTGCACTGGTTGCTGGGATTGTCCCGATCGCGTCCACAGCAGCCGAGGGAGGCACGGAGAAACCCGTCAAGGGGACCTGGGGTCCAGGAGCTGTGACCATCGGGGCATGGATAATGGATCCCGGCTCCGGCGACTTCCTCTGGGCTGAGCCCGGAACAGTTGTTACCGATCCCTACCAATACAAGTACGAACTGCAGTGCCACCTGGGCGGTGGCGACTTCGACACGGATTGCCTTGCCGTTCTCGTGGACTGCAAGAACGGCCCCGATGGCGAGGATGGTATTCCGGTCGTGTGGCTAAAGGCCCCGGCGGGCGTGCCGAATCCAACGTGGTCCTTCCATTCCGGGCCCACGTGTCTCTTCGATCCCAGACCTGAGGATTTGCTTCCCAGGATCGCCGCCATGATCCAAACGGAGTTCCAGCGGCTGCCGATCGCCGCAGGTTCCGTCACCGCACAGCCCAGTCCGCACACACTGCGGGGAGCCGAGACCAACTTCTTTGCTGAAGCCGTCGAGCAGCAATTCGACATCACTATCTTGGCCCAGGACGTGCACGTGGTCGCCAAACCCGTCCAGTACACCTGGACTTACGGCGACGGAACCTCGCTTGGGCCGCAGACGGCGGCCGGTGGACCGCTCCCGCAGGACCGCTGGGGCGAAAAGACCGCCACCAGCCACGTCTACACCCAGACCGGCGATTATTCGGTAGTGCTGACGACCCATTTCCAGGGCACGTACTCGGTCAATGGCGGGCCGCCGCTGCCCATCCCGGGGCAAGGGCAATTCAGTTCGCCGCCGCCGACCGTGAGTGTCTGGCGCTCCATCACCCGGAACTACGCTGACGACTGCCTCCGCAACCCGCAAGGCCAAGGGTGTCCCGGCGTCGTACCTCCTGCTCCCTAGAGTGGAGCCCCCACCCCGGCAGATGCAGGAACACCAGCGACACAGGACCTAAGCCCGCAGCTCCCGGTCGATCCGGTCCATCCGGGCACTGACCAGGCGGCCACGGGGATCCCGTGGCCCCAGCAGGGTGGCCGCCGCGGCTGCGGCCGCCGTGTCCGAGGAGCCCATGTCGCTGGTGCACCACTGCAGCATCAGCCCGGCGTCTCCGCTGGCCCGGACGGAGGCGCCGACGGCTTCATTGAGCTCGTCGCGCATGAACCCGACCGCGAGGTTGGTCGAACGGTTGAGGAATTTGGCCCGATACGCCCCAAATGCCTCGGCCACCCGGCCTTCCCGCAAATGGCCAGCCACCAGTGAGGCATCCGTAACCACCCTGACGGTCGACGAGAAGCGGTAGGGGTTAGCTTCCACGACATTGCCCAGGATGCTGCGTATCCGGTGCATCTCGGTCCGGATCGCCGCGGCCGTGCCGGCGTCACCGTGGATCTCGTAGGCAAGTTCGTCGGCGCTCCAGCCCTGGGTCCGCGAGGCCAGCAGGGCCAGGATCTCGGCACGGCGCAGTGTCAGCGGGCGGTGGGTGCCGCCGTCGAGCGCCGCAGACGGCGCGTCCCCCAGCAGCCGCAGCGTCAGCTGCGACCGGACCGCGGCCTCGGAGCGGCCCGCAGGAGCAGGCCCGGCAGAGTGTCCGGTCCCGGGGCCGGACGCAACAGGAGGGGTAGCGGATTTCAGCAGTTCCTCAGCCAGCCGCACGCCACAGCGCACCAGGCGCAGGCTGTCCGGCGTGACGGATTCGAACGGGCCGGACACGTCCAAGACGCCAATGACTTCCCCGGTGAGTGGGTCGCGGATCGGAGAGGCAGTGCAGGCCCAGTCGTGGTGCGTCCGCACCAGGTGCTCGGCCGAGAAGAGTTGTGCAGGGGCGCCCGTCACCAGGGCCTCGCTGATGGCGTTCGTGCCAACGCCCGATTCAGACCAGTCGGCCCCCTCCACGAACTCCAGGGAGTCCGCGAGTTTCAACGCCTGCTTGCTGCCAACGCGCCACAGAACTTCGCCCTCATGATCGGTCACGATCAACAGGTGGCGCCCGGTCGCAGTCTCGTCGGCGAGCAGCTGGGACAGTGCAGGCATCACGGCGGCCAGGCGGTGGCCGGCACTGAGCGAACGCGCCTCGGAAACTTCATGCCGGTGGACCGGACGGTGCTGGTCCGGATTGATGCCCAGCGCCAGGGACCGCTGCCAGGACTTGACGAGAGACGGCGACAAATGCGGGTTCGGAGTGCCGGAAACCGTGGCCTCGTGGGCCTTGCGAAGGGCACGCGCGTACTCCGCCGGCGCGGAAAACCTCAGGTCCGAGAGCTGCGCGATGGAGCGACTCCCATGCCGCATGCTCATTGTTCCAACTCGCCCTCGAATCGTCGCACCCGGCCAGCTGCCGCCCTCCTGACCGGCAGAGGCGCGGTCCAGGAGCTTGAGAGCTCTGTGTAACCCGATTGTAACCCCCGGCGAACTTTACTTGTGATGCGGGTCACTGCGTGGACTGAACGCCATGCAACGGGGACCGGCCCACAGTTAGCAACGGAAAGAGGAAACATGCCTGAGACTCCAAACGGCGTGGTCGGGGCGTGGCTGGCGCAGTTCGATGAGGCGCTGCGCAGCCACAACACTGACGGCGCGCTTGAACTTTTCGACGACGATTCGTACTGGCGCGATTTCGTCTCCTTCACCTGGAACCTCAAAACCCTGGAGGGTAAAGAGGACATCCGGCGGATGCTGGACGCGACCCTGGACGACGTGCAGCCCAGCAACTGGACCCTGGCCGAGGACGCCACCGGGGACGCGGCCAACGCCGAGGCGTGGGTGAACTTCGAGACCGCCCAGGCCCGGGGCTACGCCCACCTGCGGCTCCGGAACGGCAAATGCTGGACGCTGCTCACCACGATGCAGGAGCTCAAGGGCTTCGAGGAAAAGAAGGGCGCCAACCGGGAGAAAGGCGTCGCCCACGAGATCACCAAGGGCCGCAAGTCGTGGCTGGAGTTTAAGGAAGAGCAGGAAGCCCGGCTCGGCTACGAGGACCAGCCTTACACCGTCATCATCGGCGGCGGCCAGGGCGGGATCGGGCTGGGGGCACGGCTGCGCCGGCTCGGCGTGCCCACCATCATCATCGAGAAGAACGACCGCCCTGGCGACTCCTGGCGCAACCGCTACAAGTCCCTGCACCTCCACGACCCGGTCTGGTACGACCACCTGCCCTACATCAAGTTCCCTGACGACTGGCCGGTTTTCGCGGCCAAGGACAAGATCGGCGACTGGCTGGAAATCTACACCCGCATCATGGAACTGAACTACTGGTCCAAGACCGAATGCACCAACGCCCGCTTCGACGAAACCACGCAGGAGTGGGTGGTGGAGGTAGTGCGCGACGGCGACCCGGTCACCTTGCGCCCCAAACAGCTCGTCTTCGCCCTGGGCGTCTCGGGGTATCCCAGCGTTCCCGCGTTCGACGGCGCCGAATCCTTCCTGGGGGAGCAGTACCACTCGTCCAAGCACCCGGGCGGCGGAGACTGGACCGGGAAGAAGGCCGTTGTCATCGGCTCCAACAATTCTGCCCACGATATCTGCGCCGACCTCTGGGAACACGGCGCGGACGTCACCATGGTCCAGCGGTCCTCCACCCACATCGCCCGCAGCGAATCCCTCATGGACCTGGCCCTCGGCGGCCTCTACTCCGAGCAGGCGCTCGCCAACGGTGTCACCACGGAGAAGGCCGATCTGCTGTTCGCCTCGCTGCCGTACCGGATCCTGCCCGAAGCCCAGATCCCGGTCTATGCGGAGATGGCCGAGCGGGACGCCGAGTTCTACTCCCAGCTGGAGGCCGCGGGCTTTGACCTGGACTTCGGCGTTGACGGCTCCGGCCTGTTCCTGAAGTACCTGCGGCGCGGCTCCGGCTACTACATCGACGTCGGCGCCTCGCAGCTGATCATCGACGGCCGGGTCAAGCTCGCCAACGGCGAGGTCGGCAAGATCACCGGGAACGCCGTCGTCATGGCCAACGGTGCAGAGCTGGAGGCGGACGCCATCATCTACGCCACCGGCTACGGCTCCATGAACGGCTGGCTGGCCGATCTGGTCTCACCCGAGGTGGCCGACGCCGTCGGGAAGTGCTGGGGCTTTGGCTCCGACACTCCCAAGGATCCGGGGCCGTGGGAAGGCGAACTGCGCAATATGTGGAAACCCACCAACGTCGAGAACCTGTGGATCCACGGCGGCAACCTGCACCAAAGCCGCCACTACTCCAACTATCTGGCGCTGCAGCTCAAAGCCAGGATGGAAGGGCTACCGACGCCGGTCTTCGAGCGTCAGCCCACACACCACACGCGCTGACCCGGACGGGCCGTGACAATCACAGCCCCGGGAACCACACTGGGGTGACGGCCTCCTGCTGTGACAATCCAACGACATGCCGTGGATGCGCCTGACCGGGCGCATCCACGGCCCGTAATGCGAAGGAAAAACACCATGAAAGCAGCACGATTCCATGCCCGTGAGGTCCTCCGGATCGAAGACATTCCGGAGCCGGAGCTGCGCCCTGGAGCGGTGAAGATCGCCGTCGCCTGGTGCGGGATCTGCGGGACGGACCTCCACGAGTTCCTGGAAGGGCCCATCTTCACGCCGCCGCCCGGCCATCCCCATTCGCTTTCCCACGAGGCCGCCCCCGTCACCCTGGGGCACGAGTTCTCCGGCACCATCGAGGAACTGGGCGAGGGCGTGACCGGGCTCGCCGTCGGGGACAGCGTGGTGGTGGAACCATATATCGTCTGCAACGAATGCGGCCCGTGCCTCAGCGGCCACTACAACCTGTGCACCAAACTCGGCTTCATCGGCTTGGCGGGCGGCGGCGGGGGCCTGAGCGAGAAGATCGTCGTCGACACCCGGTGGGTCCACCCCGTCGGCGACATCCCGCTGGACGAAGCAGCCCTCATCGAACCCCTCGCGGTGGCCTATCACGCCGTCGGCAGGGGCGACGTCAAAGCCGGGGACGTCGCCGTCGTCGGCGGTGCGGGACCCATCGGCCTGCTGACCGCGGCGGTCCTCAAGGGCCTTGGCGTCACCACGATCGTCACCGAGCTGTCGGCGGCCCGGAAGGACAAAGCGGTGTCCTCGGGAGTCGCGGACCATGTCCTGGATCCGAGCTCCGATGACGTCAAAGCGCGGGTGCTGGAACTGACCGCGGGCGCGGGGGCAGATGCAGCGTTTGAATGTGCGGGCGTGAACGCCGTGCTGGACACCATGCTCGACGTCGTGAAACCGGCCGGCGTCGTGGTCAACGTTTCGATCTGGGGACGTCCGGCCACTGTGGATATGCAGAAGGTCGTCCTGAAGGAAATCGATCTCCGCGGCACCATCGCCTACTGCGGCGACCACGCGGCCGCGATCAAGCTCGTCCAGGAGGGGAAGGTGGACCTGAAGCCCTTCATCACGGGAAGAATCGCCCTGGACGATCTCGTGGACAAGGGCTTCGACACCCTGATCCACCACAACGACACAGCGGTCAAGATCATCGTCCACCCGTAGTGATCCGGGTCTCACCCGGAATAGTTGCAGACGCCGCGCAGTTGGAGCCAGTGAACCCAATCCCTGGTGAAAGGAACTGCGCATGCTGTTTTCCCCGATGACTCTCGGCGAGCTGGAACTGCCCAACCGACTTGTGATGGCGCCGCTGACCCGCGTCCGCTCCGGCCGGGAAGGCATTCCCGGCCCGCTGGTGGTCGAGCACTACCGGCAGCGGGCGTCCCTCGGCCTGATCATCAGTGAGGGCACGTACCCCAGCCACGCCGGCCAGGGGTTCCCCGGCCAGCCGGGCCTGGTCACCGAGGAACAGCTCAAGGGCTGGGCCGACGTCACCTCTGCCGTGCACGCCGAGGGCGGCCGCATCTTCGCTCAGGTGATGCACGCCGGACGCGTCACCCACGAGGACACGAACGGCGGTCACCAGGTGGTGGCGCCCAGCGCCATCGCGATCGACGGCGAGACCCGCACGTACGAGGGGAAGAAGCGCTTCCCCGTTCCGCACGCCCTGACCACCGAGGAACTGCCGGGCATCGTCCAGGAGTTCGTCACGGGGGCCCGCAACGCGATCGCTGCCGGGTTCGACGGCGTTGAGCTGCACTCCGCCAACGGTTACCTGCTGCACGAATTCCTGGCACCGTCAGCGAACCAGCGCGACGACGTCTACGGCGGCTCGCCTGCGAACCGGGCGCGCTTCGTCATTGAAGTGACCCGGGCCGTGGTGGACGCGGTTGGCGCCGACCGGGTCGGCATCCGTATCTCGCCCGAGCACAACGTCCAGGGCGCCACCGAACTGGACTCAGCGGATGTCAACGAGACCTACAAGGTGCTGGTGGATGCCCTGGCGCCCCTGAAGCTCGCCTACCTGAGCGTGCTGCACAAGGACCCGACCACCAGCGAGCTGGTGCAGGATCTGCGCACCCGTTTCGGCGGAACGTTCCTGCTGAACTCGGGCTTCGGCGTCATCACCACCCGCGAGGAAGCCAAGGCGCTGGTCGCTGACGGCCACGCTGACGCCGTCGTCGTCGGACGCCCGGCCATCGCCAACCCGGACCTGGTCCGCCGCTGGCGTGACGGACTTCCGACCAACGATGCGGATCCGGCCACGTTCTACACCCACGACGCCAAGGGATACACGGACTACCCGGCGTACCAGAACTAGCGCCGGCCGGCGGCAGTTCTCACTGGACATGTCCCGCCGGAGCCCCGGTCCCCGCTGGACATGTCCAGCCGCAGCCACGAACAGTGGGCAGAATGCCATTCTGCCCACTGTTCGTGTTTAAGAATGGGCATGTCCAGTGGTGGCGGGGTTTAAGAATGGGCATGTCCAGTGGTGGCGGGGTTTAAGAATGGGCATGTCCAGTGGCGGGAGCGCCAAAAATGGGCATGTCCCTTCTTAGCTGGCGGTGACCGACCTCTGGCACAGCCCGATGAAGCCGCCCAGCTGCTCCAGGCCTTCGGGATGCATGGGGAGGTAGTTGGTCAGCTCGGGCGAGCGGACCACGACGGCGCGCCACTGGCCGCGGGACACCGCCACATTGATCCGGTTGCGTGAGAGCAGGAATTCCATGCCTCGCGGAGCCTCGGCCACCGCTGAACATGCCAAGGACACGATCACGACGGCGGCCTCCTGGCCCTGGAACTTGTCCACGGTTCCGACCCGGACGCCGGCCAGGGAAGCTGCATCGAGCGCATCGCGGATCACGTTGACTTGGGCGTTGTAGGCAGCGACCACCAGGATGTCCGCGACGTCCAGCGGCCGGGTGCCCTGCTCCGAATGCCAGCTCAGCCCCAGATGCCGCCGCACCTGCCGGACGACCTCGGCGGCCTCCTCGGCGGACGACGTGACGTTGCCGCTGTGCTCCACCATGACGGTTTCGATCCCGGCGGGAACTCCTTCGAGCCGCCTGAGGTCCGCCGCCGGTGCTGAGCGCAGCCTGCCCTCATAGGAGAGCTCGGAGACGGCCCGGCACAGCTCGGATGTCATCCGCCACGAGTCGGCCAGGAAATAGCCCAGGTCCGGCGGCAGCGTGGCATGGCCGGCCGAGACCCAGCCCAGGGCAGATTCGTCCACAGGCTCGGGGTGCGCGCCTTGGCTGACCTGCGGCAACTGCTGCGGATCACCCAGCAGCAGCAAGCGGCTGCTGGCCTGCGCCACGGCCAGGGTGTTGGCCAGCGAGAACTGGCCGGCCTCGTCGATCACCAGCAGATCCAGCGACCCTGCCGGGACATTGGCGCCCGTCATGGTCCAGGCGGTCCCGCCGATGAGCGCCCCGCCCGGCGAGCCCAGCAGGCGCGCGACATCCTTCGCCGAACGCTGCTGCCAGGGGAGCGGCTCGGCATGTTTCACTTCCTTGGCCACGCGGTCCGGATCGACGCCGGCCTTGGTCACGGCGGTCTTCAGCAGGTTCTCCACGACCGCATGGGACTGGCCGACAACGCCGACTTTCCACCCCCGGTCCACCAGCCGGGCGATGACATGGGAACCCACATGGGTCTTGCCGGTTCCGGGCGCCCCCTGGACCGCCACGTAGGAGTGGTCCAGGGCGCCGACGGCCTCGGTGATCGCGTCGATGAACCGGTCCGGGCCGTCACCGGGCTGCGGCAGGGATGCTCCGGAAATCAGCCTCGGCGGCAGCCGCCGGACCAGGTCAAGCGCAGGATGGCGGGGGAGGGATCCAGACCCCAGGCCGGTGACCGCCGTGTCAGCGAGGGTTGCGAGGGCCTGCTCAAGGCTCTTGGTGGCCAGTGGCTGCTCCTCCGTCAGCGCTATGGGCAGGTCGTTGTGCGGCGGGATCTTCCGGTGCAGCCGATCCCGGATGATGACGGTGTCTTTGCCGTCCTCGTGTCCCAACTCCAGGATTTCCGTGCCGAACCATCCGTTCCGTCCGATCCCGTCCTTGCCGGTACCCTCCAGCCCGGCGGGCAGCGGAATCGCGTACATGCGGAACCACTTGCTGCCCTCGCGGAGATCTGACCCGGGACTCACGGTGCCGGTCAGCTTGACCCGCCGCTCCGGAAGCTTGGTGCCTGCCTGTTGCCAGTCGTCGAGGATCTCCGCGGATTCGACGAGGAAGACGTTCCGGTCCCGCTCGTGGGTGTCCGGACCGTATTCACACCGGTCGAAGTGAGCCCACCAGAACGCCTTGCGCTCCCGGCGGTGGTAGCTGACCGCCGCCGCCAGCATGGAAACCGCCTTCCGGTCATCCTCGGACAGCCCGACAGCGGCGTCCGCCAGCCCGGCCAGCGCCACTTCCAGCGGGTCCAGGTCAGCGGCGCCCGGGGCGTCATCCAGCGCGGTGTCCGTGACCCCGCCGACGGGCATGGACGTGGCGGTGGACCCGGCCCCGGCCCCGGCTGGCTTGATGCCGCGCTCCCGCGACAGCCCGAGGAGCCAGTTGCACAGCTCCAGTGTGGAGAGGCAGTCGTATTCGTTGTAGTCGGAGATCCCGGCGAGGATGCCGGCCGCTTCCTCAGCGCGGCCGTCGTCGCGCGCATCGCAGTAGTGGGCGTAGGCAACCACTGAGGCGCCGGCGTCTTTCACGTCCCCGGAGCGTAGGTTCGTCCCCATGTACAGCGGCTCGAGTTTTTTGATGCTGTAGGAATTTTCGGAGATGCGGATGCTGTTCCGGACTGTCTGGTAGAGGTCCACCAGGAGCCCCTCCCGCAGCCACTCGTCGACGACGTCTTCGCCGGCCACGTGCAGCACGGACAGTTTCCGGAGCGCCGTCTTCTCGTAGGCGGCGTAGTGGTAGACGTGCATGTCGGGGTAGTCCTGCCGGCGCTTCTGCACATACTCGAGGAAGTCGAGGAAGGCCTGCTTTTCCGCTTCCCGGCTGTGGGCCCAGAACGGGCGGAACACCCCGGGGGCGCCGGGCCCGGTCGGCGCCTCAATGACGCCGAACAGGTACTCCAGTCCCCAGACCCCGGTGGCGCTTTCCTGCCAGAGCGGGTCGCCCTCGAAGTCGAAGAAGATGTCGCCCGCGCTCGGCGGGGGCAGTTCGGCGAGAGTGTTTTCCGGAATCACGCCGAAGCGTATGGTGTGCTCTTCGCCGTCCTTGATGTACCGGACTTCCCCGTCGGCGGGTCCGATGCCAGTCTGCATCCGGGCCTGGGCCTGCAGGCGCAGCAGAGAGGAATTCGGGTTGACGAGGGCGGCTTCGGCCAGCGCGCGAACGGTGCGGATGCCGTCCTTGTGGAGTGCCTTGCGCTGTGCCGAGTTCATCCGTGCCACGAGCAGCAGATCGTCGGTGGCTGCGACCTGCTCCTGGCAGTAGTCGCAGCGGCCACAGGCGCTGAGCCCGGGCGCGCCCCACCGGACGGTGCCGGGCTGCGCCAGATGCGACGAGGTCAAGGCCAGGAAGCCGTCCCGCCGCTCCCGAAAGACCGGCAGGATTTCCGACAGTTTGTGGTGGCTGCGGACGTAGTCGAAGCCGCCGCCCGGGAGCGGGACCGTGGCTCCAAGGACCAGGGTCACGGCCGGGGCCGGCGTGATCCCGGCTTTGAGCAGCTGATCGCCGTAGGCGGCAAGCTGGAGCAGCGCGGTCACCTTCGCGTGGCGGGCCAGTTTGGTGTCGAACACGGCGTAGCTGCCGTCGGCCTGGCGGACCAGGAAATCGGAGCGACCATGGAACTGGCCGTCAAAGAACGCGGCCTGGAAGACGACATCGGCGCCGGAACGCAGGGCCTCAACGGATTCCCGGTGCTTGGCCAGCAGGGTGGCGCGGTCCATGGTCGGTGCCGGCACGACGTCGTACACGCCGCGGCCGGCCGCCGGATCCCAGTGGCCGAACTCCGCGACGAAATTGTCAAGGACCCTGTGCTCGTGGCGGTCACCCAGCACGGCCGCGTGCTGGAGCATCTCATCGTTGTCGAAGGCAGCCTTGGGGGAGCGGCCCAGCTTCTCGTCGAGCTTCCGCAGCAGCTGGTACTCACAGCTGGCCGCGATCACGAGGTCGCTCGCGGAGAAGACCAGGTCCTGCGCGGTACCTGGTACTTCCGGTTCAAGAAAAAACACTGTGCCCCCGATGTTGATGCGCTGTGCTGGTAGCGGTTCGCCGCGAAGACTAGCGGCCAACGCAGCCTGGCCGGCTGTTTTCAAACTATCAAAGGCCTCCGACAATCAGGCAGACCAGCGACCAGCGACCGGCGACCGGCGACCAGGCACCAGACACCAGCGACCAGGAACCAGGAAGGGGCAACGTACCGTTGTTTCCTGTCGCAGGATCGGCGTAGGGTCTGAGGACCATGACTGAACAGCAACCCTATGAGCTGGTCCGGCAATTCGCGCACTTCGAGTTGCGCCGCTATCCCGCGTACGTTGTGGCCGAAATACAGGTCAATTCCACGTTTGACCGGGCCGGGAATGCTGCCTTCCGGCACCTGTTCAACTACATCAGCGGCAACAACAACGCCCGTCAGAAGCTGGCAATGACGGCCCCGGTGATCCAGGAGCTGGGTCCTTCGCAGAAGCTGGCGATGACCGCCCCGGTGCTTCAGAGCGGTCCGCTGCCGGGAAGCGCAGGGACCGCTGATTTTGTGGTCGCCTTTGTGCTCCCCGAAGGGTTGACGGCGGAGACGGCCCCGGTCCCGGCGGACCCCCAGGTCAAGATCCGGACCATCCCCGGGTCCCTGGCGGCTGTTCTGCAGTTCTCCGGCAGTAGCTCGGAAGCTGCATTCGAACGGCGAAACAAGGGCCTCCAAGCGGCACTGGTGCTAGCCGGGCTAAAGCCCGTGGGGCCGCCCCGATTCGCCCGTTTTGATCCGCCGTTCAAACCGTGGTTCCTGCGCCGCAACGAGGTTGTCCAGGACGTCCAGGAGCCTGCTCCGCCCTCGGGTGCGAGCGGCCCCTGACCCGGGTAAGGCAAAATGGCAGGGTGACCCAAATCCCGCAGCGCCCCGCCAGTTTAGCCTCCGCACCGCCGCCCCGGACTCCGTCCGCCAAGTCCCAGGCCCCGCAGTCCCAGGCCCCGCAGGCCCAGACTCCGCAGGCCCAGACTCCCCACACGCAGGAGTCCGGCATCGCCGCCCAGATCGCCGCCGAGCTCGGCGTGCAGGCGTGGCAGGTGAAGGCGGCCGTGGACCTGCTCGACGCCGGCTCCACCGTGCCGTTCATTGCCCGCTACCGCAAGGAAGCCACCGGGACGCTCGACGACACCCAGCTCCGCGAACTGGACGAGCGGCTGCGTTACCTCCGCGAGCTGGAGGACCGCCGCCGGACCATTCTGGAGGCGATTGCCGCGCAAGGTGCCCTAACCCCGGAACTGCAGGCCGCCGTCGTCGGCGCCGATACGAAGTCGCGGCTGGAGGACATCTACCTGCCGTTCAAAACCAAACGGCGGACCAAGGCGCAGATCGCCCGCGAGGCCGGGCTGGAGCCGCTCGCCGACGCCCTGCTGAAGCGGCCGGAGCTCGATCCGGAACGCGAAGCCGCCCGGTACCTCAACGCCGAACATTCCATCGCCGATGCCGCGACGGCGCTCGCCGGCGCCCGCTCCATCCTGGTGGAGCGCGTCGCGCAGGACCCGGACCTCGCCGCCACGCTGCGGGAGCGGCTCTGGACGCAGGGCCGCATGGTGTCCCGCGTCAAGAAGGGCAAGGACGCCGAGGGACAGAAGTTCAAGGACTATTTCGAGTTCTCCCAGCAGCCGTCCGGGATGCCCTCGCACCGCGTCCTGGCACTGCTGCGCGGCGAGAAGGACGGGGTGCTGGAGCTTGACCTCGCCGAGGCTGAACCGAACGACGACGCCGCCCTCACCGCGGCCCGCGGCCGGTACGAAGCCGCCGTGGCCCGGTTCCTCGGGGTCGCCGACCGCGGCCGTCCCGCCGACGCGTGGCTGCTGCAGACCGCGCAGCTCGCCTGGCGTTCGCGGGTGCTGGCCCGCCTGACCGCGGACCTGCGGAGCCGGATGTTCGCCGCCGCCGAGGACGAGGCCGTCCGGGTCTTCGCCGCCAACCTCCGCGATGTGCTCCTCGCCGCGCCGGCCGGAAACCGCGCCACCCTGGGCCTGGACCCCGGACTGCGAACCGGCGTGAAAGTCGCGGTGGTGGACGGCACCGGCAAGGTGGTGGCGACGGACACGATCTACCCGCACGCCCCGGCCCGGAAATGGGACGAGGCACTGCGGACGCTCGTGACCCTGGCGCGGAAGCACCACGTCGAACTGGTGGCGATCGGCAACGGCACCGCATCGCGGGAAACGGACAAGCTCGCCGCGGAACTGCTCAAGCAGCTCACCGCGTCGGGCGCGGCCGCCGGCGCGTCGACGGACACCGCCAAGCCGCAGAAAATTGTGGTCTCCGAAGCGGGAGCCTCAGTGTATTCCGCGTCGGCGCTGGCCGCCGCGGAGCTGCCCGGCATGGATGTGTCCCTGCGGGGTGCCGTGTCCATCGCGCGGCGCTTGCAGGACCCGCTCGCGGAGCTCGTCAAGATCGAGCCGAAGTCGATCGGCGTCGGGCAGTACCAGCACGACGTCACGGCCGCGAAGCTGGACCGCAGCCTCGATGCCGTCGTCGAGGACTGCGTGAACGCGGTGGGCGTGGACGTCAACACGGCCTCCCCGGCGCTACTGAGCCGGGTGGCCGGCGTCGGGCCGCTGCTGAGCGAGAACATCGTGGCGTACCGGAACGAGCATGGCCCGTTCAGCAAACGCAGCGAGCTGAAGAAGGTGCCCCGGCTCGGCGCCAAGGCGTTCGAACAGTGCGCCGGATTCCTGCGGATCACCGGGGGAGCGGAGCCGCTGGACGCCTCCAGCGTGCACCCGGAGGCGTACCCGGTCGCGCGGAAGATCAAAGCCGCCGCGGGCGGGAAGGGGCCGGCTGCGGGAAGCTACGCCGCCCTGAATCCGCAGGACTTCGTCGACGGGTCCTTCGGCCTGCCCACGGTGCAGGACATCATCGCCGAACTCGAGAAGCCGGGCCGGGACCCGCGTCCGGCCTTCGCGGCCGCGACGTTCTCGGAGGGCATCGAGAAGATCTCGGACCTCCGGCCCGGGATGGTGCTGGAGGGGACCGTGACCAACGTGGCGGCGTTCGGCGCGTTTGTCGACGTCGGGGTGCACCAGGACGGCCTGGTGCACGTCTCCGCGCTGGCCAACCGGTTCGTCTCCGATCCGCGGGAAGTGGTCAAGTCCGGCCAGGTGGTGCGGGTCAAGGTGCTGGAAGCGGATCCGGAAAGGAAGCGCATCTCCCTGACGCTAAGGCTCGACGACGAACCGGCACCTTCGGGGGGACGTGCGGCCGGCGATCGTGCGGACTCCGGCGCGGCTGCCGCGCCGCCCGGTGGACAAAAGCCGGCGAAGCAGCCGTCCGGGAAGCCTGCGCCCGAGCGGCGGACTCCCGCCAGGCAGCCGCAGAAGTCGACGCCCGCACCCGCGCCGGCAAACACGGCAATGGCCGAGGCGCTCCGGAGGGCAGGGCTGGGAAAGTAGCTCAGGATAAGTAGGCCCCGGGTCGCGGGAAGCGGATTCTGGAAAGCAGCACGACCGTTCATCGCGGATTTCCTACCGCTCGCCGCAGAAGTAATACGTTTGCTGTCGATTTGCACCATGATTGCCGGAGGCAACGGCCCGCATTGGGGCCCTTCGCCTCTACGCCGCCGGGACACCGACGTCTTCGACAAGCAAGGGGAGCACTTATGGGCTGGCTGGACCGTGAACGAACGATTGCCCCACCCGGATTCAACCGGTGGCTGGTGCCGCCAGCGGCCCTCGCCGTGCACCTGTGCATCGGCCAGGCCTACGCGACGAGTGTCTACAAAACGGCGCTGGTGAAGCACTTCGGCGCCAGCCTGACCGAGATCGGTGTGATCTTCTCGATCGCGATCGTGATGCTGGGCCTCTCCGCCGCCATCATGGGCACCTGGGTGGATAAGAACGGCCCGCGCAAGGCGATGTTCACCTCGGCGATGTTCTGGGCCAGCGGCTTCCTGATCGGCTCGCTCGGCATCTTCAGCAGCCAGCTCTGGCTGGTCTATCTGGGCTACGGCTTCATCGGCGGCATCGGCCTGGGCATCGGCTACATCTCGCCGGTCTCCACCCTGATCAAATGGTTCCCCGACCGCCCGGGCCTCGCGACCGGCATGGCCATCATGGGCTTCGGCGGCGGCGCCCTGATCGCGAGCCCGGTCTCCACCGCGCTGCTGAAAATGTACGACCCCAACTCCGGCGCCAAGGGCTGGGTGGCCAGC
The DNA here is from genome assembly GCF_040547365.1 of Pseudarthrobacter sp. PvP090. Lineage (NCBI taxonomy): Bacteria > Bacillati > Actinomycetota > Actinomycetes > Micrococcales > Micrococcaceae > Pseudarthrobacter > Pseudarthrobacter sp. PvP090. The sequence continues at coordinate 155,097 of NZ_JBEPPO010000005.1, forward strand.
GGCGACTCCGTCGGCAAGCTCTTCCTGACCCTCGCCGTCGTGTACCTCGCGTACATGCTGTTCGGCGCCTTCACCATCAAGGTCCCGGCCGAGGGCTGGAAGCCTGCCGGCTTCGACCCGGCCAAGGTCAAGGCCGCCACGCTCGTCACCACCGACAACGTCTCCGCGAAAAACGCCGTCAAAACCAGGCAGTTCTGGCTCGTCTGGATCGCCCTCTTCTGCAACGTCACCGCCGGCATCGGCATCCTGGAACAGGCCGCCCCGATGATCCAGGACTTCTTCCGCCAGTCCGACGGCGTGTCCCTGGTCAGCGCCGCCGTCGCCTCCGGCTTCGTGGGGCTGCTCTCGATCGGCAACATGTCCGGCCGCTTCGCCTGGTCCGCGACCTCGGACGTGACCGGCCGCAAGCGCATCTACATGATGTACCTCGGGGTCGGCGCCGTGCTCTACACGGTGCTGGCACTGGCCGGGTCCACCAGCACCTTCCTCTACGTGGCGCTCGCGTTCGTCATCATCTCCTTCTACGGCGGCGGCTTCGCGACCGTCCCGGCCTACCTGCGCGACCTCTTCGGCACGTTCCAGGTCGGAGCGATCCACGGCAGGCTCCTCACCGCGTGGTCCGCCGCCGGGATCGCCGGGCCACTCATCGTCAACGCGTTCCTGGACGCCCAGGGCAAGCCCGGCCAGCTGACCGCCGCGTCCTACCAGCCCGCTCTGCTGACCATGGTGGGGCTGCTGGTCGTCGGCTTCGCGGCCAATCTACTGGTCAAACCGGTCGATGCCCGGTTCCACGAACCACGCCCGGATCGCGTCCGGGCCGAAGAACCCGCCATGGAGGCCTGAAATGAGCACTGCACAGACATCGGTGAAACCGTCCACCGGGAAACTGGTCGTCGCCTGGGCGCTGGTTGGAGTGCCCCTGGGATTTGGCGTCTACGAAACCCTGACCCGAGTGGCGGCCCTGTTTGGCTGACACCGCTGAACGGATCACGGCCACCGCACGCACCGCTCCCACGGCGTTCACGCGCCCGGAGACGTTCACCACCCGGCCCACACTGCAGGGCACCTTCGGGATGAGCGCGTCCACGCACTGGCTGGCGACGGCGGCCGCCCAGGCCGTGCTCGAACGCGGCGGCAACGCGTTCGACGCCGCGACGGCGGGAGCGTTCGTGCTGCACGTCGTCGAGCCGCACCTGAACGGTCCCGGCGGGGACATGACCGGCGTCTTCGTCACCGCGGAGGCCCCGGGCACACCGGTCGTGCTCATGGGCCAGGGCCCCGCCCCGGCCGGCGCCACCGTGGAGCACTATCGCGCCGAGGGCCTGGAACTGGTGCCGGGTTCGGGGGCGCTGGCCGCCGCGGTGCCTGCCGCCGTCGACGCCTGGCTCCTGCTGCTGCGCGACCACGGGACCTGGGAGCTGGACGACGTCCTGGAATTCGCGATCGGCTATGCCCGCGACGGGCACCCGATGCTGGGCAGGGTCGGGACGACCATCGCGGCCGTGGCGGAGCTGTTCCAGACGCACTGGCCCACCTCGGCCGAGCTCTGGATGCCCGCCGGACGGATCCCGGCCGAGGGGGAGCTGGTCCGGAATCCGGCCTACGCCCGGACTCTGCAGCGGCTGGTCGACGCCGGGACGGCCGGTCCAATTGAGCAGTCCCGCGAGGGCAGGATCGACGCGGCCCGCCACGAATGGCGCGGGGGCTTCGTGGCCAAGGCCATGGTCGACTCCGTCCAGACCCCGCACCGGCACTCCTCCGGCACGGACCACCGGGGAGTCCTTACCCTGCAGGATCTCTCGGGGTTCGAAGCCGGGTACGAGCCGGCCGCCACCGTCGAATTTCGGGGGCACACGATCGCCAAAACGGGGCCGTGGGGGCAGGGCCCGGCACTGCTTCAGACCCTCGCCATTCTCGACGGGTTCGGCGACGAGTACCTTGATCCGTCGACCGAGCTCGGCGCGCACACCATCCTGGAAGCCCAGAAGCTGGCGCTCGCGGACCGGGAAGCGTACTACGGCGACACGGACGTGCCGCTGGAGTACCTCCTGTCCGACGAGTACTGCGCCGGCCGCCGGGCACTGATCGGCGAGCGTGCCTCGCACGAATTCCGGCCCGGTTCGGTGCCCGGGCGGGAGACGTACGTGCCGCCGCTCCGCGCCCACTACACGCCGCCGGCGCTCGGGGCGGAGGGTTCCGCCGGGCTCGGCGTGGGGGAGCCCACCGTGGCGCCGAGCGGGGAGACCCGCGGCGATACCTGCCATATCGACGTCGTCGACCGCTGGGGCAACATGGTCTCGGCCACACCGTCCGGCGGATGGCTGCAGTCATCCCCCGCCATCCCGGAGCTTGGGTTCTGCCTGGGCACCCGGCTGCAGATGACCTGGCTGGAACCGGGCACACCCTCCACCCTGACGCCGGGCAAACGGCCACGGACCACGCTGACACCGACCCTCGTGCTGCGGGACGGCAAGGCCGTGACCGCTCTCGGTTCGCCGGGCGGTGACCAGCAGGATCAGTGGCAATTGCCGTACCTGCTGCGCACGATTGTCGGCGGCTACTCACCGCAGCAGGCTGTCGACGCCCCCACCTTCCATACGACGTCGATGCCCGGGTCGTTCTGGCCGCGCACCTGGGAGCCCGGCGGCGCCGTCGTCGAGGACCGGCTGGGCGAGGACGTCATCGCTGGACTGGAACGCCGCGGACATGTCGTCACCCGCGCGGGCGGCTGGACGCTGGGACGGCTCTCGGCGGTGGTGCGGGATCCCTCGACCGGCGTCCTGCAGGCGGCCGCCAATCCCCGCGGCGCGCAGGGGTATGCCGCCGGGCGCTAGCTCTTTGAGCCAACTCTGTCAGCCGGTGTGCGCGAGCCGGTCCATGAAGCGGACGGACTCCGCGGCGATCTGCCGCTGCGCCTGTGCGCGGGTCACGCCCGGCTCGCCGTCCCCGGGTTGCTCGCCGTAGTCCCCGAAGAAGGCGTGCACGCCGCCCTCCACTGTTGCGAAGATGGAGGTCGGCGGAAGCAGGGGCTTCGATGCCGCGATCTTGTCCGGAGTGGTGAGGCCGTCGTTCGAACCGGAGATCGAGAGCACCGCTCCGCCGAAGTCCGCCATGCTGTCCGCGGGGTAGGAGGCAAACAACAAAAGCCCGGACACGCCAGGGTTCGACTTCGCGAAGGAGGACGCGCTCACCCCGCCCAGGGAATGCCCGCCCACGGCCCAGGAAGTGATCTCGGGATGCCGGTCCATCGCTCCCCGGGCCTGGCTGACGTCCAATAGGGGGATGCCCAGCGGTACTTTCAGGATGACGACCAGATAGCCCGCGTTCGCGACTGGGCGCAGAATGTCCTGATAGGCCCGCGCATCAACCCGTGCCCCTGGGTAAAAGACGAGGCCGGCGCTGGCCGTTCCTTCCGGTATGAGGGTGATGGTGGTGGCGTCCTCGGTGGTGGTCGGTGTTGTACTGGCCGCCCCGGTTGTCCCCAGCGCCAGGCCGGCAGTACTGCCCGGCTGGTAGGTAAACGGGTTGAGCCACGCCAATCCCGCGACCACGCCCAAGACAACAATCCGGCCCGCCAGGCCGCGGCACAGTTGCCAGCCTGGCACCCTGCGCTGGGGCTGTTGGAGTGTCGGCAGGTTCCGATGTCTGTTCACGCTCCAGCGCTCGAACAAATCCGAACGTCTGACCAGTCTGAACATCCAGAGGATGCCCAAGGTGGCGGCAACCGAGAGCAGGACGGGCAGCGCAGGGTGGCCGCCGAGGACGGCGCTGTTGCCAAGCAACATCCAGAGCGGGACGACGATCAGTGCACCGGCAGCGACGACGCCGCTCCAGTCCAGGGCTGCCGAGCTGAAGCGCGTTGATCGGCTGCCCACCGGGGCATTCTGTAGAGCGCTGTCAGCTGGGCTGCCGGAGTCCTTCGGCGTCGCGTCCTTCACGCTCCGATGTTATCTCCATGATCGAGATAACTGGATCCCTGAACGACCCCAACCGTCCCCAATGACACATCTGATCAAGGTCCACCATCCAACGCCCGGATAGTGCACCTCGGGCGTTAGCCGCTTCTTGTGCGGCCAGAGTCAGGCTGCGGTGCCGAGGTCTGCGGGGCGGAAGTAGTAGTTGCGTCTAGGTTTTTGGTGTGGGTCGATGTGGGGTGGCGGGATGAACCAGGGGATGCCGGTGCGTACCTGGATGGTCCAGTGTTCCTTGTGGATCACGTGGTGATGATGTGAACAGAGCAGCGTTCCGTTTTCGGTGCCGGTTGTTCCGCCGCGGGACCAGTAGCTGATGTGGTGCGCTTCGCACCAGGACGCGGGGATGGTGCAGCCGGGAAACGCGCAGCCCTGGTCGCGGGCGGTAAGGGCTTTGCGGAGGTGCGGCGGGAAGACCCGGGAGGCCCGGCCGATGTCCAGGATCCGGCCTTCGCCGCCGAGGAGCACCGGGATGATGTCCGCGTCGCAGGCGATCTTCCGGACCGTGGAGGCGGTGACGGGTCCGGTGAACAGCAGGTTTCCGGCGTGCTCCGCCGTGGCGCCGGGCCGGAACGGGCCGCCGGCGGTGCTCTGCAGGTCGGCGTCGCTGGTCCCGTTGGTGCGTCCGAGCCTGGTGAGGAGGTCGCGGTAGTCGATGGTGACCATAACCTGGGGGCGGAGTCCTCCGGCGGCAGGCAGGGTGCCGGCGGCGAGGGCGACTTTGGCGGCGCCGACGAGGCCGTCGAGGTGTTTCTGCGGGCGTGTGCGCAGGTCGAGCGGGACGTTCCCGCCGTCATTCCCTCCGTCCTTGCGGCCGTCATTTCCGGCGTCGGCCCAGGGGCTGGCGTCGGTGGCGGTTCCGGCTGCGTCACCGGCGGCCGCTGCTGCTGTCTCCGGGGCCGTGGTGCGGGGGTTGGTGGCGGTGTTCATGACGGTGAGGAGGTGTTCGAACTGTTCGGCGGTCGCGAAGATCTCCAGGTGCTGCAGTCCGTGGCGGGGTTTGCGGATGAACGCGCCCTGGAGCTGGCGCAGGAGTTCCTCGGAGGGCTCGGCCCCGTCCTGGTCCAGCGCGTCGGTCCAGCTCCGGGCCACCCGGGCCAGGAAATCCGGATCGTTCTCGACGGCGGTGCGGGTCAGGGCGTGCTCCATCCCGGCGGCCGCCTCGGCGTCGCAGACGTGCCGGACCCGGTCCAGCGCCAGGGTGATGATCGTCGCGGCCCGGGACGCGACCTCACCATAGGCGACGGCGGCCCCGAGTTCGCCGTGCGCGGGTGGCATTGGTTCGCCGGTGAATCCCCGGCGCGGAAGCAGACTCCCGGCGAGGGCGAGCCGGCGGCGGGCCTCGGCGGCGCTGATCCGCAACCGCGCCCGCAGGAACTCCGTGGTGTTCCGGTACCCGTCATCAACCGCTTCAACAACAGCAACCGCCGGGCCGTCAGCGGCGGCCGGAGCATCCACAGCGCCGGCACCTGTGGTTTCCCGCCAGCCGGTGGTCCACGAGGTGCCCGCCTTCGAAGCGGCGGCCGTGGCGTGCTGCCGGGTCCGGTCCACGGCCCCGGCCGCCACGAGCTGCAGATATTCCATGACCCGCGAGAGCTCCTCCACGGTGCCGGCGAAATCCGACGCGGCCTGGAACCCAAGCAGCGCCGCGTCCTCGACCGCCGTCAACCCCACCTCCCGGAGCGTGGCCAGGGCCTCATCCACACCGTCCAATCCGGACTGCCCGGCCCGGGTGGCACCGCGGCCGGTGCTGTGTTCAGCAACCCGGTCCGTGTCCTCGAAAGGAATGAAATCCCTGACGGTTTCCATGGAACAAAATTACCGCGGAGCTATGACATTCTTCGCGACTCGTTACCTTGGCCTCAGAATCCCGTCGTCAGCAGGATTCCTGAAGACTCAAGAGCGCCATCCAGGAACCGTGGCCGGCCAAACTGGGTGCGAACCCCGGGTGAGAAGAGCACCGATTCGGGCGGTCCCGCGACGCTGATGCCGGCCGCGGCAACCAGCTGATCGTCGCAACGGCTCAGTTGCGCCCGGTACAGCGGCCACGCGGTATGGGTGTTCGGCACATACAGGGTCCTGCCGCGGAAGCGGGTGTGCAGACCGAACCGGGCAGTGAGGTGGAGGGACAGCGGGTCGGTGGCTTCGACGTCGAACTCCGGGGTAACCGTAAAGTCGCTCCGGGCGCCCCCCCGGAACCGCCGCACCCAGTACCCTGCCCTGGGTCCCGCCGCGCCTGCCGGCCCGGCTGGCCCCGTCTGTCCAGTCGCTCCGGCAGACGCCCCCGACGCCCCAGCAGGCCCAGCCGAGTGGGCTGCCGCGTCCGCTGCCCCCGCACGCGCCGCCCCTGCCAGCCAGCCCGGACCGCCCCCGTCCAAAGAAGCCAAAGCATCCCAATCCCCAACCACACGGAAGCCCGCCCGCGACCACACGTAGGGAATCCCCGCCGCCCGCGCAGCCAGCACCACGGCCAGCCGCGTCGCATCCAGGCTGAGGAAAACCACACCCCGGGTCCCGTCGGGCTCCCGGGAGTAGAGGCGCACGTTGATCTCGTTGAAGCTACCGAAATAGGGGATCCCGGGCCCGCGGCCCAGGCCGGCGCCCTGCATGCGGAAACCGATCAGCCCCACCCAGGCGGATCCGTCGAAGTCGTCCGGCACCACACCCGGGGGCATGAACTGCGCCGCGACGGCATGAGGGATGCGCCAGTGCAGGAAGACCGCATCCGTCCACCGCTGGTCCATGATGATCGGAGCCGGAAGCTCAGGGGCACTCGGCCAGGGTTCAAGATCCATCAGGGGCTCCGCTGGCTCAGGGGCAGGGCTTTTTCGGAGGCGCCGCCGTCGGGATCCTTCTGCCAGGGCCAGCGGCCGGTGATTTCGAGCTCGAGGGAGAAGCTCAGGAACGTCCGGATCAGCACAATGATGGCGAGCACACCCACGCTTTCATAGGTGGGTGCGACTGCCACGGTCCGGATGATGTCGGCCGCCACGAGCAGTTCCAGCCCGAGCAGGATGGAACGGCCCAGGAGTTGCCGGTAGGAACGGTAGACCGAGAGCGGTTCGGAATCCGCAGCCTGTCTCCGCGGCCGGAATCCCCGGAGCGCCAACGGGATGGACACAACGGCGCCGATCACCATGACGGCGACGCCGGCCACGTCCATGTACCGGCCGGCGGCTTCGATGATTTCCGGAAGTTCCATAGTTCCCCTTAATGGACGCTGCGTCGTGGCTGGAGCGGCGGCCCTAGGGGTACCGTACGCCTACGCCGGCGAGAATGTCCCGGTAGCCCTCCCGGAAACTCGGGTAGGTGAATTCGAATCCGGTGCTCCGCAGCAGTGCGTTGCTGCAGCGTTTGTTGCCGCCGCGGGACGGCTCGCCGCCGGCCGACCCACCACCGGCTGTGCCGTCAGCGGTATCCGACGGCGGCTGGGGAAGTCCCAGCTCGGCGGCCAGGAAGCCCAGCACCTCGCCGAGCTCGGCGGGTTCGTTGTCCACGCCCAGGTACACCGGCGCCAGGAGAGCGTCCATGGTGCACAGGTGGACGATCGCGGCAGCGGCGTCGTCGCGGTGGATGCGGTTGGTAAAGCGCGGCTCGGCCGGGACGACCGCGGACCCGCCGCGCACCTGGTCAATGAGCCGGGTCCGGCCCGGACCGTAGATACCGCCGAGCCGCAGCACCACCGGAGTGATTCCGGTGCCGTTCAGACGGGTGGCGAGGAGATCCTCCGCCTCGCGGATGGTGCGGCCCGAGAACCCGCCGGGTGCCGGCGTCGTGGTTTCATCAATCCAGTCCCCGCCGGCGTCGCCGTAGACGGCAGTGGAGGAGACGAACAGCATGCGCCGGACCGGGGCACCGGATTCCAGCACCGCGTCCAGAACGTTCGACAGCCCGTCCACATACGCGGCACGGTAGGCGGCCTCGGTGGGGGAGTCCGCTGCAATCGCGACGACGACGGCGGTGGTGTCCGCCGGGACGGGCGGCAGTTTCCCGGCGCTCAGGTCCGCCGCGGCACCTTCGATGGCGGCCGGAAGTTTTTCCGGCGAACGCCGCCACCCGACCACCCGGTGGCCGGCCGCGGCGAACCGCAGACCGGCCTCGGTGCCCAGATCGCCGCAACCGGCCATTAGTACAGTCATGCTGGCCAGTCTGCCAGTAATTCGGCGTCGACGGCCGCCGAATCCGGACTAGCGGGCCGGGATCGGGAAGAAGACCCGCGGATCCTGCAGCAGCGCCGGGTAGTCAAAGTCCGAGCGGTTCAGGATCTCGTCGACCTTGAAGTTGCGCGCGAAGCGGCCCTCCACGGTGATGGGACGGCCCAGGACCTTGCCCACGGCGAAGGACGCGCCGCCGTCGAACGGGATGGCAACTGTCGAGTTGCCGGGAAGCGTGGTGAACGCTTCCTCCTGCTGCTGGCGCTTGCGGGTGGGCTTCTTGACGAGCTGCTTCGGCGGGAGCTTGCGCTGCTTCGCGGGCCGGCGGGCACCGGAGTCGGCGTACACGAAGTGGTATTCGTCGTCGCCCGCGGAGGCGGCCTTGGCCTTGCCGACGAGGGGCAGGCTGACGGTGTCCAGCTTTTCCGGCTCGGTGTCATCCAGGGGCAGGCGGAGGACCCACATGCGGTCGCCGGAAGGATCCTCCGGCACCAGCTCAAGCCTGGGCTCGGGCCAGACGTACTCCAGGTCAGGATCGGTATCCGGGAACAGCTCCGTATAGAACCGGGGGTCCTTGGCGATCAGCCGGGAGCGGTGGCTCAGGTGCAGTTCGGGGGCTCCGAGCCACGGCGGCATGGGGATCTTCTCGGCGTAGCCGGGGTGCGCGGCCTGCGGGGCGAATTCCATAATTTTCTCGCGGGTGGTGTCCTCGCCGCCGCGGGCCGTCCACTCGTCGACCATGGTCAGGCCGTAGAGGGTCAGTGCGGGAACGTACCCCATCCACATCCGGATGGCCGGGTGCGACTGCCAGCCGTACTCCGGAATCACCAGCGCACGCAGGGTCTGCAGCGCTTCAACGCGCTGCTTGCCGAGCCGTGCACGGTCCAAAACCGCGGCGCTCTGCTGGAAATCGGGGAACGGGAGAAAAGTCTGCATCTCTCCAGTTTGGGGCCAAGGAGCCAATGCGCCAATTGCGGGCGGCCGCGGGTGAGCGTGTTCACATTTTGGAATGGGACAGACAGCCCACATCGTGGGCGGGTAAACTAGCACAAACCAGCCCCGCCCCACGGAAGACACGCGCCCATGTCGACGAATCCAGTACTTGCACCTGCGGCGCCGCCTGCGCCTGTCTCACTGCCCAAATATGGACAATTGCTGAGTCCCGACGCGAACGGGGTCCTTGTCCTGGAGGAATTCACGATCGACCCGGCGGCTGCCCGCAAGGAGCAGAACGGTTTCCGCACAGCGCTGGCCTCCGTGGCGCTGACCATGCGGCGGCTGCTGGCGCTCCGGCTGTTCATTGCGTTCGTGGCGATCGGCAACCTTCCCCTGTTTCTGCTCTCCAGCGGCTGGGAGATCTACGTCGTCTCGCTGACCCTGGTGGTGGCGGTCCATGCTGCGGTGTCCTGGCTGAACCGCCACGAGCCCAAGATCCGCCAGCGTCGGATGCTGGAGCTGCACCTCAACCGCGAAAAAAGCGACAACTACCGTAAAGTCCGCGACGCCGTGAAGTACGTCATCGACGCCCCGGCCCGGATGAACGAGAACCTGTACCTCGAACTGCTCGCCGCCAAGCGCGTGGCGCTGCACCTCGCCATGGGCACCGTGGCACTGCTGGACACCAGCGACGACACGGCGTGGAAAGTGCGGATCGTCCGGGAGATCCCGCAGGCCGCCTAGGGCAGGCCGGGCCCGGACAGCAACAGCACCGCCAGAACTAAGAAAAGCAGACAGCACGACGCCGGAGGGTCCCCTTGAGGGAACGCTCCGGCGTCGTGGGTTTAATCGCCGCTGCCGGGGCCGGCCAGAGCCGGCCTCGGCCCAGATCAGGCGGGCAGCTGCAGCACCTGGCCCGGGAACACCACATTAGGGTCGCTGATGGTGGCCGCGTTGGCGTCGGCCAGCAGCTGCCAGCCGCCGGCGATGTTGAGCTTCTCGGCGACCTTGCTCAGGGTGTCGCCGCTCTGGATCGTGTAGCTTTCGCCGCTCAAGGGGACTTCCGCCACGTGGCGCGCTGCCGGGGCGGCTGCCTTGGGAGCCACGGCCTTCGGTGCCACGGCCTTCGGTGCCACGGCCTTGGCGGGCGCCTTGGCCGGGGCGGGAACGGAAGCGGGCGCCAGTGACGTGCTCTGCGGAGCCACCGCGCCGCCGGTCAGGCCCAGTTTCGCGGCGCAGGACGGCCACGCTCCCCAGCCCTGGCCGGCCTGCACCCGCTCGGCAACGGCGATCTGCTGCTCTCGGCTGGCGCTGGCCGCAGACCCGGTCCCGCCATAGGCCGCCCAGGTGCTGGGGCTGAACTGCAGCCCGCCCGCGTAGCCGTTGCCGCTGTTGATGCCCCAGTTGCCGCTACTTTCGCACTGGGCCAGGGAATCCCAGACGGAACTGGACGTGGCGCTGGGTACGGCCGCGTTGGCGGCCGAGGCGGACAGTGCGACGCCGGCGATCGAGACGGCCGCAAGAGTGGCGCCGCGGCGCGCAACAGTGCTGTAGGTGGATTTCTTCATGGGGGATGCTCCTGAGGGCCACCGGTGCTCGGTCCGTCCCCGGACGTTGTCGCACTACTGCCCGCCCCTGACAATAGAGGTCGTTGCGGTGTCTACCGGTCGGGCAGTATCTGGTGGTGGCAGCACCGGGCATTCATGCCCGGTCTTCGGGCATGACCACTAGGCTAAGTCAGGCTTCCGCCGTTATCAAGACGTTATTTTCCGCAATGTGGCCGGTAAAATGGGTCGGCAGTCTCCCGGCGTGCCTGCCCGTGAGTTAGCCGTCAGACGCCGAGCACCGCGGCCAAGTACGGCGCCGTCCGGCTCCTTTTGGACCGGGCGACGACGGCGGGCGTCCCTACCGCGATGATCTGGCCGCCGGCGTCGCCGCCAGCCGGGCCAAGGTCGATCACCCAGTCCGCTGCGGCCACCACGTCCATCTCGTGTTCCACCACGATCACGGTGTTGCCGGCGTCCACCAGCCGGTGCAGCTGCGCCATCAGAAGTTCGACGTCGGCCGGGTGCAGGCCGGTGGTGGGCTCGTCCAGTAGGTAGAGCGAGTGCCCGCGCTGGGCGCGCTGCAGTTCCGTGGCGAGCTTGATGCGCTGGGCTTCGCCGCCGGAAAGTTCGGTGGCGGGCTGGCCGAGCCGGAGGTAGCCCAGGCCCACCTCGCGGAGGGTCTGCAGGCTGCGGGCGGCGGCGGGGACCTCAGCCAGGAACTCCGCGGCGGCATTGACCGTCATGCCGAGGACCTCCGCCACGTTCTTCCCGCGGTAGGTGACCTCAAGGGTTTCCGGGTTGTAGCGCGAGCCGTGGCATTCCGGGCACGGGCCGTAGCTGCCGGGCAGGAACAGCAGTTCGACGGCGACGAAGCCCTCGCCCTGGCAGGTCTCGCAGCGGCCGCCCGCGACGTTGAAGGAGAAGCGGCCGGCACCGAAACCGCGGGCCCGGGCCTCGTCCGTGGCCGAGAACTCCTTGCGGACGGCGTCGAACAGTCCGGTGTACGTGGCGAGGTTGGAGCGCGGGGTGCGGCCGATCGGCTTCTGGTCCACCTTGACCAACCGGTCCAGCTGGTCCAGCCCGGAGACCGGGCCGACGCTGAGCGGCGCGGCGGACCCGGCGTCCTGGAACTCGCCGTCCTGGAACTCGCCGGCCACGGACTCCTCGGTGGCTTTCGCGGCGGCGTCCGCCTCCGGGTGCAGCCGGGCGCCGACGACCTCGGCGAGCACCTGGCTGACCAGGGTCGACTTGCCGGAGCCGGAGACTCCGGTGACCGCCGTCAGCACGCCGAGGGGGAAATCGGCGTCGAGGTCGCGCAGGTTGTGGCGGGTGATGTCGCGCAGCTCCAGCCAGCCGGCGGCTTCCCGGCGCTCGCGGGCCGCGCCGCGACCGTGAGCTCCGCCGCCGTCGTCGGCTGTCTGGGAGCCGGCCGCTTTCCCGTTGCCGGCCGATTTGCCCGACCCGCCCGCCGGACCTGACCCGTCCGGGAACAGGAACGGCCGCGTTACGGACTCGGCCACCTCCGCGAGTCCGGCGACCGGGCCGCTGTAGAGCACCTCGCCGCCGCCCTCGCCGGCGCGCGGACCTACGTCGACCAGCCAGTCGGCGCGGCGGACGATGTCCATGTTGTGCTCCACGACGAACACGGAGTTGCCGGAGGACTTGAGCTGGTCCAGGACCGCGAGGAGGGGCTCGGCATCGGCCGGGTGCAGGCCTGCCGAGGGCTCATCGAGCACGTAAATCACGCCGAACAGGCCGGAGCGCAGCTGGGTGGCGATGCGCAGCCGCTGCATTTCGCCGGGGGAGAGTGTCGGGGTGGAACGGCCCAGCGCGAGGTAGCCCAGGCCCAGGTCCAGCAGCACCGTGACGCGCTGCAGCAGGTCCCGGGTGATGGCGACCGCCACCTCGTTGGACTCGCCGGAGCTCTGCTTGCGCGAGGCGGTCCCGGCCTCCGTGAGCTCGGTGGTGGGGCGGATGATTCCGGCGAGTTCGCTCATGGGCACGGCGTTGAGCTCGGCGATGGTGCGGCCGGCGAACGTCACGGCCAGCGCCGCCGGGGTCAGGCCGCTGCCGCCGCAGACCGCGCAGGGGCCGGTTTCCATGAAGCGCAGCACGCGGTCGCGCATCGTGGTGCTCTTGGAATCAGCGAGGGTGTGCAGCACGTAGCTCCTGGCGCTCCAGAAGCGGCCCTTGTAGGGCTTCGCGACCCTGTCGCGCTGGGGCGTCACCTCCACCACGGGCTGTTCCTCGGTGAAGAGGATCCAGTCGCGGTCCTTCTTGGGCAGCTTCCGCCAGGGGGTGTCGACGTCGTAGCCCAGGTGGGTGAGGATGTCGCGCAGGTTCTTGCCCTGCCAGGCGCCGGGCCAGGCGGCGATCGCGCCGTCGCGGACGCTCAGCGAGGTGTCCGGGACCAGCGAGGATTCGGTGACCGTGTGCGCGATGCCGAGGCCATGGCACTCCGGGCACGCGCCGGCGGCAGTGTTGGGGGAGAAAGCGTCCGAGTCGAGCTGGCTGGCGCCGTCCGGGTAGCTGCCGGCGCGGGAGAAAAGCATCCGGAGCGAATTGGACAGCGTGGTGACCGTGCCGACGGTGGACCGCGAACTGGGCGTCCCGCGGCGCTGCTGGAGGGCGACGGCGGGCGGCAGCCCCGTGATCATTTCCACCTTAGGGTTGTGGCCCTGCTGGATCAGCCGGCGGGCGTACGGCGCCACGGACTCGAAGTAGCGGCGCTGGGCCTCGGCGTAGATGGTCCCGAACGCCAGTGAGGACTTGCCGGAACCGGAAACCCCGGTGAACGCGACGATCGCGTCGCGGGGCACGTCCACGTCCACGTTCCGCAGGTTGTTCTCGCGGGCACCGCGCACCCGGACAAAGCCGTCCGCGGGGCGGCCGGTGTCCGGCCCCGGAATGGCCGAACCGGAAAGATGGGAAGCCTGCTGATCACTGTGCATCCGATCGACTCTATCGGTGTCTGCTGCCCGCGGGCATATCCTTACCGAATGGAAACAAACGACGGCGTCGCTGCCACCGGGGACGCTGCACCGGACAGCCCAGTAACGGACACCCCCGAGATTCCCGACTTCGCCGAGGTTCCCGAGGAGGTCCACGGTCCGCTGCCCGTCGCTGAACTCCATCTGCACATCGAGGGGACCCTCGAGCCCGAGCTCATCTTCGCCCTGGCGGAACGCAACGGCATCCAGCTGCCGTACGCGGACCTGGACGAGCTGCGCTCCCGCTATGAGTTCACGGACCTGCAGTCGTTCCTGGACCTTTACTACGCCAACATGGCGGTGCTGCGGACCGAGCAGGACTTCGCGGACATGACCCGGGCGTACCTGTCCCGGGCGGCGCTCGCCGGCGTCCGGCATGCCGAGATCATGCTGGATCCGCAGGCGCACCTGTCCCGGGGCGTGGCGCTGGAGACCTGCGTGAACGGTGTGGCGTCCGTGCTGGCCGTGTCGGAGCAGGAGTTCGGGATCTCCACCCTGCTCATCGCTGCGTTCCTGCGCGACCTGTCCGAGGACGCCGCCCTGGAGGTGCTGGACCAGCTGCTCGCCATGGACGCACCGATCGCCGGCATCGGGCTCGACTCGGCCGAGGTGGGCAACCCGCCGGCCAAGTTCGAGCGGCTCTTCGCCCGGGCGAAGGGCGCCGGGCTGCACCGGATCGCGCACGCCGGCGAGGAGGGCCCGCCGTCGTACATCATCGATGCGCTGGACATCCTGGACGTCGAAAGGATCGACCACGGGATCCGCTGCATGGAGGATCCGGACCTGGTGGAGCGGCTGGTGCACGAGCTCATGCCGCTGACCGTGTGCCCGCTGTCCAACGTCCGGCTCCGCGCGGTGGACACCCTGAAGGAGCACCCGCTGCCGGCCATGCTCGCCGCGGGGCTGAATGTGAGCGTGAACTCGGATGACCCGGCGTATTTCGGCGGGTACGTGGATGACAACTTCGCGCAGCTGAAATCGGTGATTGGCCTCTCCGAGTTCGACTGCGTGCGGATGGCGGCCAACTCGATCCGCTCCTCCTTCGCGAGCGAGGAACGCAAGACGGAACTGCTGGCCGAACTGGCCGCCTCCGGCCACTAACGTCCACCCCCACTTGCCCTATCAGTTTTGGTTGCCAAAACCGGGGAAAGGGAACCATAACTGATAGGGCAACGCGGGGTTGTTTACGGGCTTTCCGCTCGCGGCACCGTTGCGGCTGGTGCGGGGCCGGAGAAGAGGCCGAGCAGTCCGTCGATTTCCCGGTTCGCCGTGGCGGGGTGACGGAAGTGCTGGTGGGGTTCGATGGCGTACCGGGTTCGCCGTCCGGCCCGAACGCGGTGAAGATATCCTCCGCCTTCGAGATCCTTGAGGATCTGGAGGGTTGAGCGCGGGGTGATGCCGACCCTCGCGGCGATGTCGGTAATGCGCGCTTGAGGGTCGGCGGCCACCGCAAGCAGCACGTGCCCGTGGTTCGTGAGAAAGGTCCATGTGGGACGTGTCGGCGCCGGAGGAACGGGCGGATCCGCGCCCTTTTCCGGATCCTTGTCCGGTCCCTGCGGGGAGGCTGTCATGGTTGTTCCTTACTGACGTTTCGACGACGACGCCTTCGTGTCGGGGCGTTTGCGCCACAGTGGGTCCAGATCGGCGATCTCCTCAGGTGAAGCGGTTCCGAACGGGGCGTGCGCCGGCGCCGGGGGAGCCTTGCGGCCTTGGCCCCGGGTGGCCCAGAGGCTTGCGCCGATAGACACCCCAAGGATGGTGGCGATGACGGCCAGGGACAGCGGGGTGGGGATGTAGTAGATATCGATTTTGAGGAGCATCTTGATGCCTACCCAGATCAGGACGAGCGCGAGTCCAATCTTGAGGTAGACGAAGCGGTGGATCATGTCAGCGAGCAGGAAGTACATGGCCCGCAGGCCCAGGATGGCAAAGGCGTTGGCGGTGAAGACCAGGAACACTTCGTCGGTGACGGCGAAGATCGCGGGGATGGAGTCCACGGCGAAGATGATGTCGGTGACCTCGACGAGGACCAGGACGGCGAGCAACGGGGTGGCCAGCAACACGCCATTCTTGCGGATCAGGAAACGCTGGCCGTGGAAGTCGTCCGTCATGGGCACGCGCCGGCGGAAGAGTCTCAGCGCCCGGGACTTTTCCGGGTCAAGCATGTCGTTGCGGTGGCGGATCATCCGGTAGCCGGTGAAGAGCAGGAACGCTGCGAAGATGTACAGCACCCACTCGGCCGAGGCAATGATGACAGCGCCCGCCGCGATGAACACGCCCCGGAAGATCAGGGCACCCACGACCCCGAAGAACAGCACCCGGTGCTGGTATTCGCGGGGTACTGCGAAGTACGTGAAGATGATCGCCCAGATGAACACGTTGTCCACCGCGAGGGATTTCTCGATCAGGTATCCGGCGAAGTATTGCTGGCCAAATTCGGCCCCGTAGATTTGCCAGACCAGGGCGCCGAAGCCCAGCCCGAAGGCGACCCATACGCCGGACCACAGCGCCGCTTCCCGGACACCGATGACGTGCGCCCTGCGGTGCGCGAACAGGTCCACGGCCAGCATCAGGACAATTGCGGCCAGAACGGCCAACCAGGCCCAGAAAGGAACATTCATTAGGGGACACCGCTTCCAGTTAGTTCAACCAACTGGAGGTCTTTCCCGGTCCCGGGGGACCTGTCCCGCCGGGCCGCTCAGGGTCGGCCGTACTGACGACGGGACATTCAGGGGATACTCCCCTCCGTGAAAATAGTGAAGCATACTTCACCTATCACGACAAGGGCGGCGGGGCAGGATCACCCCCGGCGGAGGATGCACCGGGGGCGGGTGCCCGGCAGAGTGCTGCTATGACGACGACCGGACGACGGCGGGGCGGCTGGCTGCGCCAGCTGATGCCAGGGCTCGACGTCGCCGCGACCTACCAGAAGAGCTGGTTCGGCAAGGACATCGTCGCCGGGATTGTCCTGGCGACGCTGCTGGTTCCCCAGGGCATGGCCTACGCGGAGCTGGCCGGGCTGCCCCCGATCACCGGGCTGTACACCACCGTCCTGTGCCTGCTCGCCTACGCGGTGTTCGGCCCGTCCCGCATCCTGGTGCTGGGGCCGGACTCCTCGCTGGGCCCGATGATCGCGGCGACGGTCTTGCCGCTCGTCGCGTCCGACGGCGACCCGCAGAAGGCGGTGGTCCTCGCGTCGATGCTCGCGCTGATGGTCGGCGTCATCATGGTCCTCGCGTCGGTCGCGAAGCTCGGCTTTATCGCGGACCTCATCTCCAAGCCCACGATGATCGGCTATATGAACGGCCTCGCGGTCACCATCCTGGTCGGCCAGCTCCCCAAGCTCTTCGGGTTCTCGGTGAGCGGCGAGGGCTTCATCGGGGACCTGATCGGCTTCATCCAGGGCGTGGCCGGGGGCGAGACGGTGGCCGCCGCGGCCGCCGTGGGGGTGTCCGGGATCGTGCTGATCCTGGCGCTGCAGCGGTGGCTGCCCAAGGTCCCGTCGGTGCTGGTCATGGTGGTGCTCGCGATCGGGGCGACGTCGCTTTTCGGCCTCGCCGACCGGGGCGTCTCACTGGTGGGGGAACTGCCGCAGGGCTTCCCGCCGTTCACGATTCCCACCCTGGATTTCTCGGACTTCGCCCTGATGTTCGCCGGTGCCCTGGGGATCGCCCTGGTGTCGCTGACGGACACGATCTCGACGGCGTCGTCGTTCGCCGCGCGCTCCGGTGAGGAGATCCGCGGCAACCAGGAAATGATCGGCATCGGTGCGGCGAACCTGGCGGCGGGCCTGTTCCAGGGTTTCCCGGTGAGCACCAGCGGCTCCCGGACAGCGGTGGCGGAACGTGCCAGCTCGAAGACCCAGCTCACCGGCGTGACGGGTGCCCTGCTGATCCTCCTGATGCTGGTGCTGCTGCCGGGGCTGTTCCGGAACCTGCCTCAGCCGGCGCTGGCGGCCATCGTGATCACCGCGTCAATCTCCCTCGCCGACGTCCCGGGCACCATCCGGCTCTGGCACCAGCGCAAAACCGAGTTCAATCTCTCGCTCGCGGCCTTCCTCGGGGTGACGCTGCTGGGGGTCCTGCCCGGCATCGGCATCGCCGTGGGGCTGTCCATCCTGAACATCTTCCGCCGCGCCTGGTGGCCCTACGAGACGGTGATCGGGCGGGTGCCGGGGGTCGAGGGGTTCCACGATGTGCATTTCCACCCGGACGCCCAGCACCTGCCCGGCCTCGTGATCTACCGCTTCGACGCGCCGCTGTTCTTCGCCAACGTCCGGCCTTTCCGCGAGAACATCCGGCGGCTGGCACGCACCGAGCCCAAACCGCGGTGGATCGTCATCGCGGCCGAACCCATCACCGACGTGGACACCACGGCCTCGGACGTGCTGCTCGAGCTGGACGTGGAGCTCAACGCACAAGGGACGTCCCTCGTGTTCGCGGAACTCAAGCACGGCGTCCGGGAGAAAATCGAACGGTACGAACTGACCAGCCAAATCAATCCGCTCCACTTCTACCGCACCGTCGACGCCGCCGTCGCCGCGTACATGGCCGAAACCGGCGCCGAATGGAGCACCGGGGACTAACCGCCACAGCAACGCGGGGATCCTTAGCGCCGCCCATCCCAAGGTCCGGGATAGGCCGTACATGACCCCGCGTTGCTCTTTGTTGCCGCGGGAGCTACTTTGCGGTGCCGGCCCGCGTGAACATGCGCCGCAGGAGGGTGGCGGTGAGCCATGTGACGGCGCTGCAGACCGCGACGCCCCAGGCGATGTCGGTCAGTGCCACGACGGCGGGGAAATCCTTGAGGACCGCGAGCGCGGTCAGGGCCCACGTGGCGTAGGTGAAGAAGCCGAACAGGGCGGCTCCCGTCACCCGCTGCCGCAGGGTGGCGTCCGGGTCGTTGGGCCGGATGCCGTAGTGCACGATCCCCACGACGTACATGAGGTAGAAGGCGACGGCGCCGGCGAGGTTCACGCTGGGCGCCAGCAGGTCGCCGATCTGGCTTTCGTACTGGCTGTTCGCCACGGTGCCGATCCAGACGACGTCGACGACGGCGAAGATCACGGCGGCGACCGCATAGGACAGCAGCCACCTCTTGACGTGGGTGCTCATGCCTGGCTCCTTGTATCCGCGTAGAGGTTGTCGACGATATGGCGGGCACGTTCGGTGAAGGCGCCGCGCTTGAGCTTCATGGTCGGGGTCACGATGCCGTTGGCCTCACTGAGATCGGCGAGCAGCAGCACAAACCGCCGCACCTGCTCGGACCGCGCGATCTTCGCGTTGGCGGCGCTGACCGCCTTGCCGATCGCGGTGAGGAGCCGCGCGTCGTCGATCTGGACGGCGCCGCCGTCGTCGGGGATCCGCAGGCCAGCCAGATCGGCGATGCCCTCGCGTTCCGCCCAGGCCGCGACGGACTCCGGATCCAGCAGCACGAGCCCGCCGAGGAAGGGTTTGCCCTCTCCGACCATGACGGCGTGCGCCACGAGGGGGTCGCCCTCGACGTAGCCTTCCCAGATGGCGGGGGAGATGGTCTTGCCGCCCGCGGTGACGATGACGTCCTTGATCCGGCCCTTGAGGGTGAGCCGTCCCTGCCCGTCGAGCTCGCCGAGGTCGCCGGTGCGGAAGAACCCGTCCACGAAGGCGTCCGCGTTGTCGGCCGGGCTGCGGTAGCCGGCGAACACGCCGACGCCGCGGGCGAGCACCTCGCCCTGGTCCGAGAGGCGCACGGTTGTTCCCGGCATCGGGACGCCCACCGACCCGGCCTTGATCGACCCGGGCATGTTCCCGGTCAGCGGGGCGGTCGTTTCGGTGAGGCCGTACCCCTCGATGACCGGCAGGCCCAGGCCGCGGAAGAAGAGGGACAGCTCGGCGTCGAGCGCGGCGGCACCGGACAGCAGGTAGTCGAGGCGTCCACCCATCAGCTTCCGGAGCCGGGCATAGAACAGGCGGTCGAAGAGGGCCCGCCTGACCCGGAGGCCCAGCCCGGCCCTGACGGCCGAATCGGCGTCGCGGGCCTCGGCGAACCGGCCCCAGGCCACCGCCGTTCGCTGCGCGGAGGCCCACACCGGTCCGAGGTGCTTCTTCGCCGCGGCCCCCGCGGCGGACGCCTGGATCTTCTGCAGCACGCGGGGTACCACCACGAGGAAGGTCGGCTTCAGGACACCGAGGGCGGGCACCACCTCCCGCGGGTCGGACAGGTGCGCAATCCGCATGCCGTTGGCCAGGCAGGTCAGCTGCAGCCCGCGGGCCAGCACGTGGGCCATCGGCAGGAAGATGATGGTGTTGCCGTCCTCGCGGACCACCCCGGTGTAGGCGGCGGCCACGTTCAGCACCTGTCCCACGAAGTTCCCGTGCGTGATGAGGGCGCCCTTGGGAGCGGCCGTGGTGCCGGAGGTGTAGACGATGGTCGCCACCGCGTCGAGATCTGCCAGCAGGCGCCGCTCCTCGACCGCACTGTCGGACACCCCGGCGCCACTGACCACCAGGTCGGTCAGGTCCGCTCCGGGGCGGGCGTCCATCGTCCAGACCCCCAGACCCGGCATTCCGGCCTGTTCGAACCCCTGCTCCAAGAGGAGGGCATGCTCAGCCGTGCCGCCGATCGCGAGGCGCACGCCGGCGTCGGCGAGGATCGCAGTCACCTGGGGAGCGGCCGACGTCTCGTAGATCGGGACGACGACGGCGCCGGCGAACCACGCAGCCATGTCCGCCACCGCCCACTCGTAGCGGGTGGGGGACATGATGGCGAGCGATTCGCCGGGCTGGAGGCCGGCCGCGATGAAACCCTTGGCCAGGGCGCGGACATCGTCAACGAACTGCCGGGTGGTCACCTGGCGCCAGGGATCCGTGACCGCCGCATTCGGCGCCCGCACTTCGAAGGCAACGTGTTCGGGGGAGGCCCGGAACCGCTGCATGAGCAGCTCGGTCGCGTTCCGGTGGCCCGAGGGCTCAACCAGCAGCGGGGTGGTGAACTCTCTCATTGGGCGTCCTTCTCCGAAAGTGTGTGCAAGTGGTCCCGCATCAGGTGCTGTGCGACGTCGAGGAAGTCCGCGACGACGGCCTGGTGGGCGGCGGGCAGGGCCTTGATGTGTTCGTTGGTGGCGGTCATGAGGGGCCGCATCAGGTTCATGATTCCCCGGTCGGCTGCCGGGGTGACGCTCACCTGGACCTGGCGCCTGTCCTCGGTTTTCCGGTGGCGTTCCACGTAGCCGCGGGCCTCCATCCGGCTCACGATCGCCGTCGTGGTGGCCGGGGTGGCTCCCAGGTCCTCGGCGAGCTTGCCTACCGTCACGGATCCCGACTGGGCGAGCGCCGACAGGGCGCGGTAATCGGTGAGGTTCAGCCCCATGACGCGAGCGATTTCCCGCTCGGTCTCGTTGGCGAGGGTGAACAGGCTCTGCAGGGCCAGCGTGGCCGGGTGTTGCTGCGCCGCAGTCATGTCCACTCCCTAACGTTCCGAACCCGCTATTAGCCAATCTTGTTCGATGATCTATTATTCAATCATATTTGATCATCTACTAGGATTGCCACAACTGCTGATGCCGGCGGTGCCTCTTGGGCCGTGCCAGCATCCGGCTCCGCATGTGAAAGGAACTTCCTGATGAAGGAATCAGACCGTAAGGCGCTCATCGCCCTCCCCGTGGTGGTGCTGCTCGGAGCGCTCGTCGCCGTGGCCGGCAGCCAGGGCGGGGCCGCCCTGGGCGGGATCCCCATCTTTGCGATGGCCGTCGGGGCCGCGTTCCTCATTCAGTGGCTGGCTTTCATCCCGTCCTTCGCGGCCCAGACCGAGAAGTTCTACGATCTGACCGGCACCCTGACCTACACCGTCATCACGCTGCTTCTCATTGTGCTCACCCCGGGAATCGACGCCCGGGCGCTGCTGCTGGCGGCCATGGTGCTTGCCTGGACACTTCGGCTGGGCACGTTCCTGTTCCGCCGCATCAGCAAGGCCGGCAAGGACGACCGCTTTGATGAGATCAAGCCCTCGTTCATCCGGTTCCTGAACGCGTGGACCATCCAGGGACTTTGGGTGGTCTTCACCGCGGCCGCGGCGTGGGTGGCGATTACTTCGGCCACCAGGGTGGCGCTGGACTGGTTCGCGCTGGCCGGCTTCGTGGTGTGGGCCGTCGGTTTCGGCATCGAGATCGTGGCCGACAACCAGAAAGGCCGCTTCAACGCCGACCCCGCCAACAAGGGCAAATTCATCTCCACCGGGCTGTGGTCCAAGTCCCGCCACCCGAACTACTTCGGCGAGATCCTGCTCTGGATCGGCGTCGCGATCATCGCCGTACCCGCGTTGCAGGGCTGGCAATGGGTGGCACTGATCTCCCCTGTGTTCGTCATCCTGCTGCTCACCAAGGTCAGCGGCGTGCCGCTTCTGGAGAAGAAGTCCGACAGCAAGTGGGGCGGCCAGGAGGATTATGAGAACTACAAGAAGAACACCCCGGTGCTGGTCCCCAAGCTCTAGCAGCAGCACGCCAGGTTCCAAGCAACGCGGGGTCACTCACGGCCCATCCCGGACCCCAGGATGGGCCGTGAGTGACCCCGCGTTGCTTTTGCTACCCGCGAGTATCCCTTCCTACGCCCCTCGCGCCCGCCGCCATGGGGTGTAATAGTGGGTCACGACACACAGAGTTAACCGATCCGACTCGCGGAAACTCGACGATCCTTGGCAAAATGCAAGTGGATCAATTGCTTCTAAAGGAGACCCATGGGCGCGAACACTGCCGAAAACACCACCCGTCGACTGAAGGCCGTACTGGACGTTCTGACTGAGGGGGTGTGGACTGGCGATCAGCTGAACGCCGGAGCGGTGCTGGGCGAGGCAATCGCACGCGTCCCGCTCAACGAGTTCGAGAGTGAATTGCTGAGCGGCGGCATTCCCCGAGGGCACAAGACCCTGACCACTGCCACCGCGAAGCTGGTCAAGGCCGGCTGGCTCGTCAAGGGCCGTGCGGGCTGGACCATCACCGAGGACGGCCAGCGCGCCACCGTCGCGTTCGCCGACCCGGACGTGTTCGCCGCAGCGCTCGACGCCGGAACTCCCGTTCCCGCCGACACCCCGCTGCCGTCGGCGCCCCCCGCCGGAACGCCGGCCCGGAAGGCTGCCGCTCCCAAGGCCGCTCCGAAGACTGCACCCAAGGCCGCCAAGGTGGCCGAAAAGGTCGCCGGCAAGGCCGCCAAGCTGGTGGAAGAGGCCGTAGCCCCGGTCGCCAAGGCGGTCCGCAAGCGCAAGGCAACCGACAAGCCCGCTGAGGCAACCGCCCCGGCCCCGGCTGCTGAGGCCGCCGCGTCTCCGGCCGCCGCGGCGCTCGCCACGAGCGTGGAAACCATCGAGCAGCCGGAAGCGGTCGCCGTTGCAGGCGACTTCAACATCCTGCTGGGCGCCCCCGCCAACTGGGCCCCGCAGTACGACGAATCCCAGATGGAACTGGATCTCGTCGACCAGCTCTGGAAGATCGCGGCGGATCTCCCGGCCGGCACGTACAGCTTCAAGATCGCGCTCAACCGCTCCTGGGACGAGAATTTCGGTGCCTTCGGAGCCTTCGACGGCGCCAACCACGAGGTGCACCACTCCGGCGGGCAGCTGGTCATTCACTACGACCACCGGACCCGCGACATCGTCCTGGCGTAGCCAGCGACCCGCATCCCCCTTGCCGACGCGCTAAAGACCCCTCGACGCCTGAATTCAAGCGTCGAGGGGTTTTTTGCGCAGCGCGGGCGGCTTCGCGCGTCGTGACCTTCGCTGCACCGTCGTCGGGCGCCCAGGTCCCGTGCCGTCGTCGAGCAGCCAGGTTCCGCGGCCGCGGCCAGACTCTGTCCGGCAACCGCCGACCGGCCTAGCATTGGATGATGGAAACCGTCGAGATCGATGGGCTGCGGATCGCGTACCAGCGGGTCGGGCGGGGGGCGGCGCTGGTCCTGTTCCACGGCGCCGGAAGTGACAGTCGGCTCTGGCGCCCCCAGCTGGAGGGTCTCTCGGACGAGTTTACGGTGTTCGCCTGGGACGCTCCCGGGTGCGGCCAGTCGGACGACCCCACCCAGGGCCTGTCCGCCGAGGAGTTCGGGGCCATCACTGCAGGCTTCCTGCGCGCCGCCGTCCCGGCGAAGCCACACCTTCTGGGGCTGTCGTGGGGTTCCATGGTGGCGCTGGAGGTGTACCGCGGGTATCCTTGGCTGCCCGCGTCCTTGGTGCTGACCTCCGCCTATGCCGGCTGGGCGGGATCGTTGCCGCCCGAGGAAGTGGAGCGGCGCTACGCCCAGGTGGAGGCCGAGATCGGACAGCCACCAGAGAAGTTCATCAACGAGTGGCTGCCGACACTGTTCACCCACAAGGCCGATCCCGCCGTGGTTGCCGAAGCCAGCAGGATCATGGCCGGCGTGCGCCCGGCCGGGCTGCGGATACTGCTCTCCGCCAGCGGCCGGGCAGACTACCGGCCCGTACTGCCCACCATCAGCATTCCCACGCTCCTGCTCTACGGCGCAGACGATCAGCGGTCCCCGCTTCACGTCGCCCGCGAGCTGAACCGCCAGATTCCGGGTTCAAAACTTGCGGTGATTCCAGACGTCGGGCATCTGGTTCAGATGGAAGCGCCCGACGCCTTCAACACCGAGGTGCGGACCTTCCTCCACGGCGTCGCGGTTTCAGCCAACACTCCGGATGGGCCTGCCTAGAACCGCGTCGGGTCCGGCCGTGGTGGCGGGACCGGGCCGGGGTCGGGAATCGGCAGCGGCCCTGGCACCGGGAACGGCCCGGGGGTCGGGGCGGGACCCGGCTCCGGAATCGGCGCGGGAGGTGGGACCGGGCCGGGATCCGGGGGAAACGGGTCCCCGGGCTGGGGCTCAGGCGTGGTCGGCCCGGGTTCCGGCGGAAACGGCTCAGGTTCGTGCGGCGGTGGAATGGTCACGTCAGGCTCCCTCACTCGTGGCGGATGATGCGCGAAAGACCTTCAGCTCCCACGGCCGGAGATGCAGCCGGGGCGCCGCGGCGTCGGCGGGGTAGTTGCCCAGGATCAGTTCCGCGCTGTCCCACACAAGGGGAACGTCGGCGTCGTCGAGCGCCACCTCCTGGTCCTGTCCGGAAAAGTTGCCCAGCACCAGCAGCTTGGTCTCCGGCAGCGACCGGACGAACGCGTAGACGTGCTCGTCCCGCGGCAGCAGCATGGTGAAGTCACCGTGCGACACCACGGGCTCACTGTGCCGCAGCGCGATCACCGCCCGATAGAAGCTGTACACAGAGTCCGGGTCGTCCACCTGCGCGGCGGCGTTGATGTGGTTCGCGTTCGGATTCACCGCAATCCATGGGGAGCCGGTGGTGAAGCCGGCGTGCCGCGAGGCGTCCCATTGGACCGGAGTGCGGGCGTTGTCGCGGTTCAGCGGCGCGAGCGCGGCGAGGACGTCGGCGTCGGTGTGGCCCAGGTGCGTGGTGGCCTCGCGGTGGTGGTTGAGGACCTCGATGTCCCGGTAATCGCTGATCGCCCCGAAGGTCATGTTGGTCATACCGAGTTCCTCGCCCTGGTAGACGTAGGGCGTGCCGCGGTGCAGGTGCAGGACACCGGCGAGCATCTTGGCGGAGAGCTCACGGTACTTGCCGTCGTCGCCGAATCGCGACACCGCCCGGGCCTGGTCGTGGTTGCCCCAGTAGAGGCTGTTCCAGCCGCGCTCTGCCAGGCCCGTCTGCCAGTGTCCCAGGGTCTTTTTGAGGTCCGTGAGTTTGAGTTTCTTGGGCCGCCACTTGTTGCCGTCCTCCTGGTCCAGGGCGACGTGCTCGAACTGGAACACCATGTCCACCTCGGCGCGCTCCGGGTCGGTGAACAGGATGGCCTCGTCCACGGTGACGCCGGGCATTTCGCCGACGGTGAGCAGCGGTCCGGGGCGCCCGGCGAAGACCTCCCGGTGCATCTCCTGCAGGAACTCATGGATCCGCGGCCCCCCGATGTAGAACGGGGTGCCGTCGCCGTAGAGCATCCCGGCGGCGATGGGCCCGTCCGGGAGGGCGGTGTTCTTGGAGATGAAATTGATGACGTCCATCCGGAAGCCGTCCACGCCCCGGTCCAGCCACCAGTTCATCATTTCGTAGACCGCCGCCCGGACCTGCGGGTTTTCCCAGTTCAGGTCGGGCTGCTTCCTGGAGAAGATGTGGAGGTAGAACTCTCCGGTGGTGTGGTCGAACTCCCAGGCCGGGCCGGAGAACGCCGAACCCCAGTTGTTCGGCGCTGTTTCCGGGCCGTCAGTGTGGCTGTCAGTGGAGCCGTCAGCGGACGCCTTGCGCGGCGGACGCCACCAGTACCAGTCCCGTTTGGGGTTGTCCTTCGAGGAACGCGACTCCACGAACCAGGGATGCTCGTCCGAGGTGTGGTTGACCACCAGGTCCATGACCAGCTTCATGCCCCGGGCGTGCAGCCCGTCCGTCAGCTCCCGCAGCTCCTCAAGCGTGCCGAAGATCGGGTCCACGTTGCGGTAGTCGCTGATGTCGTAGCCGTTGTCGTCCTGCGGGGACGTGTAGATCGGGGACAGCCAGACGACGTCGACGCCGAGCCGGTGCAGGTAGTCGATCTTGCTGATGATGCCGCGCAGGTCCCCGATGCCGTCCCCGTTCGAGTCCGCGAAACTCCGCGGATAGATCTGGTAGACGACGGCGCTCCGGAACCAATCGCGGGCAGGAACCTTCACGGATTCTTCAGTCGACTGTTCTACCGTCATGGGAACTCCTCAGCTGGTCCGGCGGCCAGCACCGGCGCTGGCTCACCAACGTCTGATTATTGAACAGTTCCCGCGGGCAGGGAAGACCCCGCCGGTGCTATGTGGACGGCGCAGTGAAGGGCACCCGGCCCGGCGCCTTAGTTCTGCGAGGCGATGCTCTTGTCCCGGTCCTCGAACACTTCCTCGCCGGGGCCGGTGAACGCCTTGGAGCGCTGGATCGCTTCGATGGATCCGGTGAACAGCTGCGAGTCGTGCGGATCGGCCGGGTGCCGGCCGGGATCGTCCGCGGCGGAAACCTTGCCGGGCTTTGCGGAGGCAGAGGTGCCGGACGAACCGGAGGTACCGGGTGTGACCGCCCCAAGTGAGGCGGCACCAAGCGATTCGAGCCGGACGTGGGGGAGCGCCGTCGGGTGCTCCTGCTGCAGGAACAGCACCAGCTCCTCGCGGATCAGGCAGCGCAGGTCAAAGAGCGTGGCGCTGTCCGCGGCGCTGACCAGGATGCGGACCCGGACGAAGCCTGCGGTGGCGTCGGTGATCTGGAGGATGCCCACGCGCTCGTCCCAGAGGTCGGTGCCGGCCAGGACCCGCTTGAGTTCGGCGCGCATGTCCTCGACAGGGGCGCGCCAGTCGAGGTCGAACTCGACGGTGCCCATGACCTCGGACTGCCGCCGGGTCCAGTTTTCGAACGGGGTGGTGGTGAAGTAGGTGGAGGGCAGGATCATCCGCCGGTCGTCCCAGATGTGGACCACCACGTAGGTCAGGGTGATCTCCTCGATCCGGCCCCATTCCTTCTGCACCACCACCACGTCGTCCACCCGGATCGCGTCCGTGAACGCGAGCTGGATGCCGGCGAAGACGTTGACCAGTGACGTCTGCGCGGCGAGGCCGGCGACGATCGAGATCACGCCGGCGGAGGCCAGCAGCCCGGCGCCGAGGGCCTGGATGGCGGGGAACGTCAGCATCGCGATGCCCAGCGCCACGATGACGATCAGCGCGACGCCGATCCGCCGGGCGAGGATCACCTGGGTGCGGAGCCGGCGGGCGCGGCGGTTGTCCGCCACGTCCACCCGGTAGCGGGTGAGCACCATGGTCTCGATGATGAGGAGGACGGCGATCGCCAGCCACGCGAGGGAACCAATCAGCGCGATCTGCAGCGCGTGGTCCAGGTTTCGGCGCCATTCGGCGTCCTCGGTGGTGAGCCCCAGGGCGATCCGGACGCCGATCAGGCAGAGCCCAAGCCGCAGCGGCAGTCGCGCCACCCGGGAGGTCTCGCGGAGGGCGGGCTGGTTCCGGTTGAGCCGGAGGACAACGCGGCGCACCAGCCAGGAGGCGAGGAGCCCGCTGGCGACGGCGAGGGCCACAGCGAGGATGGGGGCCAGGAAGGGCATGGCGGGATCGAGGACGTCTTGCATTACTTAAGCTCTAGCAAGCTTCCGCGGGCAATTGAAATCGGCAGCGTGTCAACGTGGGAAGCATCACGGCGGGCGCCGGGACGGACTTCCGGTGGAAAGTTAGGGCGCCAAGGGTCCTAAGGCCCTAGTTTCCTCGCGGAAAGACCCGAGAATAATCCAACCACTTTATTTTCCCAGGGGGAGGGTGCCATGCGCCGCGCCGCGTCGTTCGCCACAGCTATTTCCGCTTTCTGCGCAGCCGCCGTGCTGGCTGGGTGCGGGTCACCCGCAGCAGCCCCGGCCACCAGTTCCCCGCCAGCAACGACGGCCACGGCGACGGCCAGCGCAACGCCGGGCACCGCCACGTCACCCGCCGTCACGGTCCCGGCGGGCTGGAAGACGTTTACGACGTCGGACGGCTCGCTGGCGTTCGACTACCCGGAGTCGTGGACCATCAAGGACCCGGCCGGCCAGCCCGCCGAGGGCGGTGTCTTTGTGGAGCTCGTCAGTGACTACGGCAAGACCATGGCGACCCTGCGGACCAACATGGTCACGGGGGCCGAGTGCACCGAGAAGTTCCCCTTTATGATGTACGACGCCGAGCCGGTCCCGGCGCTGGCCCAGGACGGAGTGGCGCCGCGGTTCGTCTACGAGGGGCGTACCAATCCGGCGTCGAGTGATCCGTCGACGTCCCTGATGCTGGCCTACGGACTCACGTCCGCGCCGGAGCCCACCGGCGACACCGCCTGCCCGATTTTCCACTTCTTCACCTGGCCGCCCAGCGGCGCCATGTTCGGCGGCGTCTACGACCCGTTCGACACCACCCCGGGACGTCCGATGCACGTGGACACCCCCGAGGTGTACATGGACACCACCGAGTACAAGTACGTCAAGCAGGCGATCACCTCACTGCGGCCGGCCGGAAAGCAATGACGTGAGGAGGCCGGCGGTTTCATCCGGCACTGTCGCCCGCCTTTCCGGAACTGCAGCCGGCGCCACCGTGTGCACGTCGGTGGGACTGGTCCTCCTGCTGACATCCTGCGGCTTGTTTCCGGCCGAGCCCGGGGGTTCCGCCGTTTCGACGGGCCAGACCCAGGACAGCAGCCCGGCTCCGTCCATCCCGGCTCCCGGGCCCACGGCTCCCGGGCCCACGGCGTCGGAGGGGACGCCGTCGTCGGGCTGGAAGACTTTCACGACGACGGACGCGGGACTGTCGTTTGACTACCCCGCGGGATGGACGGTGAAGGACCCCGGCGGGGCGCTCGGCGGCGAATTCGTGGACGTGCTGAACGCCGCGGGGAAACCGATGGCGGGCCTGCGCACCAACATTGTCACCGGGGCGGAGTGCGTCGGCAGGACCCCGTACGAGGTTTACGATTCCGAGCCGATGGTCGCCCTCGCCGAGGGCGGAGGCGCCGACGGCGGTGTGCCCCGCTACGTGTTCGAGTCCCGGGGTGACGACACCGATCCGGTGGCCACCCGGTCCACGATCGCGGCCTACGGCATCACCATGGTCCCCGAAGAGTCCGGCGACATGGCGTGCCCGATGTTCCACCTCTTCCTGTGGCCACCGAGCGGCGCGTTCTTCGGCGGGACGTACAAGCCCGAGTACAACGAGACGCCCGGGGACCCCGCGCTGCCGTACCTGGAGAAGGCGAAGTTGTACGCGTCCACCCCGGAGTACCGAGACGTCCGGACGATGATCACGTCCCTGCGGCCGGCGGAATTGCCGGCGGGTTAGCCGCCGGGCCCCGGCCTGCCCCCGCGGCAGCACCCCCGGGGTTACGCTTGCCGTACCAGCCCGTTCGTCCTGGCACCGCTTCTGGCACTGAAAGGCCCGTCATGAGGATCAATCCTCGTCGCACGGACGCGTCCCAACCCAAGCGCGAGGCTTCCAAGGAGGCGGCTACCAAGGATGCCGATTCCGTTCCCGGCCGGCGCCGGCCGGGACGACGAAAAGGACTGCGCATCCTGGCCGTAGCGGTGCTGGCCGCCGTCGGGCTGGGCCTGGCGTCGACGGGCGCCAACCTGCTCCTTGAGCGGCAGGAACGGGCCAGCATCACCCCTTATGGCGAACGAGTGGAGATCGCCGGCGGGACGGTCAACGTGTATCGGAACGGCCAGCCCGGCCATCCGATCGTGCTCCTCAGCGGTCTCGGAACGGCCGCACCGGCGCTTGACTTCGCACCGCTGATCCGGGAGTTGGGCGACTTCAACATCATCGTCGTGGAGGGATTCGGTTACGGCTACAGCGACATGACCGCCGGGGAGCGGAGCAATAAGAACATCAGCACGGAAGTCCACGAAGTGCTGGGAAAGCTCAACATCACGCAGCCCTATACCCTGGCCGGGCACTCGATCGCCGGCTTCTACATGCTGGACTACGCCAACCGTTACCCTGCGGAAGTCGCGGCCGTGATCGGGATTGACGTCACCGTGCCGAAAGCCACGGGCGGGCCGGTGGAGGTGGATTCTGGAGGCTTCAACGTGTTGCGGCTGCTCGCCGTCACCGGGGTCGTCCGCGCCGCCCTCGCGGTGGCGCCCGGGCTCGCGGAACCGGACGGCGACGCCTACACGCCGGAGGAACGGGAACGCATGCGCCTGATGGCGAGCTGGAATTTTGGCAATCAGGCCGTGGCCGACGAGACGGCCCGGATCGGGAACAACGCCTCGGACCTGCGCGGAATCAGCTACCCCGATGCGTTGCCTGTGCTGGCTTTCGTCGTCGCCGACGGATCCCCGGATGCCGCCGGCAAGGCTGAGTCGTTGGAGAATCTCCTGAAGGACGTTCAGCGCCACGAAATTGTCCCGCTATCCGGAGGTCACTACCTGCATTGGACCCAGTCCAAGACGATGGCTGAGGAGATCAGGGCTTTCCTCGCCGCCCGGTAGCAGATCTCCTCAGCGGCCCGTCGTCGTCGGGGGCTTATCTGCTGGGTGCCGCGATCCCGCCCGCAGCGCGGTCCGGATGTTGACCTTCGAGGTGTACGAGATCGAGCCGTACTGGAAGAGCCGGACGGCGAGGCGGAGCATCACGGCCGCGCCGACGAAGAGGATCACGATCACAATTCCGGCTTCGAGCACGCTCAGGGAGCCGAAGCCATTGCGCAGCAGGGCGGTCACCGGGGCGGAGAACGGGAAGAAGGTGAAGATCTGCACAATCACGGAGTGCGGATCGGAGACCACCAGGGCCACGGCGTAGAACGGCACAAAGATCAGCGCCATCATCACGCCCATGAAGTTTCCGGCCTCCTTGGCGGTGGGCATCACGGCGCCGATGGCCACGAGGGTGGTGGTGAACAGGGCGAAACCGCCGACCAGGATCAGCAGGCCCACGGTCATCCGGACCGGATCGAGGATCAGCGGGGGCAGGTCCAGGGCCGCGAGGCTGAGCTCCTCGGGGAAGAACAGCCGGCCGATCACGACGGGGGAGAGAAACACGATCATCTGCACCAGGCCGATGGCGAAAAGTGCGATGACCTTGCCCGCGATGAGCGTGGTCGGTTTGAGCGTGGTCAGGATCATCTCGGTGACGCGGTTTTCCTTCTCCTCCAGCGTGGAGTTGAGCATCTGCCCGGCCAGAAGCACGATCAGCCCGTAGAAGATGACCAGGAAGACCAGCGGCGGGATCACCGCGCCCAGGCCGCCGGATACCTCGGTGCCGTCATACGTGAAGGTCTCGATCTGCACCTGTCCTGCCGCGAGGGCCGACAGTTGCGAGGAGCCGATCCGCTGTTCGACGGCGTGCGTCAGCATGGCCTGCGCGACGGCTGCGTACTTGCCGTTCTCGAAGAGGCCCTGGTCCGCGCCGTAGACACGCACGGCCGTCGACTCGGGGTGGGCCGGGTAGTCGAAGAACGCGTCCACGGTGCCGGACTGCACGGCGGTGATCCCGGCGTCGGGGGATTCCGCGGTGGTGGCCCCGAAGAGCGCGGCGTCCTCGGCGGTGATCAGTCCGGAGGCATCCGTGTAGGAGATGCTGAACTGGGCGCTTTTCTGCGCCGCGGCGGCGGTGTCCGTGCTCGTGTTGCTGAGGAAGATCAGCCCGAAGACCACGGCAAGGATGAGCGGGACGGACAGGGTGCCGATCCAGAACCGGCGTTTGGTCACGGTGCGGATGAACTCGAAGCTGAGGACGGTGCCGAGATTGTGCTGCCGATTGTGCTGCGCCACGGCACTACGCCCCGTCCCGGGCGGGGGCCGGTGCGGTGCCGGGGGTCGCTGCCGCCGCGGGCTGGTTCTGGTCGCCGTAGACCCGGATGAAGATGTCCTCGAGGGAGATTTTGGTGGTGGTGAAGCTCCGGACGGTCACGCCGGCGTCCACCAGGTCCTTGAGGATGGCGGCTTCGTCGGTGGCATCGGTGATGGAGAGCTCTGCGTAGTTCGTTTCCCGGAGCACCGCCTCGTAGTGCGGCGAGGGCGGGAGGGCGCCGCTGTGCCTGATCCGGATGATGCGCCCGCCATACTTGTTCTGCACCTCGTCGATGGTGCCGTAGGCCTCCGCGGTGCCGTCCTTGAGCAGGATGACCCGGTCGCAGAGCCGCTCCACCTCCTCCATCTGGTGGGTCACCATGACCACGGTGGCTCCACCCTGCTTCTGCTCGGCGATGATGTCCATGAGCAGGCGCCGGTTGACGGGGTCGAAGCCCTTCGTGGGTTCGTCCAGGATCAGCAGCTCCGGGTTGTTCATGATGGTGACACCGAGCTGGACCTTTTGCTGCTGCCCGCTGGAGAGCCTGTCCAGCACGGTGGAGGCCCGGTCCGCCAGCGCCACCCGGCCCAGGTACTCGAGCGACCATTGCCTGGCGGTGCGCCGGCCCATCCCTTTGAGCCGGCCGAAGTAGGTCATGATGTCGATGACCTTCTCCTTCTTGTAGAGCCCGCGCTCTTCGGGAAGGTAGCCCAGCCGGTCGCCGTGCTCGGGTTTGAAGTCCCGGCCGTTGATGTGGAGGATCCCGGCGGTGGGCTCGTAGATGCCGAGCAGCGCCCGGATGGTGGTGGTCTTGCCGGATCCGTTGCTGCCAAGGAAACCGAAGGTCTCACCGGCGTGCACGTCAAAGGACAGGTCGCGGACCACGGTGGTGTCGCCGAAGTCCATTCGGAAGCCGCTGATGTGGACCCGTGCCTCGTCCATTGCGGCTCCCGATAGTGCCGGGCTTACCGCCCGGGGGTGTTGCCGATGCGCCGCCTAGACGGCGGGGATATGCCGGTGCCGGCGGTGCGCCGGTTTCGGCAGGCCTGCCCTAGTCTTGCCGGTGCCGCCCCATGCGTTGGAACGGGCCTCTTTGATCAGCCCTGTGCCGGCGCATTCACGGACCGCCATGATGCCGTCCGCGGCGGACTGCTTGTCCTCAAAAGCCTTGGAAATTGCCAAAACCGTGCCGTCGGCGCCGAGGAGCCGGAACCGGACGTTGGCCTCAGCGTCCGTAAAGATCTCGAATTGTCCTGCCATCTTGTTTGTCCTTTCGGGCAATGCAGCACGGCGGGAGGGTAAGGCACTTCCATGTGCCAAGCCGTTTTCTCGACAAGTCCCCGCAGCGCACTTGACCATCCTTCCCGCCCGGGTCTGCGAAGGGTAAGGGGCGAAGGTCCCTATGTGGAAAAGTGCACGGTTGCTCTGGCGGCCACCGGGAGGGGCGTTAGATTGGGATCATGGCTGAGTTTCCGAGGGGTGATTCCGGCGAGTGGGTCCGGCTGACGGCGCGGGTCGACGGCGTGGTGCAGGCCGTTGGCTTCCGCTACTGGACCGTGCGCCAGGCCGATGAACTGGGGCTGACCGGCACAGTCAGGAACAACACCGACGGTTCGGTGGGCATCGTGGCGGAGGGCCCCCAGTCGGTGGTGCTGGAGTTCCGGCGCTGGCTGCGCTCACCGGAGGCGCCGGGGCAGGTGGAGAACGTGGACGAATCGATCTCCCGGGCCACGGGGGCGTTCAGTAATTTCCGGGTGGTGTACTGAGGGTGAGCAGGCCGTGGCCCAGGACGGCTTTGCGCGACACCGTTCTGTAACCCTCGCGGTCAAACAGCACGGTGAGGAGGTCGCCGTCGTGCCCCATCACCAGGCCCGGGCCCCAGAGGGCATGCTCCACGCGGCAGTTCAGCGGGAACGCCCCGGCGCCGACGGCGGCAGCACTGACGGCGGCGGCCCCGCCGCCGGCGCCGTCGCCAACACCGCCCGCGGCAGCCCCGCCGTCGTGCTCCCCGTCGTGCTCCTGCAGCGATGCCGAGCCGTCGGTGCAGGTGTCGCAGTTGCCGCAGGGTTCGGCCAGGTCCTCGCCGAAGTAGCCGAGCAGGAACTGACGGCGGCAGCGGTGCGTTTCGGCGTAGCTGCGGATCATGGCGATGCGCGACTTGTCCACGCGCTCGCGGGCGGCTGCGAGGTCGACGGCGCGTTCCACCACGAGGGCGGGATCCGCCGCGGGGTCGAGCGCCACTTCGAGACGGGCGCCGTCGTGGTGTGCCGTGACGGCGCCGGTCTCCTGCAGCTGGTTCAGTAGGCCGGTGATCCGCCGGGCCGGGAAGCCGGTCCCTTCGGCCAGCGCCGGCGGCGGGAGCGGCGACCCCGACCCGCGCAGCACGGTGAGGACCGCCAGCAGTGCGGCCTCGTCGGGGGTGTGGGTGGCGAAGTAGCGCCGCAGGCCCAGGTCCTCGGAGCGGTAATGCAGCACGGCGACGGCGGGCTGGCCGTCGCGTCCGGCCCGGCCGATCTGCTGGTAGTAGCTGTCCAGGGATTCGGGAATGTCCGCATGGAGGACGAAGCGGACGTCGGGCTTGTCGATGCCCATGCCGAAGGCGGTGGTGGCGACCACCACGTCGAGGCCGCCGTTGAGGAACTTCTGGTGGACGAGCTCCCGCTCGGTGGGCGTGCGGCCGGCGTGATAGGCCGTTGCGCGCAGGCCGTTCCGGGCCAGCCGTGCGGCGTACTTCTCGGTGTCCCTGCGCTTGGCGGCGTACACCAGCCCGGGCCCGTGCCCCGCGGTGACCAGCTCCGTGACTTGGCTGATGACCGCCCGGCGCTTCGCCTTGTCCTCATGGTGGCGGAGCACCTCCAGTCGGATGTTGGGCCGGTCGAAGCCGTGGACCAGGACCAGTGGATTGGCCATGCCGAGCCGGGCCAGGATCTCCTCGCGCACTGGGGGAGAGGCGGTGGCCGTCAGCGCGGCGGTGGTCGGGTTCCCCAGGCGCTCGCGGACCTCGCCCAGACGGAGGTAATCGGGCCGGAAATCGTGGCCCCAGGAGGAGACGCAGTGGGCCTCGTCCACCACGAACAGGGCGATGTTAAGCGCCGCGATCCGTTCCACCGTGCTGTTCTTGGCCAGCTGCTCCGGGGCGAGGAAGAGGAACGCCGCCCCGCCGCTTTCCACCGCCTGCCAGGCACGCTCCTGCTCCGCGGCGCTGTGCGATGAGTTGACTGCGACGGCGCCGCCCGGCCCCGCCGCTTCCCGGAGCCCGTCCAGCTGGTCCTCCTGCAGCGAGATGAGCGGGGACACGACGACGGCGGGCCGCTGCTGCCGGCGGTGCAGCAGGAGCGCGGGCACTTGGTAGATGGCCGACTTCCCGTAGCCGGTGGGCATCACGGCGAGGACGTCCCGGCCGGCGGCAAGGGCGCACATCCCGGTGAGCTGGCCGTCGCGGAGGTGCGCAAGGCCAAAGGTGACGTCCGCGAGCCGACGGAGGTCGCCGTCGTCGAGGGCCTGGGTCATGGGTGCGGCTCCGTTGCGGCGTTGCGACAATGCGGGGTGGGCGGGGCGGGCAGGTGCCGGCCGTTGGTTTCAGCGTAGGACTTCCCGGAAAAGTTACAAAAAGTCTTAGTGTCGCCGGAAACGAGGGTCCAGCCCTGACCGGGGCAAAGGTCCCTCGGCAGCGGGCCAGTTTCTGAGTAGGGTGGCCCCATGCAGAAGATATCGCTCGATGCCCTTGCCCGTCAGCAGCTGGCGGCTGCGGTGGCGGCACCCAGCGGGCGTGCTGCGGATACGGCGTTTGGCGGCCATGAAAAGACGCTCCGCCAGACGGTGATGGCGTTCCGGGCGGGGACGCAGTTGAGCGAGCACCAGAACCCCGGCGAGGCGAC
Source organism: Pseudarthrobacter sp. PvP090 (assembly GCF_040547365.1). Lineage (NCBI taxonomy): Bacteria > Bacillati > Actinomycetota > Actinomycetes > Micrococcales > Micrococcaceae > Pseudarthrobacter > Pseudarthrobacter sp. PvP090. The sequence continues at coordinate 190,857 of NZ_JBEPPO010000005.1, forward strand.
CGTGTTTGTGCTGCGCGGCTGCGTGCGGCTCCGCGCGGGCAATGAATCCTGGCAGGGCAAGACCGGGGACCTGCTGATCGTGCCGGACGGGCTGCACAGCCTGGAAGCGGAAGAGGACTCGGCGATCCTGATGACCGTCGCGAAAATCAAGACCTGACGGCTGGGCCGACGGCCGGGCCGCGGTCGAGGCGATCGGCCAGGGCCGGATTACCGCAAGGAGCTGGACATGACTGTCGTTCCGTTCGAAGAGGTTCCACAGACCCGGCGGTGGTGGGCGCGGGCCGCTTATCTCGCGGTCTTCTGCGCGGCGCTGGTCCCGCTGGTGGCCGCGGGGTTGGCGGGCACTGTTGCCCTGCTCGTGACCGCTGCCGGCGGCCTCGTGGTGATGGTGGCTGGGATCTACTGGTTCCTCATCAGCCGCGGTTTTCTGCGCTGGTGTGCTCTGGTGCTGGCGGTGCTGGCCCCGTTGGTGGTTCTCTTCCTCTTCATTCAGGCGGGCCTGCTGTTGGAGGTCATGATCACCGTGGGGCTGGTGTTTGTGGCGCTGGTCTGTGCCCGGGCTGCCCTCCGTGAGCCCCGGGCAGGGTCGAAGATGACCGAGTACCCTGCCCCCAAACCGAAGCACCCCTTCGTGGTGATGAATCCGCGCTCCGGCGGTGGCAAGGTGGTCAAGTTCGAGCTGCAGCGGAAGGCGGAGGAGCTCGGGGCCGAGGTGGCGCTGCTGGAGGGTCCGGGCAAGGTGGATGTCGCGGCCCTGGCCCGGGATGCCGTGGCCCGGGGAGCCGACCTGCTCGGCGTCGCCGGCGGAGACGGAACCCAGGCGCTGGTCGCCGGCATCGCGGCCGAGCACAACCTCCCGTTCCTGGTGATCAGCGCCGGCACCCGCAACCATTTCGCCCTGGATCTCGGCCTGGACCGGGAGGACCCCACGGGCTGCCTGGATGCCCTCCGTGACGGGGTGGAGCTGCACGTGGACCTGGGCAAGATCAACGGCCGCACCTTCGTCAACAATTCCTCCTTCGGGGTCTACGCCGAGGTAGTGCAGAGCCCGGAGTACCGCGATGACAAGGCCGGAACCGTGCTGCAAATGCTGCCGGACCTCATCAAGGGCGCCAAGGGCGCGCGGCTGCACGCCAAAATTGACGGCACCACCGTGGACGGGCCGCAGGCGGTGCTGGTGAGCAACGGCCCGTACGGCAGCCACGACCTCGCGGGCCTGGGCCGCCGCACGCGCCTCGACCGGGGCGTGCTCGGCGCGGTGGCGCTCTCCGCCTCGACCACCCGTGAGGCTGTCGGCCTGCTGCGGCGGGCGACGAAGCGCGGCCTGATCCAGCGCACCGCGGTGGAGGTGGTGGTCGACGCCGATGTGCCCGAGATCCCGGTCGGAGTGGACGGCGAGGCGCTGCTGATTCCCACCCCGGTGCGGTGCACCATCGAACCCGCCGCCCTGCGCGTCGTGGTCCCGCGGAAGCGTCCGGGCGTCCCGCCCGCCCAGCCGGCGCTGGACCTGGTCCGGCTCCGTGAGCTGGCGTGGGGGCACCGGGCTCTGTACGCCGCAGCCCAGGGGGCCGCAAGCGGCGGATAACGCGGGCGTCCTAGTTGCGCCTCGCCCACAGTTGCAGCCAGACGAGCAGGCGCGTCTCGGGATCGTCCAGGTCGATGCCGAAGAGCGGCTCCACGCGGGACAGGCGGTAGCGGACGGTGTTGACGTGCACGTCCAGGGATTTGGCGGCTTCCACGGCGTTGCCGCTGCAGCTCAGGTACGCGTAGATGGTTTCTTCGAACGACTTCTTCTGGTGTTCGTCATACTCGGCGATCCGGAGGGCGTGGGCGCCGGGCAGCTGGCCGGACGCCGACAACGACGTCACCATCTGGCGCAAATGCAGGCTGGAGCCGAGGGATTCGTCGTCGGCGACGATGTCATCGGAATCGGCCGCTATGCGTCCCTCAGCGACATTCCGCACCAGCTCGGACAGGACCAGTTCGGCGTTAACCCGGGACTCCTCGAGCCGGTCGATCGTCGCCACCACACCCAATGCGGCCAGGACCGGCCGGGAGAGCAGCCGCCGCGCATTCTGCACAATCTTCAGAAGCGTGCCGCGCTGGAACTGACGGGAGGATCCCGCGGTCTGTGGCAGGACGATGTAGACGACGTTGTCCGAGAACCCGCAGACGGCCGACGGCAGCCGGATGGCGCAGGCGGTCCGGATGGCATCAAAGAGCCGCAGGCGGGATTGCAGGGTTTCGGACGCCATCGCATTGGACGGCCAGATGCCCAGGGCCGCAACGCGGATCGAGGACGCCGAGATCCCGAGCCGGATGGCGGCGAGTTCGGCGCGCTGCGGCTCGAACAGCAACGGCTGGACCAGATCGATCTGGCGGGTCAGGTTCGAGACGTAGGTGGTGCGCTTGTGCAGGATGTGGAGTGCCGCAACATTGGCGGCGTCCCGGAGGATCCGGTTTGTGTCCTCGTTGTGGTGGTCCGCCCGTTCGAGGAGCCAGAGCGAGCCGAGCACGGCGTCGCCGGCCCGGATGGAAACGGCCGTGCGCCGGAGCAGCGGATCCGCCGTCGCCACCTGCAGCACGCCGGTGGCGGCATGGACGCGCCGGTAGTCCTTGTCGGTTTCAGCGGACGGCGGCACTTGCAGCCGCAGAATGGAGCTCCTGCGCGTTTCGTCGATGGGCTGGTCCGGGAGGGTCGAATACGCCAGAACCGTCTGATCGGGGGCGGCGATCGCAACGGCGCCGCCCGCCTGGGCGGCCACGGTGTTGGCGAGGTCGAACAGGTCACCCGGACGGATGTCCACCAGGGTGCGGCCCGATTGCCGGTGCGGGACGACGACGGCGTCCATGATCTCCGCGACCTGGTTCCACGGGACCGAGTCGGAGGCCCGGAAGAGGGCGATCCCGGCTTCCCGGGCGGCCGCCCGCAAGGCCTTGTCCGAGCTGCCGTTGGACTTGTAGACAATGGCCACGTACCCGGCATCGCTGAGCTCCCGGACCTTGGCGCTGAGACGCTTCCCGGTCAGGGACAAGCCGATGGCCAACGCAACGGCGCCGGGGAACCTGGCCGGCAGGGCCGTCGAATCGTAAAGCACTGAACCGGCGACGATCTGCTGGTCATCGGCCGGCATCTCGACCAGGCTGACAATTTCCGACCCTGCCGAGCGGGCGACGTCGGCCAGGGTCGGCAGCGGATGCCTCGCCGCCGAGGGAGCCGCCGTCGCCGATTCGCGAATTTTGGCTGTTTGGTAGTTGCTGCTAATGGCAAGCCCCCCAATTTGTTGCTATCTCCATAGGTGCGCGTCATTCCGGTTCCTACGCTGAACCATAACGCAGGACAGCGAGAGAAAGGCCCTACTTGAAAATCAGCGATGCCCGGCAGCTCATCCAGGTGAAGGCCCCCGTCCTCTCACGCCGACGCCGGGTCCTGGCCAACGCGTTCAACGTCGAGGAGTACCGGAAATCGGCACAGCGGGTCCTGCCGGCCGGGATCTTCGATTACCTCGACGGCGGCTCCGAGGACGAAGTGACGCTTCGGCGCAACCGCGCCGTCTTCGACTCCTGGGCGCTGATGCCCAGCTGGGGCCCGGTCTCCGGACCCGATACCAGCACGACCCTGCTCGGAAGAAGCAGCGCCCTGCCCCTGACCTTGACGCCCACCGGCGCAACCCGGCTGTTTCATCCCGAGGGCGAGCTGGCCGTCGCGGCCGCCGCCGACCGGGCACACATCCCCTACGGACTGGCCGGGCTAAGCACCGTGGCCATGGAAACCATTGCGGAGAACCACCCGGGACTCGACCGCTGGTTCAACTTCGGGCTCACCTCCGACGCCCAGGCCCTCAAGGACAAACTGGTGCGCTGCGAAGCCGCCGGATTCAACACCCTGATTGTCGGCGTCGACACGCGCGCACTGGGATCCAGGGAACGGGACCTGCACAACGGCTTTACTGCCCCGCCTGCACTGACGCTGTCAACCATCGCGGATATCGCCCGGCGCCCCGCCTGGTGGATCAACTTCCTCAAATCGGACGGCATCAGCTTTCCAAACCTGGATCCGCGCAGTCCCGCGGCCACGTCTGTGGTTACACCCTCCATGTGGCAGCACATCCTGGGCCATTCGGATGCCACCAGCGGATGGAAGGAACTGGAGGCCTTGCGGCAGGCCTGGCACGGCAAGATCGTGCTCAAAGGCTGCGTCAACCCGGCCGACGTCGCAAAGGCCGCCCGGATCGGCCTGGATGCCGTCCAGCTGAGCAACCACGGCGGCCGCCAACTCGACCACATGCTGAGTCCGATGGATGTGCTGCAGGAATCCCGGCAGCGGGTGGGCGACTCACTTGAGATCTATGTGGACTCGGGAATCCGCCGGGGCAGCGACGTCCTCAAGGCGCTGGCGCTGGGCGCTGATTCCTGCTCGATCGGCAGGGCCTACCTGTACGGATTGGTGGCGGCGGGCTCGCCCGGCGTCGGGCGCATCATTGAGATCTTCGCGGACGAGCTGCGGCGTACGATGACGTTAGTGGGCGTTTCCAGCATTTCGGAGTTGAAAGCTCGGGGCGGGGAAATTCTGCGGGACATCCGTCATTCCGGAGAAACCATTGAAACTACAGCGTCAGGCAACACGCACTAACGAGTTCTGAACTTGCAGGCACCCAGTGCCCTCCTCCCGCAGACTTGCGGGAACCACGGAACACTCTGAACAGCTAAGGAAACCATGCGCACCCGATACGTACTTCCCGTTCTCACCATAGCCACGGCACTCGCACTCTCCGGCTGCGTCGACAACAGCGCACCGGCCGCCACCGGCGCGGCCTCCGGAAGCGCCGATGCCATCGAGGTGAAAAAGAATGACTCCATCGCCGCGATGCTCCCGGAGAAGATGAAGACCGCGGGCGTGCTCAACGTCGGCATGGCCAACAACTACCCGCCCAACGAGTTCAAGGACGACAACGGTGCGCCGGCCGGCTGGGCCGTGGACCTCACCAACGCCCTGGGCCAGGTCATGGGCCTGAAGGTCAACTTCGACATCGGCACCTTCGACAACATCCTTCCGGCCGTGAAGGCAGGAAAGGACGACATCGGCGTCTCCTCCTTCACCGACACCCTGGAACGTGAACAGCAGGTCGATTTCGTCAACTACTACTCCGCCGGAATCCAGTGGGCCGCCCCGAAGGGCAAGACCGTGGACCCCGAGAACGCCTGTGGGCTCAAGGTTGCCGTCCAGGCCACCACCTACCAGGACACGCACGAGGTGCCGGCGAAGTCCAAGGCCTGCACCGACGCCGGCAAGCCCGCCATCACCATCTTCAAGTACGACGCCCAGGACCAGGCCACCAACGCCCTGGTGGTGGGACAGGTGGACGCGATGAGTGCCGATTCCCCGGTGACCCTATACGCGATCTCCAAGACCAAGGACAAGCTGGAGACCGCCGGCGATGCTTTTGAAGTGGCACCCTACGGGATGCCGGTAGCCAAGGGCAGCGAATTCACGCCCGTCCTGCAGAAGGCCCTCCAGACGCTGATCGACGACGGCACCTACAACAAGATCCTCTCCAAGTGGGGCGTGGAGGCCGGCGGCGTCAAGACGGCGGACCTCAACGTGGCAGCCAAAGGGTGATAGCAGATGAGCGAGCCGGAATCCGACCGGATGATTGAGGCGGAACCGGGCAAAACCGGGGCGTCCGGCAGGACGCCGCGGGCCGGACGCGGGCGGCACGATGACGACGCGCCGCCGGAAGCGATCGTCGCCATCCCGCTGCGCCACCCCTGGCGGAACGTGGTGGCGGTACTCCTCGTCCTCGGGCTGGCGGTCTTTGTGCTGGACGCCGCCCAGCGCGCGGACTATGGCTGGCCTGACGTGGGCAAGTACATTTTCGACCGCCGGATCAGCCAGGCTGCCTGGGTGACGTTGTGGCTGACCATCTACGCGATGATCGGCGCGATCGTGATCGGCCTGCTGCTGGCCATCATGCGGCTGTCGCCCAACCCGGTGCTGAAGAGCATTGCCTGGCTGTATATCTGGATCTTCCGGGGAACCCCGGTCTACGTGCAGCTGGTCTTCTGGGGCATCGTGTCCCTGATCTATCCGGTGTTCACGCTGGGCGTTCCGTTTATGGAGCCGTGGGTCACCGTCCCGAATGAGATCTTCACCAACCTCTTCATCACCGCCGTGATCGGGCTGGCCCTGAACGAAGCCGCGTACATGTCCGAAATCGTGCGCGCCGGGCTGTTGTCCGTGGACCAGGGCCAGGAGGAAGCATCGACGGCGCTGGCCATGTCCTGGGGCCAGACGATGCGGTACGTCGTGGTTCCGCAGGCGATGAAAATCATCATTCCGCCCACCGGCAACGAGGTGATCTCGATGCTCAAGACCACCTCCCTGGTCGCCGCGATCCCGTTGAGCATTGACCTGTACGGTGTGTCCCGCGGTATTTCCGCGGTGACGTTCACGCCGGTGCCGCTGCTGATTGTCGCGTCCCTCTGGTACCTGCTGTTCACCTCCATCCTGATGGTGGGACAGCACTTCATTGAGAAGCGGTTCTCCCGCGGAACCGGGCGGGTCAAGACGGGCAAGGAACCGGCGACGCCGGGACCGGCGCCGACGGCGGTTCCCGGCGAGCCCGCCCCGCCGATCGGCACAGATTTTGGAGGAAAAGGATGACGGACGCGCCGATGGTGCTTGCGGAGCGGGTCTCCAAGAATTTCGGCACCAACAAGGTGCTGCGCGGGATCAGTCTCGAGGTCGACCCCGGCGAGGTGCTCTGTATCGTGGGCCCTAGCGGGTCGGGCAAGTCGACCTTCCTGCGCTGCATCAACCACCTGGAACGGGTTGACGGCGGCCGGCTTTCGGTCGACGGACAGCTGGTTGGCTACCGCCAAAAGGGAGACAAGCTCTACGAGCTGAAGCTCAAGGAAGCAGCCTTCCAGCGTCAGGAAATCGGGATGGTGTTCCAGCGGTTCAACCTGTTTCCGCACCTGACCGCGGTGGAGAACATCATCCTGGCGCCCATGCGGGTGAAGGGTATTTCCAAGGCCAACGCCACCGCCCGGGCCATGGAACTGCTGGATCGTGTGGGCCTGGGCGACAAGGGGGACGCCTATCCGGCGCACCTGTCCGGCGGGCAGCAGCAACGGGTGGCCATCGCCCGCGCCCTGGCCATGGATCCCAAGCTGATGCTCTTTGACGAGCCGACCAGTGCCCTGGACCCCGAACTCGTGGGCGAGGTGCTCGACGTGATGAAGGAACTGGCCAAGAGCGGCATGACCATGATCGTGGTGACCCACGAGATGGGGTTCGCCCGCGAAGTGGCGGACACGCTCGTCTTTATGGACGAAGGCGTGGTGGTGGAGGCCGGACCACCGCGGGAGATCCTGGGCAATCCGCAGCACGACCGGACCAAGGCGTTCCTCTCCAAGGTTCTCTAAGGCAGGTGACCGCGCGGCGGCGGGCGTGGCCGGACCCGAACCTGTGGCTTCGCCGCCGCGCGAGTGGAAAAATGAAGTCGTGGAAAGCCTCGCGGACAGCAAAGTCTGGGCGGACTACAACGCGGCCCAGGCGGAGCGTCCCGTGCGCTCCCTCTGCCTGGACGCCATGGCGCTCGCCGGTCCGGGCAACGGCCGCCAGGCCATCGACCTCGGCTGCGGCGCCGGGAAGGAAACGCTGGCGATGCTGGCCGGCGGCTGGCGCGTGCACGCCGTCGACTCGCTGCCTGACACCCGGGACCGGCTCCTGGGAATCGCCCCGGCGGACGCGGACGGCCGGCTCAGCATCGAGATGCGGGCCTTCCAGGACCTCCGGGCACTTCCCCGGGCGGACCTCATCTTCGCCGGCTATTCGCTGCCGTTCATCCACCCGGACAAGTTCAGTGGGTTCTGGGCCGTGATGCTGGATGCGCTTCGGCCCAGGGGCGTCGTGGCCGTGAACCTGTTCGGCGACCGGGACTCCTGGGCGGACGTCCCGGAGTGGAACTTCCACACCGAAGCCGGGGCTCGGCAACTGTTCGACGGGCTGGAGATCCTGAAGTTCGAGGTCTACGACGACGACGGGCAGTCCTTCCGCGGTCCCAAGCACTGGCACATCTACGACGTCATCGCCCGGAAACCGTGACCCGCTGAATGGCTGTTTGCGCAGACATCGCTCCGACGCGGACTAACCTGGTCAGTCCCGCCCGCGTCGGAGTCCGGTGGACTACTTTGTCACGTGGACGACGACAGTCTTGTCAATCGACTGTTCTACGCCGGGATTGTCGATGCCAGTTACAGTCCAGTTTCTGAGCAAGAGAACGGTCTTTCCTGTGTCCGCGTTGTACACGACCTTCGTGAAGCCCAGAGCCGTCAACTCCTCGTCCAATGCTGCGGCGTTAGTCCCCGCTACGACTGCCGGAATGACAGCCGTCAGGGGCGCGGCCGGAGCAGCTGGCGCGGCAACCACAGGGGCCGCAGCCGCAACGGTTACCGGGGCAGCTGTAACGGTAACGGTAGCTGTCTGAGTCACGGTATGCGTGACCGTCGGAGCGGCCTGCGGCGTGCTTCCCCCTGCACAACCGGACAGTGCCAGACACAGGACGGCACCCAACGCCAACGCTTTCTTCATATCTCCCCATTCATTTTCTTTGCTTGATCAAATGATCTCGTCGCCGAGGCCGGATCCATCTTCCGGTGGCACCGGGCAAAGTCACCGATCGGACACCGTCCCGTTGGCTACAAGTCTGCAACGATGACGATCTGCTACCCGAAAAGTGTGGCCTCGGCAGCTGGCAGGGGCCGCTGACGTCCACGTGTTCCGTGCCGTAAGCCGGCCCGTCGCCGCGGGAATTTCCGTCCGGTTCGATTTTGGCGGGCACCGTGGGACAGACTGTTGCCGTGAGCAACTCTCCCCGGACGGGTCTCGCCGTCGCAGGACTCAGCCTGGGCACGGCCCTGAACCCGCTGAACTCCTCGATGATCGCCGTCGCCCTGGTGGTGCTGCGCGCGGACTTCGGGCTCGACGTCGCCACCGTCACCTGGGTGATCACCTCTTTCTACCTCACCTCGGCGGCCGGCCAGCCGCTGATGGGCCGGCTGGCGGACCGGTTCGGCCCGCGGCGGCTGTTCATGATCGGCATGGCACTGGTCGCGGTGACCTGCGCGCTGGCCCCGTTCGCGCCAAACTTTGCTGTGCTGTGCGTGGCCCGCGCCGTCATGGCCTTCGGCACGGCCGCGGCATACCCGAGCGCCGTTGTGATGGTCGGGGCGCTGGCCCGGCAGGCGAACGTGAAGTCCACCCGGCCGCTGGGCCGGATCCAGATGGCCAACACCTCCGCGGCCGCGGTCGGACCGGTGGTCGGTGGATTATTGGTGGGCTTCGTCGGCTGGGAAGCCCTGTTCCTTATCAACGTCCCGCTGGCGCTGGCAGCGATCATCCTGGTCCGCCGTTTCGCCCCGGCGGACGAGGACCGGGAAAGCGGCCGGGCCTCGGAGCTGCTGCGGGACTCGGACCTCCCCGGCATCCTCGCCTTCATCGGCTCCATGGTCCTGGTGATGATGGCGCTGCTCAACGTGCTGCCGGCCTACCGCTGGTGGCTGCTGGGCGCAGGCACGCTGCTGGCAGTTCTCTTCGTGTGGCGCGAGCTGCGCTTCGCCCCGCCGTTCCTGGACCTGCGGCTGCTGGGCAGGAACCGGCCGCTGCTGCTGGTTTATCTGGGCTTCGCCCTGTTCAGCGCTGTCTACTATTTCGCGTTCTTCGGCCTGCCGCAGCTCCTGCAGGAAGCCGGCGGCTACGAACCCGGGGTGGTGGGCCTGTTGATGCTGCCGCTGGCCGCAATGTCGGTGGTGGTGACGCCTCTAGCAGTCCGCGCTATCGACCGAATCGGGGTCAAGCGGGTGCTGGTCTCCGGCGTTGTTCTACTCATTGTGGCCTCTGGGACGATGTGGCTGCTGACCGCCTCGTTCGCCATTCCGTTGGTGCTGGCGCTGACCGCGTTCTTGGGCGTGCCGTATGGGGTGGCCAGCATCGCCTATAACCAGGGCATGTACCTCTCCACCCGGCCGGAGGAGCGCGGGGTGGCCGCCGGGATCTTCCAGACGTGCCGTTACCTCGGCGCGATCACGGCCACCGTGCTGATCGGCATCTTCTACGGCACAGGAGTGAACCAGGCCAACTGGGGGCTGATGGTTTTTGTCATGCTGGGACTCGGCGCGGTGGTGTTGGTGGTGTCGTTGATGTGGCGGGAGCGGCGGGGCTAGACGTCCGGCGCCGGGCGATGCCACCGGTGACCGCCACGCCCAGGCTCAGCAGCGCCGTCAGCAGGACACCCAGCCCGACATGGACCTGGAGGAGCGCCGCACCGGCCGCGGCGCCCACCAGGATCAGCACCACGGCGCCGAGCCGCCGGCCCCAGTGGGCGCCGGTTCCGCCGCCCAGCCGGGAATCTGCGGCCAGCCCGGTCAGTGTAGACGTCACCACCACCGTCGTGACGTCCTTGACGCTCAGATGCCGGGCTGTCGCGGCCTGGAGACCCATGGCCAGAGCGAGGGCCGCCGTGATGATCAGGGTAATCGGACTCCCGGCGTGCGGCGGGACGACGAACAAGACGGCGGCAACAGCGGCCATGACCAGTCCGACGGCCGTCAAGAGGGCGGTGGTGCGCCGGCTCCAGCCCGAGGCTTCGGGGCGCAGGATCCTGCCAGCGATAACGGCGCCGACCACAAAGCCCGCCAGGGCAATCGCCGGTCCCAGCACGGGCAGCTCATCCGCCCCCACGAAGGCCATCCCCAGGATCACGACGTTGCCGGTCATATTGCCGGTGAAAACACGGTCAAGGCCCAGGTAGCCGACGGCATCGATAACCCCGGTGGAAAACGTCAGCACCAGCATAAGGATCAAGTGGAGCCGGCCGGGACCGGAGGATTTCAGGCGGTTAAGCAAGGGAGGCCTTTCGTGGGGAGAGGAGCGACCCGCTGAGGCGGACCGCCAGGGCGAGGAGTTCGGCGTCGCGGCTGGCCGGGCCTATGACGCTCAGCCCGCAGGGGAGGCCGTCTTCGGTGGTCAGGGGCAGGTTCACGGCGGGCAGCCCGGCGATCCCGGCGATGCAGCTCAGCGTCATGGTGGCGCGGCGCACCCGCTCGATGACGTGCCCGCCCAGGGCGGCGTCGCTGAGCAGCGGCGCCACGGACGACGCCGAGGGGAGCACCAGCAGGCCGCCGCCCACCACGGCCCGGATGTGCTGCCGGGCGGCGCGGAGCACGTCCCGCGCGTCATCGGCCTGGCGCTGCTCAATCCGGGAAGCGGCCCGGAACCGGCCGGCCACGTCGGGGCCGAGGGAGTCCCAGTGCCGGATCACCCACGGGCCGTGCTGCTGCCAGGCCTCGTGTCCCTGGACGGTCTGGAAGGCTGTAAGCCATTCGGGGAGGTCCCCGGTCCGCAGGGATGGTGCGTCCAGGCGAGGCAGGCCCGGGGTTCCGGCCCAGTCGTTGAGGCATTCCTTCACGGCCCGGCCCACGTCAGGCTCCGCCAGGGCGAGCAGTTCCGGCACGAAGGCCGCGTCCGCCAGCGGCATTGCGGGCCGCTGCGGGAGCAGGACACTGCCGACGGCGGCAAGCGTCGCCGCATCCCGGGCCATCCAGCCGACCGTGTCTAAGGACGGGGCCAGGGGGAGCACCCCTGCGGTCGATACCGCGCCGTGGGTGGTGCGGATGCCGAAGAGTCCCTGGTAGGCGGACGGAACGCGGATGGACCCGCCGGTGTCCGTCCCCAGGCCAATGGTGGCCTGGCCCAGCGAGACCGCGCTCGCGGACCCTGACGAGGACCCGCCACTGATCCTGCCCGGCGCCTGGGGGTTGGGCGGCGTGCCGTAGTGCGAATTTGTGCCGGCCAGGCTGTAGGCGAACTCGTCCGTCCGGGCGATCCCGGCCACCACGGCGCCGGCCGCCAGCAACGCGACGGCCGCGGGCGCCGTCGTCGTTTCCGTTTCAGCCCCGGCGAGCCATTCCTCGTTGCCGGCCCCGATCCGAAAGCCTTCCAGCGCGAACAGGTCCTTGACCGCGACGGACATGCCGGTCAGCAGGCCGGCGCCGGTGGCCAGCAGCAAGGGGCTGCCCGTTTCGCGCCACACGGCCGGATCCGCCGGCGTTCGGGTCCCCGACCCTGCCGTCACGGGAGGAAGTCCTCAACCCGGATGCGGGCGTGGACCCCTTTGACGAGGTCAACCACCTGGGAGATATTGAAGTCCGTGGCGGCGCTGAGGTAGGCGTAGGCCAGGCTGGGGTCCATGCCGTAGCGGGCCTGGAGCAGCCCGACGGCGGCGCGGACGCAGTTCTGCACGGCGGTGTCGAGGTCCTCGTCCATTCCGGTGGGGACCAGGAACTCCGGGGTCTGCGCCATCGGGCCGCCGAGGACGCCGAAGTTGCGCACCGCCTCGTCCTGCGGGACGACGTCGAACCGCAGCTTCACCCGGAGCGAGGCTTCCATGGCGGTCAGCGAGACCTCCCCGTCGCCCTGGGCGAAGTGCGGATCGCCCACATAAGCCAGCGCATCGGGGACCTGGACCGGCAGGTAGAGCGAGCTGCCCGCGGTCAGGAGGTTGATGTCGATGTTGCCACCGTGGGTGCCCGGTGGGACCGAGTGCGGCCGCTGCGTGCCGTCCACAGCGACCCCCATGATGCCCAGGAAAGGTTTGAGCGGGAAATGCACGGAGGGCTCCGCCCCTGGACGCAGCGGCAACCAGCCGGAGGGGGTGCCGTCGTTGGCGTCGCGGACGGTGGCGAAGGCGCTGTATGTGTCCGGCCCGAGCGGGAACTCGCCGCTCAGGGAACCCCGGCCGTGGCGGCTGGAGATCACTCCATAGGGCACCCGGGGCGTTGTCTCCAGCACGGTGATCTTCAGCAGGTCCCCGGGCCGGGCGCCCTTGACGGCGATGGGGCCGGTCACCACGTGCGGACCCAGCCCGCCGGCCAGCCGCTGGATGCCCGAGGCTGCCAGCTCGACGGCGTCCCGCAGGACCATTCCGGCGTCGACCCCGTGGGATCCGAAGAACGCCCGGGGATCCCGGCCCTGGTCCTCAAGGATGCCTTCATGGCTGATGGTGTCGATGGTGACGTCGGTGCCGGCGTCGATGCTGAGGACGGGCCGGTCACCGGCACAGGGGAGGGACCCCCAGAGCACATTTTCCGTGGCGGAAGGCAGGTAACAGGTTCCGTCCTGGATGCCGTCCCAGGGCTGCAGCGCGCGGGCGGGGACGGACGGGATTGCGGGAGCGGACGGGATCAGGGCGGTGGTCACGGGTGTTCTCCGGTCGGGTGGGGAGCGGCAGGGTCAGGGTGGTGAGGGGCGGGGTGCAGGGTGGTGTCATTCGCAGCCCCGGATCAGGATTGCGACGTCGGCCAGGTGGTCGCGCATGGCGATGCCCGCGCCGGTGGCGTCCCGGGCTTCGATGGCGTCGAGAATGTGGCGGTGGCCCTCGATCGAGCTCCGACGGCCCTCGAGGGTGGAGTGGGAGCGGAGCCGGACATCGGTGGTCCATGAGCTGGTCAGCGTGAGGACGGTCGCCATCAGCTGGTTCCGGGCGGCCTGGGCCAGGATCGTGTGGAACTGGATGTCCAGCCGCAGGGCCTCCTCGGGGGAGAGGTGTTCGTTGGAGCTGTTGAGCACGTCCTGGAGCTGGATCAGGTCCGCCGCGCTGGAGCGCACCGCGGCGAGTTCGGCCACCAGGGGTTCCATCGATCCGCGCAGTTCGGCCACGTCCTGCTGTGCATGCCCGACGCCGGCGAGCCGGGCGTAGAGCTCGCTCACCGGCGCCGGTGGTGCGGCCACGAGTGTTCCGCGGCCCTGGGTGCGTTCCAGCAGGTGCTTGCTTTCGAGCTCCTGCAGGGCGGACCGCACCGTGGCCCGCGAGACAGACAATTGCGCCGCCAGCTCGCGCTCGGTGGGGAGTTTGTCCCCGGGGAGCAGGCCCCGGGATGCGATCTCCCGTTCGAGGTAGGCGGCCACTTCCGCGCTCCTCGGGGCGCTGCGCCGAAGGGTGGGGCGGGGGTCTGTACTCGGGGTCACGGTGCGGCCTTTCTGCGGGCTGTGCGGGGAGGGAACGGCGTCGGGGGCTACTTGGCGGACTGCAGGACAGGCCCGGCGGCCGGTTCCAGCCCGGCCACGGCCGCCGGCTTCGTGAAGCAGAACGCGACCGCGCCGATCAGGAGCAGCACTGCGGAGAGGTAGAAGCCGGCTTCGAGGGCGCCCGTCGCATCCGCGAGGGCGCCGGTGATGTACGGGGCAAAGATGGAGGAGAGCATACCGGCGAAGTTGAAGTAGCCGTAGGCCCGGGAGTACATGGACCGCGGGGTGTTTTCCGCCAGGAAGGCGATGAGGATGGGGTCCAGGGCAAGCTTTCCGACCAGGCCGTAGACCACGAGGCCGACGATCATGAGCGAGTATTCGCCGGTCATCGGAACCAGGATCTGGCACAGTCCGCCGAGGACGGCCAGGAGCACGATCAGCGGGCGGGTGTTGCGGAGGCGGCGGGCCAGCATGCTGAGCAGGATGGCACCCGGGATGGAGGCCCAGGGGACCAGCGAGGCGATGATGCCCGTCTGCGAGGGGGCAACGTCGCGGGCCTGCTGGAGGTAGGTGGGCAGCCAGGTCAGCATCGAGAAGAAACCGTAGAGGGAGCAGAATATCAGCACATAGGTCAGGAGGTGGTTGCGGGTGAAGAGCGCCTTGTTGGATTCCTTGACGGCCGGAGCCGCCCCGTTCAGTTCAGCCTCGGCGGTCTTGACGGCCTGGGCCTTGTGCTCGGCGTCGATCGGGGAAAGGTAGTAGTTGATCAGGAACGCGACGATCAGGGTGGCAGCGCCGAAGACGAGGAAAGTGACGTGCCATTCCAGGCCGAGCGTGAAAGTGAGGTAGCTCGAGCCGATGAAGCCGAGCGAGATGCCCACGGCCATGCCGCTGTTGATCAGTGCGGCGGAGACGCCGCGCCATTTGTCCGAGATGTAGCTGGAGGAGATGCCGTAGACGGGGCTGTAGAAGGTTCCTTCGCCAATCCCGGTGAAGGCGCGCATCAGCAGGAAGATCATGAAGCCGGGGGCGAAACCGCTGAGGATGGTGCCGATGCCGAAGACCACGTAGCCGGCCACCACCACCTTGACGCGGCCGATCCGGTCGGCGATGTAGCCGGTGGGGATCTGCATGAGCGCGTACGTCAGGAAGAAGACGGTGGACATTAGGCCGAGCTGGCCCCGATTCAGGCCCCACTGCTCCTGGATGACGCTCATGACCGGCGAGAGGATGTTGCGGTCCGCGTACATAAAGACCCAGCCCAGGGAGAACAGGACGGTGACAGCGACCGGTCCTGGCCGTTTTCCGCTGACCGGAAGGAGCCGACGGCGGGTGGTCCCGGTTGCGGCGGCGGCCGGGGTGGCGGCCGTGCCGGGCGGTGTGGTGCCTGGCTTTTCTGCGGTGGAAACGTTCAAGGGATGCTCCTGGAGGCTCTTGGCTGATTGGTTCATTGGTAGAACCAATTACCAAGCTAGGGGGCAAAATCCTTGATTTTCCGGGGGTTAGGAGCAATTTACGGCCGCGAAACGGGCTTTTACATCCCGTTTACATGGTCGTCTCTTGGCCGACGCATAGGACCATTCAGATGTCGTTTCTGTTGCGCGTGGCGTTGTCGGTGCGGCGCTCGACGGGGAGAGAGTCGCTGAGCGGCGGTGCCAGGAGCGCCAGTAGTCGAGGCATCTTGACACGCTTGGAACCCCGGAATACCTTCGGCCTTAACGGGGCGATTCGCCCGTTCCTCACTGCCTTCACAGATTCATCGGCGACCCGCGGGGCGTTGCCCGGCGGGGTCTGATGGGTCTGGGTCTGCGCGTCGGGCGGTGAAACGCGCCGGGGGGATCCAATTCGGTCTCTCGCCTGTAAGGAGTCGGAAATGGCTGAAGGAACTGGATTGATCAAGCGGTTCTACACCGAGGTGGTTGGGGACGGAAATCTCGCCCTGATCGACGAATTGGTGAGCGATGACTTTGTCGATCACGATCCCCTTCCGGGACAATCGCCCTCCAAGGACGGTGTCGGGTTCTTCGTCAACACGATGCGGGCGGCATTCCCGGATCTCAGGGCCACGACAAGCGAACCGGCGCTTGTGGACGGAAATCTGGAGGCGCTGTACGTGGTCCTGACCGGCACGCACCAGGGTGAACTGATGGGTGTCGAGCCCACCGGCCGGAGCGTCGAATTCAGCGGCATCGACATCATCCGCGTCGACGGCGGCAAGGTCGTCGAGCATTGGGGAGCCACGGACATGATGGCCCTCATGCAACAGATCGGCGCAGTGCCTACGTAGGGCGGCAGCCGTCGTTCGTCAGCGGTTCTGATCCCCTGTTTCCGCAGGCCCAAATCGGTCCATAATGACCACATAAGCTCCGGGGACCCTCGCGCCAATGATGGCCCGGGACCGAAGCCGGGGGGAGAGCATCGCCATTGCTGCGACACATCAACGCACAGAAGGAGATCATCATGCTGAAGGATTCAAACATCATGGCAGTCCTCCCCGCGAAGGACATCAACAGAGCGAAGGATTTCTACCGGGACAAGCTGGGAATCGAACCCTCCGAGTCCATGGAGGCCGACACCGTGATGTACCGCTGCGGCAACGGGACGAGCTTCCTTATTTACCAGACAGAGAATGCAGGGTCAGCCAAGAACACCCAGATGGGCTGGGAAACGGACAACCTCGACCGCGAGATGGAGGAACTGCGGGGCCGTGGCGTCGTCTTTGAAGACTACGATTTTCCCGGCCTGAAGACGGAGAACGGCGTTGCCACCGCTGACTGGGGCAAGTCCGCCTGGTTCCTGGACAGCGAGGGCAACATCCTCAACATCAACCAGCGCGCGTAGGCCCGGGTCTGGCGCCGATCAGCACCGCCAGGCACCGCCGCCGCCAGGCACGAACCCGACGCGAAACCGGCCCCCACCTTCAAGGCGGGAGCCGGTTTCAGCGTGGATCCAGCGTTAAGGACGCAGGTGATACGGCCGCAGGAGGTCGGACCGGGACGGGTGTTTGAGCTTCTTCAGGGCCGCGACCTCGATCTGGCGGACGCGGTCGCGGGTGATGCCGAACGCTGTCGCGACGGCGTCCAGGGTGTTTCCGGCACCACCCGTGATGCCGAAGCGCATCGAGATGATCCCGGCGTCCGGCTCCTCGAGCGTGCCGAGCGCGGCATGCACCTGGGCCTTCAGCTGTTGGTGGAAGACAATTTCGGCCGCTTCGTATGCGGAAGGATCCACCAGCTGTTCGGCCCGGGTTTCAGTTCCGCCCCGGCCGTCAGGCACCTCGGAGTCCAAAGAATAGACCGGCTTGTCCAGGGTCAGCAGATACTCAATCTTTGCGAGCGAATTGTCCGTCAACTCACCAAGTTCCTCGCTGCTGCAGACGGACCCTGTCATAGCGGCTCTCCATTGCACTGACCTCACGTTTTGCAGCTGCTCGACGACGTTTAGAGGCAGACGGATAAGGCGTCCCTGGTTAGCCAGCGCCAGGGTGATGCTTTGCCGGATGAACCACGTGGCGTAGGTGGAGAAACGGAAACCCCTGGTGAAGTCGTTCTTGCGGACGGCCTTGAGCAGTCCCAGGTTTCCTTCCTGGATCAGGTCCTCAAAGTCGAGGCCGCGGTGGGTATAGTGCTTGGCGATCGACACGACGAGCCGGAGGTTGGCGTGGAACAGGGCTTCGGCTGCACGCTTGCCCAAGAGCACGATGGTCTGAAGGTCCCTTGTGTCCTGACCGGTCCGTGATGTTCCGTCCGCCAGGAGGTGCTCCGCGAAAAGTCCGGCCTCGATCTCCCGCGCCAGCTCCACTTCCTGCTCGGCGGTGAGCAGGTCGTATTGGCGGAGGCGGTGGAGGTAGTCCGCAATCTTGTCAGCCATGTCATCCCCTGCCGGACGGTTCAAGCTCGTGAAGGCAGACTACGTGGCCGGTGTGACAATGTTCGGGGGCTTGGGCGGGGCCCGAAGAGGGCGTTAGAACCGGCATCTCGACAGTCCCGAAACCCCGGAATATCTTCTGCCTTAACGGGGCGGTTCGCCCGTTCCACACCAATTTTTCACAGTCTTGCTCGGCGCTCCGCGCGGCGCCCACTGCCCGGAATGGCAGCCTGGCGGCGTGGGGTCGTGCCGCATGCCCGAACAACGCGCTGGGGGCATCCAGTTCCGTCTCAGCAACGTGGGGTCACTTACAGCCCCACTGAGGGGAATTATGGGCGCTAAGTGACCCCGCGTTGTGTTTGTGGAGCTTCGGCGCATGCGCCTCGGCAATGACTGGGGAATTGGACCACGCGTGAACACTTCATCGCCGCATCACGTGCGACTGTTTAATACCGCCTGCAATTTCTCGAACGACTCGGTCCAGCCGCTGCGGTGCAGCTCGAGTCGTTCGTCCGTCAGGAACGGCCCCTGCGAGAGCACCAGGCGCGTGGCTTCGCCGGTACTCCCGAGTGAGAGGTCGACGACGGTCTCCCGGTCGTCTGGTGTCGGTTCCTCCCAGAGGAATGTGTACACCAGCCGCCAGGGAGGATCGATCTCCAGGAACTCGCCGGAGAGATGGAACGGTTCGCCGTCCGGCGGTGTCATGCGGAATCGGTAGTGGCCGCCTTCCGTGAGGCTCAGTTCGGCTGCAGGGATGGTGAAGTCCTGCGGACCCCACCACTTCACCAGTTCGGTCGATTCCGTCAGCATCCTGAAGACTTCTTCGGGGGGAGCATCGAGCGTGCATTCCAGGTTCAGGACCAGCCCGCCAGTTTCCTCATTCCCGGTTACCTCATTCCCGCTTACCTCATTCATTGTTCAACTCTGGCACCCTGCGGACGCGAACGGAAGCGGATCGGGCTGTCAGCCGGCTCTCTGACTTGCTGCGCTATGCCGCCAGCCCGCTCCGGACCTCCGCTGCGTGCACCGGAGCCCGGGTGGCGGCGAGCCGCTTCGCCAGGTATTTGGCGTCCCGTCCTACGCCGGGGAGGGTCTCCGATGCTTCTGCGAAGATGAGCTCTTTCCCCAGCAGGTACAGGCCGGGCAGGGCGTCCACGATTCCGCGGTGCTGCTGCTCGCGCCAGTCCGCGGGCAGCGCCGGAATGTCCAGCCATGGGTAGGCCTCGGTGAAGCCGGTGCACCAGATGACGTTTGCCACGGGAAGGCGCTGGCCGTCGTCGAGCATTACTTCGCCGTCCTGGACTCCGGTGACCCGCGGCACCAGGTGGACGCCGGCGGCGCCCAGGTCCGCGAGCTTGGTGCGGATCAGCGGCCTGGCCATGGCCGCAATCTTGGGCAGCGCCCTGCGCCCGACCGGCGTGCTGGTGGTCAGCACGTGCAGCCCGGCGAAACGGACCACCGGGAACACGAAGCGCGCCGCGGCCCGGCCGTGCCGGAAGGGGAGCTCGCCGCTCGCCTTGCCGGCCAGCCAGGTTTCGTGCGTGCGGCTGGTCTCCAGGGCGATCTCCGCCCCGGAGTTTCCCACCCCCACCACCAGCACGGGACCGGGTTGGAGCTGGGCCGGGTTCCTGTAGTCGCGGGAGTGGAGCTGCACGACGCCGGACGGCAGTTCCGCCGCGAAGCCCGGCGTCCTGGGCAGCTGGCAGGCGCCGGTGGCGAGGACGACGTTTGCCGCCGTCCAGCGCTGCGTCCCGGCCGTGACCTGGAACCGCTGCCCGTCGTGGCTCAGCCGGGTGACGGCCGTGTTGGGCCGGACCGGCAGGTGGAACCGGGAGGCGTAGTCCTCCAGATAGTCCGCCTGCTCGTCCCTGGTGGGGAAGGCGAGGGGGTCGCCCGGGAAGGGCAGGCCGGGCAGGCCGTTGTACTTGGCGGGGGTGAACAGGCGCAGCGAGTCCCAGCGGCTCCGCCACGCCTCGCCTACCCGCGTGCCGGCGTCGAGAATGACAAAGTCCCGGTGCTGCTGCGCCAGGTAGTAGCCCAATGCCAGGCCGGACTGTCCGCCGCCGATGATGACGGTGTCGACGGCGGCAGTGCCGCCTGTGCCAGTGCCGCCGGTGCCGGTTGCTGGGGTGGTGTTCATGGTGGTTCCTCCTTGGTGTTGCAGGTGCAATGGGTGGTCATGAACGCTGTGCCGGCTGTGGCTGCTGTGGAAACGGGGTGCCTGCGGTTCCGGTCCGTAAGCGCAGGTACCAGATGAGCAGCAGCGCGGAGGCGACGACGTAGAAGGAGTGCAGCAGCCAGATCGGCCCCGGCGGGAGGCTGAGGACGTACACGGAGTGCACTGCGTTGGCGACGTTGCTCAGCGCGAGGTAGCCCAGGCTGTAGGAGTCGAGGTCCCTCGTGTGGAGGGCCTTGAGCAGCATGGGCAGGTAGCTCACCGCGAAGAGGCCGGTGGACACCATTCCTGCGAGCACTGAAACGTTCATGCCATTAACGCTATTTAGCGTCGTGCGGCGGCGAATCGGGCGAATCACCCATTTCCGCTGTGGCGGGGAGGAACCGGGAATGGGTATTTCTATGCAGGAGGGAGGTCAGGCGAGTCCGTGCTGGTAGGCGTAGGCCGTCACCGCCGCCCGGGAGGTCAGGCCCAGCTTGGTGAAGATATTGCTCAGGTGCCGGGCCACCGTTTTCTCGCTGATGAACAGCTCGGCGGCGATGTTTCGGTTGCTCAGTCCGGCGGAGACGAGTCGTACCACTTCGGCTTCGCGGGCGGTGAGAGGCCCGGCGTCGGCGGCGTGACGGGCGTCGTTCCCGGTGGTTGGCGCCGGGGCTGTCCGGGCGTCCGCCGCTGCGGGCACCGATTGCCCCAGCTCCGATTGCCCCAGCTCCGATTGCCCCAGCTCCCATTGCTCCAGCTCCGCCAGCGCTGGCGCGGCGCCCAGCTCGGAAAAGACTGCCCGGGCCGCCTCACGCTCCAGTCGGGCGGATTCCGCATCGCCGACGGCGGCGCACAGCCTGGCCAGGAGGGCGCGGGAGCGGGCGGCTTCGAACGGTGCGTCGAGGCCGAGCCAGCGGGACCATGCGCGGCGGAGCGGGACTAGGGCAGCCTGGGGGTCGCCGTCGTGGAACAGAACAGCGGCCCGGGACTGCTCGGCGAGGGCGTGCAGCAGCGGCATGTCGATCGAGGCGCACAGCGAGTCCAGTTCCTCCGCGGCGGCCCGTGCCGCCGGTGCGTCGCCTGCCGCCAGGTCGATCTCCACCCGGGCGGCGAGCATCAGGCGCCGGTAGGCGGGGTCGAGGCCGTCCATGGCCTGCCGGAGCAGGGACTGGGCCTGGTCCGGCCTGCCCTGGGCCAGGCGCAGGAGCGCCAGCCCGGGCTGCGCCGGGAAACCGGTCTCCTGGGCGTGCAGGTAGCAGGCCTCGGCGGCGTCGAAGTCGCCCCGGAGCCGGTGGATTTCGCCCTGTTCGTAAAAGCCGCCGTAGGTGGCCATCCGGTCGCCGCGGACGGCGAGGTCCTGCGCCGCTTTCGCCGCCTCGACCGCGTCGGTCCAGGCGCCGTGCAGCCGGTACAGCTCGGCCCGGTGCATCTGGCACTGGCCGCTGAAGACCACCAGGTTCTGTTGCGCGTTGCACCACCGGTCCAGCGCCCGCGTCCACTCATGGGCGCGGTGCAGGTCGAAGGCCAGATGGCAGGTTTCGATCACGGCGCAGTAGATGATTCCGGCGGGGATGGGGGAGATTTCCCCGACGGTGACGGCGACCATGGCCTCGTCGAGCAGGGCCAGGCCGTCGTCGACCTCGCCCAGCATGATCTTTGCCTGCCCGAGGCCCAGCGTCCCGAGGGCAGCCGAGTCAGCGTCGCCACGTGCCCGCCCGAGGTCGGCGGCCCGGCTGAAGGCTTCCGCGGCGGTGGCCCCGTCGCCCTGGTAGAGGGCGCCCAGCCCGGCAGGCACGGACAGCAGTCCCTCGAACGGGCAGGGCTCGGGCAGGTCCTCGACGATCCGGTGGGCGCGGGCAAGCCAGCCGGCGCTGCGGGCCGGTTCGCCTAGCAGGATGAGGTTCATCCCGGTCCAGACGGCGCAGCGGGCGGCGGCGGCGTAGTCGCCGTCGGCGAGGTACTTCAGGTGCGCCCGGGCCAAGATGTCCACTCCCTCGGAGCCCCGGCCGGTGAGGATGACGGAGATGGCCAGCTGCTCCAGATCGCCGGCCGGAAGTTCCTCGTCGTGGTCGGCGGCGGTGTACTGCCCGACGGCGTCCGGCCAGCGCCGCGCGGCGAAGGCTTCCCGGCCGTGTGCGAGTGTCGACATCGCGCCTCCCCGTTCCCGGTGGCGGGTCTGAGCCTGTGGGCGCTGCCCGGCTCGGCCCTCCCGGAACCGGTGGTGGGCGGCGCGGCCCGTCATCTGCTTTTCAGGCTACTGCCGCCGGTTGTGGGGCGGCAAGATGCGGGCCGAAGCGCCAGCAGGCCCGGGCGTTTCAGCACGACGGCGGCGCCCGGGGTGCGCTCGCCGGCCGCCTCAGGTGTACATGAGGGAGCCGGGAGTGGTGAGGAGTTCGCCGGTTTCCAGCCAGGTCTTCAGTCCGGAGAGGATCATCGGCCAGCCGCCGTAGAGCTGGTCGTTGGCGCCTTCGCGGAGCTGGTCGTGGGTGACGGTCAGGCGGCAGGAATCGCCGACCGGCTCGATCTCCCAGGTGACCCGGGACGTGCCCTCAGCCTTGACGTCCTCGCCCCAGAGCGCACGCATGCTCTGAACGAGCCGGCGGGGCGGGTCCACCTCCAGGTTTTCGCCCTCGCCCAGGGGCTCTCCGCCCCTGGGTGCCATCTCGAACCGGGATCCCGGTGTCCAGTCCGAGGTGATAACGGAGCCGAACTGGTACTTGCTGCGGATCTCGCCGTCCGTGATGGCCTCCCAGAGCCGCTCCGGGGTGGTCTTGATGTAGATTTCGAAGATCTTTTCCATGGGACTTTCCAATCTGGTTTTGAGGTCGCTGAGGCCAGCGGCCCATGGTTCGGCATATTTGCTCACCCAGCGGTCGTGGACCAGCCGGATGGGCACCGGATTCAGGAAGTGGAGTTTCTCGCGCCCCCGACGGCGGGTCACCACCAGGCCGGCGTCCTCCAGAACCCTGAGGTGCTTCATCACGCCGTAGCGGGTCATCTCGAAGCGGGCCTCAAGGGCGTGGAGGGTCTGCCCGTCGTTCCGGAAGAGCTCATCCAGGAGATCGCGGCGGGTGGAGTCGGCCAGGGCCTTGAATACGGCGTCCACAGGTCCAGAATAGGTGACTGATTGGTCACACGTCTAGGGCTGGTCCGTATCCGGTTTGCCGCGCCGCAGGTGCCGGTGGTGCACTTCGTAATGGTCGAACACATCGGAGGACGTGGCTCCTGCATGGCCGAATTTGCCGCGAAGGACCTCCGCGAGGGCGTCCAGCGATGCGTGGAGCATCCGCCCGGCGAACTGGAGTTCACGGCTGTCGCTGCGCTGGGCCTGGGATGCCAGCTCCTGGGCGTAGGCCACCGTGGCCGGCAAGGAGCCGCGCTGCTCGATTTCACGGAAGTAGTAGGTTTCATGGAACGCCAGCAGGTCTATGCTCACCGACGCCACGTTTCCGGCCATTGACTCCAGCAGTCCGGCGGCATGCCCGGGATCCAGAGCCAACACACCCGCAGGACCTGCAGCCTCCCTGAACAGGCTCAGCTGGTGGGCAAGGGTCCGGCGCCGGTTCAGGGCCGGGTATGTCTGCAGGATCCAGGTGACCGTAGCCGTCAGCAACCCGAAACCGGTGACGGCCTGGAGGGCCACAACCAGCCGGAGCAGCGGATCCGCCGGCACGATGTCGCCGAACCCCACGGTGGAAAGAGTGACCAGGGAGATGTAGAGCGCTTCGCCGAAGTCGCCCCGCTGCGGGATACCGGCTCCGTGAACAAAACCGGCCGGCAGGTGGGGCAGATAGAGCAGGGCCCAGCCGATGGCAGCCAGGCTTGCCCAGGCGCCAATGACAGCGGCCATGGCCAGAGGTGCAGCGATGAAGGACCCCCGGCCCCGCAGTTTTGTGGACACCAACCAGAATCCGCGCATGATCGCCCGGCCTAAAGGGCCGGAACCATGCGGGTACAGGAGCGTGCGAAAGACATCAACGAGCATCAGCAGGACCAACCCGGCCCCCAAAACCGTCCAGAGCGTGCCTTCGAAGTCCATGCCTCATCTTATGGGCGGCACTGCCTTGAAACCGCGAGGCACATCACGGGCACCAGCGAGATGCCGACGTCGGGGAACTGGCGGACGGCGGCACATGGTTTCGGCGGGAGTCGCCCTATTCGTATCGATTGACTTTCGATAGTTAAAGGCCGAAACTCGATACATGCACTTTACTCGTTTGGCAGTCATCGCCCTTCGCATCGTCCTTGTGGTGGCGTTCCTCTTGCTGGTTCTGTTCCAGGTCATGTCCATCCCCGGGCAGTTTGCTCACATGGCGCAGGAGAATCCGGACCGTGCGTCCCTGCAGTGGCCGCTCATCATTTTCTTCATCCTGGAGGTCGCATGCGTCCAGGTCGTGATCGTGAGCACCTGGAAGTTGCTCACCATGGTCAAGCGCGACAGCATCTTCAGCAACGACGCTCTGCGCTGGGTGGACGCGATCGTCTGGGCCATTGCCGCCGGGTGGACCATGCTGGCGGTGCTGTCCGCGTCCGTGGTCCTCAACGCGGATGATCCCGGCCTGCCGCTCCTGCTGCTCCTCGTGTTGGTGGCCGGCGCCGCCCTGGGCCTTGTGGTGGTGGTGCTGCGCGCGCTGCTCCGGCAGGCCGCGGACCTGCGCGCTGACATGGAAGCGGTGATCTGATGCCCATCGTGGTGCGCATCGACGTCGAGCTGGCCAAACAGAAAATGAGCGTGGGGGAGTTCGCCGAACGCGTGGGTCTCACCCCGGCCAACGTGGCGGTGCTGAAAAACGGCCGGGCCAAGGCTGTCCGCTTCAGCACCCTGGAAGCAATGTGCCGGGTCCTCAAGTGCCAGCCGGGTGACCTGCTGGAGTTTGTCGAGGAATGATCGGAGTCTGGTCGCGTCGCATGGATCATCGGTTCCCGCGTGCCGTTACTCGCTTCCGGGCACTTTCCTGAACTGTCCTCGCGTGCTTACACTCATCTCTTGCCCGAATCGAGATGAGGACCACCATGGCCGCCGCAGACTACTTCGTCCACCGCCACCACGACACCGAAATCCCCGAGGACCACCTCGACATCTGGCGTCCGATTCCGACCGGTGGTTTTGACGATCAGCCGAGCATCCAGATCAATCAGGCCGACGGCGTGACGGCCTCGGTCAGCTACCGGACGGATGATGCCCGGGCTCTGGCCCGCGCCATCCTGGACGCGGCAGGAGTCGATCCACGGGAAGCCTTCACCGGGGACCTGCCTGAACTGTACGCCGGCTGCTAACGTCGTCGACCGCCGGTCGGTCCTCCTCATTACTCCTGAGAGAGCCAAGCCGAGACCGTGGCGTTGAACCACTCCGGGCGTTGAAGGGGGATTCCGTGGCCACACCCATCCACAATCTCCAAGTCGCTTCCAGGCAGGGCGGCATGGATCGCAGCGGCAGAGTCACGCATCAGCCTCCGTTCACGCTGACCCACCATCACGAGGGCGTGCCCCGGGAAGCGGGACCAATTCTCAGGCAATGCGAAGCGCAGGTTCTCCCCGACGGCGGCCGTCAAGTTCGCCTTCGTTATGCCTGCACTGGTGTCGATGTACTGCTCCATCAGCTCCGGGGGTATGAACAGCTGCCGGGCCTGTAGGCGGGCAAACCATCTCCTCCGTGCAAGTGGCGCGCTCAAACCGAGAATTCCCAGGGTGAGGCCACCGTACGCCATCGGCTTCGCCTGGGCACTGACGACCATAACTCGGCTCACCAGGGGCGCATGTTGAGCCGCCAGACCGATGGCTAGCTGGGCCCCGAGCGAGAAGCCGATCACTGCCACCGGCGAACCAACCCGCTGCGACACCAGGTCGGCCAGGGCAGTTACGGTCGCGGAATGCGAGATGTACTCCTCGCTGGAGCTCTCTCCGTGCCCGGGGAGGTCGGGGACGATCACACGGTGCCGGGATTCCAGGCTACGGCGCAGGGATTGCCACATCCAACCGGCGACGCCACCACCGTGCAGGAGCAAGACAGGAGGTGCGCTCTCTGGTCCGTACTGGTTCGTGTGCACCGGCTTATGCTTTCACGTTCCCAGCGCGTGTTACGCGCTCCGGTGCCCGGCCCAGCACAGCGACGGTGACCTCAGGACTCGCCGCCGCCTCATCCCGGTGCCTCGCGTTCTTCGACGTGCGGTGGCAAGTACCTGGTGGGCACTCTTGTGGCCAGTGTTACCCGTGTGGTTATACTCATGCTTGGGGGCGCCTTAGACGGTGTATGTCGGAAGCGTTCAGCAGCCAAAACTTATCTGCCAACCACCGACAGGAGGTGCGGGGAACCGTGCCAGCATTGAAACGATCGATCTTCCGTAAAGCGGCGGCCGCTACCGCCCTTTCCGTTGCCCTGGGAGCAGGAGCGCTCATGACGGCGGCGCCGGCAAGCGCCGCGCTCTGCCCGCCAGGTCAGTCCTGCACGGTCGGAAAGTCAACTGTGTACGTATCGGGTGGAACCGTCCTGCGCGCAAACAAGTATGGCTGGCCCAAGGGCAGTAACCTCAGGTACCGCTGGTACATGAACGGCCACTACGTCGCCGGCGGCTGGGACGCCACCCACGAAGCATGGGGTCCCAAAGGGACAAAGTGGGTCGTCCGCGTCCATAACACCAAGGATGACCCAACGATCTTCAAGGTCAGCAGGACGTACGTCGTCCGCTAACCGAATTGAGCGAACAACCCCCGCCAATCATCACGATTGGCGGGGGTTCTTTGTGTCAACGAAAAGGTGAGACATCGCAGCGCCGCGGACAACTACAAGTGATGGTCTCGCGGGTGCTCCCCACGGGCACGTGGACGGTCCCGAAGCGGACTGGGCTCAGTCGCGCAGCACCCAGACGGCGTTGCTCGGTTGCAGCCAGCCGTCCTCCACCAGCGGTGCAGCGCTGAGCAGCACCGTTCCGGTCGGCAGCCGCACCGGCTTGGTTCCCATCGCGACGGCGACGAACAAGTCGGTGCTGCGTTCGCAGATCAGCAGGTTGCCGGCTTCGACTCGCCAAGTGCCGCCGTCGTTCGGGCCGAATACCTCGTTCTTCCACAGCAGCCGACGCAGCTCCAGAGCCTTGGTCACCAGCGCCAGCGAGGACTCCGGGTCCTGCTGCTGAAGTTCGATCGCGTGTGTGCCCCAGTGCGCGGGCTGTGGGAGCCAGGGCTCGGCGGCGCGTTCAGTCAGCGAAAAGCCGTGACTCAGCCCCGCGTCCGTGGTCCAGGGCAGCGGGACGCGGGCGCCGTCGCGGCAGACGCCGCCGCGGGCCCACATCGGATCCACGCGGGCCTTGAGCGGGACGTCGACCTCGGGCAGGCCGAGTTCCTGGCCTTGGTACAGGTACGCCGGACCGGGCAGCCCCAGCAGAGCCACCAGCGCGGCCCGGCCCCGCAGGGCGCCGATTTCGCCGCCGCCGAAGCGGGTGACGGAACGGACGATGTCGTGGTTCTCCAGCGCCCACGTCGGTGTGGCGCCGTGCATCTGGCGGGCGGTTTCGAGCTCGTTCCCGGCGGCGGCCCACGCCGCCGGATCCCAGCCGAGTTTCACAAACGCGAACGCAAAGGCCTGCTGCATTTCATCGGCGCGGGTGTAGCGGGCGGCGCGGGCCGGTTCAAGGTTGACCTCGCCCACCAGCAGCCGGTGTGGCTCGTACTTCTCCGCCAGGGTGCGCCATCGGCGGTAGACCTCGTGGACTTCCTCCTGGTCCGAGACCTGCGGGTTGGACCGCAGCCCGTCCACCACCCCGCCGGCGGAGGGCGAGTCCGGCAGGCCGTCGGCCTTGAACAGGGCATGCGCGACGTCGATCCGGAGGCCGTCCACGCCCTTGTCGAACCAGAAGCGCAGCACGCCGTCGAAGTAATCGCCGACGGCGGGATTGCGCCAGTTCCAGTCCGGCTGCTCGGGGGAGAAGAGGTGCAGGTACCAGTCGCGGTCTGTTTCGGAGTCCGGGCTGGCGCGGCTCCACGCCCGGCCGCCGAAGACGCTCTGCCAGTTGTTCGGCGGGACGTCGGCGTCGGGCATGTCCACCGGACCGGCAACAAAGTGGAACATGTCCCGCTCCGGCGAGCCCGGGCCCGCCGCCAAAGCAGCCTGGAACAGCGGGTGCTCCGAGGAGCAGTGGTTGGGGACGACGTCGAGCAGCACCCGCAGGCCCAACGAGTGGGCGAGCTCCAGCAGAGTATCGAACTGCTCCATGGTCCCGAACAGCGGGTCCACGCCGCAGTAGTCGGACACGTCATAGCCCTGGTCCACCTGCGGGGATGGCTGGAACGGGGTCATCCAGATGCCGTCGACGCCGAGCGAGGCGATGTACGGCAGCCGGGCGATGAGCCCGGCGAGGTCGCCCACGCCGTCGCCGTCGCCGTCGGCGAAGGAGCGCGGATAGACCTGGTAGATGACGGCGGACTGCCACCAGTTCACGTCGGGCGTGAAACTGGTTTCCTCGACGGTACTGGATTCGAGAGGGCTCATTTGCTGGCGCCCGCGGTGAGACCCTCGACGATCCGGCGCTGGAAGATCAGCACCATGATCACCAGCGGGACGGTGACGATCACGCCGGCGGCCATCTGCTCGCCGAAGGGGGCCTGGAATTCGGTGGCGCCGGTGAACTTGGAGATCGCGACCGTGGCGGTCTGGATCTTCGGGTCGTTGATCATCGACAGCGCGATGATGAACTCGTTCCAGCTGTGGATGAACGTCAGGATCGCGGTGGTGAAGACGCCCGGAGCGGCGAGCGGCAGCAGCACGCGGCGGAACGCCTGCCACTTGGTGCAGCCGTCGATCATGGCGGCCTCCTCGAGGTCGAACGGCAGGGCCTTCATGAACGTGGTGAGGTTCCAGACCGCCAGCGGGATCGCGAAGGACAGGTTCGGCACGATCATCGCCTGGTAGGTGTTGATCCAGCCGATGTCCGTGAAGAGCCGCAGCAGCGGGACGACGACGGAGATGCCGGGGAACATCGACGTCGCAATGATGACGCCGAGGATCAGCGACTTGAAGCGGAAGTTCAGCCGCGAGATCGCGTACGCGGCAAACACGCCCAGGACCAGCGCGAACGTGGTGGTGGTGCCGGCGACGATCAGGGAGTTCAGCAGCGCCTGGCCGAACATCGTGGAGCCGTCGAACACCTTGGCGTAGTTCTCCAGCGAGAACGGCGCCGGCAGCAGGGTGTTGTCGAAGATGTCCGCGGTGCGGCGGAGGCTGGAGACCAGCATCCAGTAGAACGGCGCCAGGCAGTAGGCGAAGATCAGGGCCAGGCCGGCGTAGACGCTGTAGGAGCGCCAGGTGCGCTTGGCTTTGGGCCGGTTCGACGGCGACGGCGTGCTGCCGCCGTCGGGAGCGGCGGCGCCGGAGTCGGCGGCGGCGTTGCGGAGGTCGGAGATGGTCATCGGGTGGCCTCGGTCTTCTTCTGTTCTGCGGTCGCCTGGTCGGAGTTCGACTGGTCAGCGTCCGCCGTCGCGTGGTTTGCCGCGAAGCGGTTCTTCCGGGCGGTCTTCTTCGACATCAGCTTCAGTTCCTTCGCGCCGGTGACGTCGGCGCCGAGCACCTTCACGAACACGATCGCGACGACGGCGACGTACAGGAAGAGCATGACGGCGAACGCGGAGGCGGAGCCGTAGCGGAGCTGGTTGGATTCGTCCCAGGCCAACATGGAGAGGGTTTCCACGGATTCCTTGCCGGGGCCGATCAGCACGAAGGGCAGGTCGAACATGCGCAGGGCGTCGAGCATGCGGAACAGCACGGCGACCAGCAGGGTGGGCTTGACCAGCGGGAGGGTGATGGAGCCGAGCTGGCGCCACCAGCCGGCGCCGTCGATCCGGGCGGCTTCGTAGACCTCGCCGGGGATGACCTGCATGCCGGCGAGGACGAGGAGGCCGATGAACGGGGCGGTCTTCCAGACTTCGGCGATGATGACGGCGACCTTGGAGGCGCTGCCTTCGGCGGTCCAGAGGATTTCGGAGCCGAGGAGGTTGTTGGCGATGCCGTCGGACTGGAAGATCCAGCGCCACAGCAGGCCGGAGACGGCGGTGGGGACGGCCCACGGGACCAGGATGCTGGCGCGCAGGAAGGACCGGCCGCGGAAGGCGCGGTTCATGGCGAGGGCCAGGCAGAGGCCCAGGACGGTCTCGAGGAACACCGTGGTGACGGTGAAGAAGGTGGTGTTGGCGAAGGCGTTCAGGAAGCGCCGGCCGGATTCGCCGACGAACAGGTCGGCGTAGTTGGCCAGGCCCACGAAGGATTCGACGTCGGAGACGAAGCCGTCCGCGTCCAGGCCGGATTCGGCGCGGAACAGGGACTGGTGCACCGCGGAGAGCAGCGGGTACACAATCACCAAAGCCAGCACCAGGATGGTGGGGGAGAGCAGCATCGCGGCCATCCGGCCTTCACCGGGGGAGCGGTTGCCGCGTTTACGCGGGCTGCCTGGTTGGGGCGTGCCGGTCTGCGCGCCGGCGGGCGGGGCGGTCGTCGTCGTCGTCATGCGGGGTACCTAACTGGAGTTGCAGCGTGCCTGGCCGGCCGGGGTGGACCGGCCGGCCAGGCGTGTGGTCTGAACTGCGGGGGCTACTGCTGGATTACTTGGTCAGCTCGGTGAGCTTGGCCTGCATGTCGTTCAGGGCCGTGTCCGTGTCCTTGGCGCCGGTGATGGCCGCGTAGGCCTCTTCCTGGATCGCCTTGGTGGTGGCGCCGTACTGGACCACCTTGGGACGCGGCTGGGCGTTGTTCAGCGAGGTCAGCAGCGTGGGGAAGAACGGGCGCTTGGCGACGACGGCGGGATCGGCGAACAGGGAGGCGTAGACCGGTGCGCGGGAGGACAGCGCGAGGCGCTTCTGGGCCTGCTCCTCGCTGGTGAAGAACTTGACGAACTCCAGGGCCGTGGCCTTGTTCGGGGTGAACGGGGAGATGGCGAGGCTGCGGCCGCCGAGGGTGGAGACGCCGGGGCCGTCGGTGCCGGGGATGGAGGTGATGTCGAACTTGCCGGCCACCTGGCTGGAGCCGTCGGTGGCGCTCAGCGAGGCGTGCAGGAAGGGCCAGTTGCGCATAAAGACGAGCTTGCCCTCCTGGAACGCGCGGCGGCCCTGCTCCTCGAGGTAGGTGATGGCGTCGGACGGGAACATTCCGTCCTTGAAGCCGTTCACCAGCAGGTTCAGGCCTTCCTTGGCTTCGGGGGTGTTGACGGTGGGCTTGCCGTCGGCGTCGACGACCGTGCCGCCGGCGGAGGCGACGGCCTCGGAGAAGTTGACCGTGAGGGCCTCGTTCTTGTCGAACTGGCCGGTGTAGCAGGACATGCCGGCGGCTTCGGGGAGCGCAAGGATCGCCTTGCAGGCCGTCTTCATCTCGTCCCAGGTCTTGGGCGGGGCGGCGATGCCGGCGGCCTGGAGCAGGTCGGAGCGGAAGTAGAACAGGGCGCCGTCGGTGTAGTACGGGGCGCCGACCAGGGAGTCCCGGTACGTCGCGGCGTTGACGGTGGCGGGGATCATCTTGTCGGTGGGGACGGCGTCCGCGGGCAGCGGCAGGATCCACTTGTTGGCGGCGAACTCGGAGGTCCAGACGACGTCGAGGTTCAGCACGCTGAAGGTGTCGGACTTGATCTGCGCGTTCTGGATGAGCTGCTGGCGCTGCTGGTCCGCGGAGTCGGGCAGTTCGATGAACGTGACCTTCTCCTCCGGGTGGGCGGCGTTCCATTCCTCGATGCTCTTGTTCGCGGCCCCGGAGGCGTCGCGGTTGGAGACGTAGTTGATGGGGCCCTTGCCCTCGAAGGACGCGGCGGCGGCCTTCGGGGTGCTCTTCGCTTCCGTGGCGGTCCCGCCGCAGCCGGTGAGGGCGACGGCGGCGACGGTCAGGGATGCGGTGGTGGCGAGAAGAGTCTGCCAGGTGCGGCGGCGCTGCCTCATGTGTTGCTCCTTGTTCATTGGGGTTGTGCGAGGTGGGTGGTGCGGGTGGTTTGGTGCATGCGGAACTGCGGCGGCTGGCCGGTTTGTGGCACGGGGGAGTGCCGACTGCCGCCGTTTGGTGGGTGGTCTGGTGGGGCTAGCTGGTGGGTTCCTGGGGGCACCGCGGAGCTGGACTGGGCGGTGTTGGGTTGGGCGGGGCGGTGGAGCCGCGCTCGATCAGCCGGTGCGGCATGATCTTCGGCCCCAGATCGCGGGAGCGGAGCAGTTTCTTCACGGCCATCCGCCCCATTTCCTCGAGCGGCTGCGCCATGGTGCTCAGCGGCGGGTTCACGTGCAGGGAGGTGGAGGTGCCATCGAAGCCCAGGACGGAGACGTCCTCCGGTACCCGGAGGCCGCGGCGCTGCAGTTCATTGACGACGGCGGCTCCCATCTCGTCGCTCATCGCGAAGATGGCTGTGAGGCCGGGTTCCTGCTGGAGCAGCACGTCGACGCCGGGGGCGCCGCTTTCGTAGAAGAAGCTGCCGGTCGCGGTGACAGGGGTGCAGCCGGCTTCGGTCATGGCGCGGAGGTAGCCGCGTTTCCGGGGCTGGGCGACGTAGACCGACGCCGGGTCGCCGGTCAGCAGGCCGATGCGCCGGTGGCCGAGCCGCAGCAGGTGACGCGTCGCGTCGTAGGCTGCCTGCTCGTCGTCGATGGCCACGCTGGGCGAACCCGACTTGTCGCTGATGGCGACGGAGATGATGGGGACGTTGGGCCCCAGCAGATGCCTGGTCTCCGGCGTGATCACCGCGGAGATGAGGATGACGCCGGCGGCCCGGTAGGTGCGCAGCGTCCGGAGGTAGCCGGCGATGTAGGCGGACTTGGCGCCGGTACGGCCGAGCATCACGGCGTAGCCGCGTTCCTGCGCTTCCTCCTCCACACCCTGCATGACCTGGGAGGCCAGGGCGTCTGAGACCATCGGGGCGAGGAGCCCGATCACGGAGGTTTGCCGGGTCTTGAGGCCCCGGGCGAGGTAGTCCGTTTCGTAGCTGAGGCTCTTGACCGCGGTTTCGACGCGTTCCCGGGTCTCGTCGGAGTAGCCCACCAGCCCGTTGACAACCCGGGAGACGGTGGCCGGGGAGACGCCGGCGTGCTTGGCGACATCGCGGATGGTGACCACTGTTCCTCCTCCCCGAGGTGACTGCGGGTGTTCTGTGAACGGCTCGCGCTGAAGTTACGCAAACGGTTTACGTAAACGGTTTCGTTAGGTGCAGGATCAACAGTAAGGGGAGACGTGCCGAAGGCGTGACTGTTTAGGAAACAACGCCCTCAGGAGGGGCCTAGGCGCCTGGTCCGTCGAACAATGCGCTGGTGCTGCTCTGGGGCACCACCACGTGGACGGCGTTGCGCTGGATGGTGAAGTCGGTGGGCGTGGCGGTGGCGATCTCGCCGTCGAGGTTCACCGGCAGCGGCTGGTCGGTGACCAGCCGGACACTTCTGGTGGTCAGGTGGTACACCCGGTCGTGTTTGATGAAGCTTCCGTCCTTGAGCAGCCGTGCGATGCTCACGTGCTCCCGGAGCGGCCCGGCCAGGATGGCGTAGATGTCAAGGGTGTGGTCGTCGATCCCTGCGGTGGGGGAGACCGTGTTGCCGCCGCCGTAGTGCCGGCCGTTGCCGACCGCGACCTGGAGCAGGTCCTCGAGCTCCAGCGGCTCGTGGTCACCGTCCGGGAACTCGAGGCGGGCCCGGAATGGCTTGTGCCGGGCATAAGCCCGAAGCGTGGCGATGCTGTAGGCCAATGGCCCGATGTACCGCTTCAGGCGGGGGCTGAGCGCATCGGTAACCGCCACCGAGAGGCCCACGGATGCGACGTTGAGGAACGGCTCGCCGTTGGCCCGGCCGAGGTCGATGTCCACCACCTTGCCTTCGGCGACGGTGGCGCACGCCTCGGCAAGATTGTTCGGTATCTCCAGCGTGCGGGCGAAGTCGTTGGCGGTGCCCAGTGGAAGAACGCCGAGCATAACGTTGGTGCCGGCAACCCGGCCGGCGGCGCAGGAGACAGTCCCGTCGCCGCCGCCGACAACCATTAGGTCGTGCCCGTCCGCCAGCGCCCGGTCGAGCGTCCCGGCCAGGTCTGCACCCGACCGCACGCGGTGCACGGCGGAGATTGGCACGCCGGCCTTACGCATCGTGTCCACGACCAGTTCGTATGCTGCCCCGCGGCGTGATCCGGTATTGATCACCACGGCGGCAGAGCGTGCGTCCCGGGCAGCGTTCATTTGGCCATGGTATGCGGTGGACCTGTGAGTTCTCCTAGATGTATTAGCCACGGACGTTGGTGACCGTCGGCCTGCCCGGCGGCGCCGGTCGTCATTGCTGGCGAATTCCGTCCTGCTGTTATGGCGTACTGCATTCACCGGCCAAGAGGGCGAAGTAGCCTGGTACCCGTTGCGGGTGGCCGGCGGGGTTCATGGGGACGACGTCGATGTTGACCGGTCCGTCCGCGATGACGCGCCAGTCCGTTTCGGGAAAGACGTTGCGTCGTTCCCGGGCGCCGAAACGCCCCGGGCGGGGTAGATTTTCCAGGGCCCGTTGCAGCTGGCTGGGCACATGGTCACTTGTGGCGCCAAGTCCCGCCAGATAGTCGAGGCTGTTTCCGGGGAAATTGGTTTCTGCTAGAAACACGCGCCCGGTGCTTCCGGCTACTGTTTTGAGGTTTGCCGCCATCGCAGCCTGTTTGCCTGGTTTCAGGACGTGGAACACTCCGCGGACGAAGACGTTCGCGGGTCCCGTCCGCTCCAAGAGGAGGTCCCCGGCGTCCGCTTGTGTGGCGTCCAGGACTGTGAAGGAGCAATTTTGGGTGTCCCTGGTTTCTCGGGTGGCCCTCGCGACGGCGCCCGCGGAAACGTCGATGCCGAGAACCGTCGGAAACAGGGTGGCAAGCCACCGGGTGTAGGTGCCGTTGCCGCAGCCGATGTCAATGACGGGAAGGGACGGATCGAAGTGCGCGAGAACCTTTTCTGTGTACTGTTTACGCTCGGCCGGGGAGTCGGAGTCCCAGAGCACGTCTCCGTCATGACCGGTGGTTTGGATGCCGGTCCAGTATCTTTCCCAGGCGGCATGCGGGTTTCTTGGCGCGTGGGAGGCAAGGCGCACAACTGTTGGGACGAGCAGCATCCGGTCCCAGAGTTTAGACATAAACACACCTTACCTTTGGGGCTCGGAGCCGCTGATTCGGTCGAGTATTGCCGCGGCGGGGGCGGGGCGTCCGTAGTAGTAGCCCTGCCCGTAGAGGCAGCCCATAGCTTGCAGCCGGGCGGCCTGTTCGGCGGTTTCGATGCCCTCGACGATTGCTTCGAGCTCGGCTGCTGAGATGAGCTGGAGGATGGCGGAGACGAATTTCTGTTGTTGGGGGTCGGTTTCGAGGTTTTTGATCAGGGAATGGTCGACTTTGACTGTCTCGGCGGGGATTTCCCGCAGATAGCTGATGGAGGAATAGCCGGTGCCGAAGTCGTCGATCTGTAGTCCGACGCCGAGGGCGCGGAGTTTTTCAAGTACCTGTTGTTCTCCCGTCCTGCGGGACATCAGGACGCTTTCGGTGATCTCCAGGACCAGGCGGGAGGGTTCGATATCGTTTTTGGTCAGGGTTTCGTTGACGTCTGCGAGTAGATCGCTGCGAAGGAGTTCGGCTGCTGAGAGGTTGATGTGCAGGCGGAAGTCCGTCAGCTGGGGGGCCAGGTGTTTCCACTGGCTAAGCTGGGCTATCCCCTCGTGCAGGACCCACCGTCCCAGTTCCAGGATCAGACCTGTTTCTTCCGCGATGCCAATGAAGCTGTCCGGCATGATTGTTCCGCGGACGGGGTGGTGCCAGCGGACGAGTGCTTCGACGCCGGCGACCTTGCCGGATGCCAGTTCAACCACGGGTTGGTAGTGCAACGCCAGCTGGCCGGTGGCGGCTGCCATGCGTAATTCGGCGGTGATTCGGGATCGTTCCTGGACGGCGTTGAGCATATCCGGGTGAAAAAGTTGGACGGTGTTCCGGCCCTCGGCCTTGGCCTGGTACATGGCAATATCGGCACCCCGCATCAGGTCTTCTGCCGAGCGTCCAGGGTCGTGGAGGCAAATTCCGATGCTGCCCGTGGTCCAGACCGTTTCTGTTCCGATGTCCACGCTTTCCTGTAGGGCTTCCCACGCCCGGTGTGCGATGAGCATGACGTCGTCCACGCTCGCTCCGGTGATGAGGGCTGCGAATTCATCTCCGCCGAGGCGGGCCACAGTGTCCGAGGCCCGGACGACGGAGCGGAGGCGACGGGAAACCTCGACCAGCACGGCATCGCCGGCGCTGTGGCCCAGGGTGTCGTTGATGGCTTTGAAGGAATCCAGGTCCAGGATGAGCACGGCCGGGGCGTGTCCGCTGTCTGTACCGGACCGGATGGCGTCCTGAATCCGCTCGTTAAGCAAGGTTCTGTTGGCCAGGCCGGTGAGGGCGTCGGTTTTGGCCATGTGCTCCAGTTCCACTTGCGTTCGACGCAACATGGCCGTCCGGGCGGCCACGCGTTCCTCAAGATCCGTATAGATGTGCCCTAGCTCCTCCCCCAGAAGGTTGACTCCGGTAATGACCGCGTCAATGGCGTCCCTTTGGTCCGAGGGCTCGATGCGTGCGTTCAGCTCTCCGGCGGCCAGTCGGACAATGCCGTCAACCAGTTGTTCCAGGCGAGGGTCCTCGACGCCGTCTCCTGGACTCATGCGTCTGGCACTACGGGTTGGCTCCGTGGAATTCGGCACGTCGTGGACTGCGGTCTACCAGATAGATCCCGGCGCCTACAGGACGGCATTGAGCCAGTCCATAGCATCGCTGCGGGACGTAAAGAACCGGGTGGGGCAGGGAGGTATATGCACGCCGAGAAAAAAGTTCGCCAGGACCCGGTCCACCGGGGAACGCCCCAACAGGGCGATGCGGGAGGCATCGCAGGGAATGGACCAGATGCCCCTGGCCTCCCTGCTGACCGAGGCAACCGCAGCCATGTCGACCAGCATCGGGCGCTGGACGCCCTGGCAGACCTCGTTAACTTTCGCCATAGCTGCCCTGGCGTCCTCAACCTCGATGTTGATCCCGGACAACCACTGCAGGTGGACGACCCCGTCGTCGCTGAGTTCGACGCTGCCTTTTCCGCCGTCAACGGTCTCCGGTGCTACGGCCACTTCGCCTCCTGAATGGGCGCCGAACCTTTCGGCAACCTCTCAAAGGTACCTCCGGTTTTCGGGCGTACTGTACCAACATTATTACCGGGCGGTTCCGCGGCGGTCGCGTATTGAGTTTGTGGTTTTTCCAGGCCCCTTCCTAATCAGAAGCCGAAACGGGCCGAGGCGCCCGGTCATACAGGGTCAGCTCCCGCTTGAGGTCTTCAACGATCTGCTCCGGGGAAGACCCGGCGTCAATCGTGACAAAGGAACGGAAGTCGGCGAGCCCCCTATAGCCCTGATCGAGGGCCTGCAGATGCTCAAGGGTCTCCGCGTCGGTGGCCCGCTTGGTCACCCGAGTGTGGGCGCCGTCAGCTGGGACGCTGAAATAGAACACGATGTCCGGGGCGGGCAGGCGCCGCAGCAGCCAGGGCAGCGATCGTCCTGGGCTGCGGCCGCTGACGCGCTTGAGCGCCAGTTGGCAGTACAGGTAGCGGTCCATGATGACGACTGGACGGAACCGCCGAGGTGTCTGAGGTGACTGCAGACTCCTGCCGGGAAGCGGACCCGCCCGGCGTGCCTGATTCCTTCCCGGTCCGCCGGGCTGACTAGCTAGCCACCGCCGCCTTCGCCGCCCGCGAGGCTTCCATCCACTCGCTCAGCCACGGGGCCCGGACGCTGGAGGTGATGCGACAGTCGGCCACGAAGGTTCCCTTCGCGCCGGCGTCGATCCAGTCCTGGAGCGCGGAAAGGTCGGACAAGGAGCGGATGATCGCGGACTCGGCGCCCAAAGCGCGGGCGACGCCGCTGAAGTCCACCTCGGGGATCAGCATGGGCTTCTCGGTCAGGCCCTGGGAGCCGTACTGGTGGATTTCGGCTCCGTAGGCGGCATCGTTGTAGATCACGACGACGGCGCTGCTGGCCGCACCAATCAGCGATTCGAGGTCGGACAGGCCCATCAGGAAACCGCCGTCGCCGGAGGCCAGCACCAGGGTGCGGCCGTCCTCCACCGCCCGGGCTGCCCCGACGGCGCTGGCAAGGCCCAGCCCGATGGTCTGGTAGGCGGTCCCGACCATGACCAGGTCCTGTGGCCTCGGGATGCGCCAGTACATGGGTGCCCAGCCGACGAAGTGCCCTCCGTCCTGGACCACCGTGCGGCGCTCCGGCAGCACCCCATCCAGTGCCAGGGCGAGGGAGCGCGGGTCCAGCCGGCCGTCCGGCGTCTCGGCTGAGCCTGGATGGTGGGCCGGTCCCTCGGCCAGGCGTTTGTGGGCTTCCGCGCGCCAGGCTTCTGCGGGGCTGGCGGCCGGCGAGGCCGGGTCATCCAGCATCGTAAGGATGCATCCCGCAGCAGACTTCACGTCCGCGCTGACAAACGTGTCCACCCGGGGGTTCGTCGGCTGCAGGGCGGCGTCGATCTGGATGACCGTGCTGTCCGGGCCCAGCAGGTGCCCGAACCGCATGGTGAAGGGGCTCAGGCTGGCCCCTGCCACGAGGACCACATCGGCCTCACGCATGAGCCCGGCCGCGGTATCAGTGCCGAAGCCGCCCGCGACGCCGAGATACCCGTCGCCCTGGAGGAGGTTGAGCGCCAGGGCGGTTCCGGCGGTCAGCGCGCCGAGCCGGTCGGCGAGCTCGCGGAGCTCCGGGCCGGCGCCGGCGAGGTGCGCGCCGCGGCCGGCGAGGATCAGCGGCCGCTTCGCGCCGGCGAGCAGACGGGCTACCTGCCCCAGGCCGCCGTCGACGTCGTCAGTCACTGCCGGTGCCAACGGCGCCGGAAGCTCTTCATCTGCCGCCTCGAGTGCCGCGAGGTCGTAGGGGATGGCAATCACGACGGCGGTGCGCTTGGTGAGTGCGTACTCCACCGCCTGCCGCGTGATGGAGCCCGCGGCGTCGCGGGTGACGGTGAAGGTGGCCGCGCCGAGGCCTGCGGCGATGGCAGTCTGGTCCACGTCCTGGGGGCGGGCGCCGGTGCTCGGGGCGTCCCCGGTGACCAGCACGACGGGGATTTGCGCCTGGACGGCCTCGGCGAGGGCGGTGAGTGCGTTGGTGTAGCCGGGGCCGTAGGTGGTGGTGCCCGCTGCGAGTCGTCCCGAGGCGCGGTAGTAGGCGTCGGCCGCGGCGATGGCGGCGCCTTCATGGCGGACGGCGGAGAAGCGGAGGCCCAGCTTCTCAGCGGCGTCCAGGAAGTAGACGTTTCCGTTGCCCATGACACCGAAGAGATCGGTGAGATAGCTGCCGAGAACCTGTGCCACGCGGCCGGAGACGGTGAGTGAAGTCATGCAGACATCTTGTGGTCTGCGTCACGAATCGGCAAGAGCGTCGCTTTTGACTGGGATTTTTGGCAGTCGGAAGTCGTTAAAAGTGAAAATCTGCACGCTTGTGGGGTGGGTCATGTGTATTAGTCGGCGGGGCGGGATTCCTGCTCCGAGAGCCGGGCCAGAAGGCCGTCGTAGCGCGGGGGCATGAGTTCCAGGACGGAAATGGCGGTGCTGGTCCGCTGGATGCCGTCGATTTCCAGGATCTCGTTGGTAATGCGGTAGAGGTCGGCCGTGCCGCGGGCCACCACCTTGGCCATGAGGTCCGCATCCCCGGTGGTGGCGTGCACCTCGATGACCTCCGGGATCGCGGCGAGCCCGTCTTCCACGGCACCTGTCCGGGTCTGGCTGATGGACAAGGAAAGGAAGGCCATGAGCTCATAGCCCAGCGCGGCGGGGTCCAGCCGGCGGCTGAAGGACCGGAGGGCGCCGCTGCGCTCGAGCCGCGCCAGCCGGGCATGGACAGTGTTCCGTGCGACGCCGAGCGTCCGCGAGAGTGCCAGGGCGCTGGCTTCGGGATCCTTGTCCAAGGCCAGGATGATCCTGCCGTCGAGGGAATCCAGGGTGCGAGGGCTCGGGATGGTCATATTTTCACCGCAGACAGTAGAAGTTGAGCAGAAGTCCCAATGGAATGAGGGTATCTTGCATTGTGGGGCGGGTCACAATCATGATCGGTGCTCATGACCCATGATCAGCTCCTGACCGCACCGGGCACAGCGTTTCCCACCCTTCGTGGCGCTGTGGCCGGACTTCCGTCCTACGTCCCGGGCCGGCGGAGCGCCGGCCTGGACATTGCAGCCCTCGCCAGCAACGAAAGCCACTACGAGCCGCTGCCCGCGGCCGCCGCTGCGGTGACCGAAGCGGCCGGCACCATGAACCGCTACCCGGACAGTGCCGCCGTCGAACTCCGAGAGCGGCTCGCCCGGCACCTGGGCGTCACGGCCGGTGAGATCGCGGTGGGGCCCGGCAGTGTGGGGGTCCTCCAGCAGATCATCACCGGGCTGTGCGACGCCGGCGATGAAGTGATCTTCGCCTGGCGTTCCTTCGAGGCGTACCCCATCCTCGTTGAGCTGGCAGGCGCCCGGCCGGTCCGCATCCCGCTGGACGACGCCGAGGGCCATGACCTCGAGGCCATGGCCGCGGCCGTCACCGACCGCACCAAGGTGATCCTGCTCTGCACCCCCAACAACCCCACCGGTGTGCCGATCCGCCACGAGCGCATCGAGGCCTTCGTGCAGTCCGTCCGTTCCGACATCCTCGTGGTGGTCGACGAGGCCTACGTGGAATACGCCGAAGCGGGCAGCGGCCCCGATTCCCTGGCGCTCTACCGCCAGCACCCGAACGTCTGCATCCTGCGCACCTTCTCGAAGGCCTATGGACTCGCTGGCCTGCGCGTGGGATACGCCGTGGCGGCGCCCGATATCGCTGAGGGACTTCGCCGGACCGCCCTTCCCTTTTCGGTGAGCGCGCTGGCCCAGAAGGCTGCCATCGCGTCGCTGG
Source organism: Pseudarthrobacter sp. PvP090 (assembly GCF_040547365.1). Classification (NCBI taxonomy): domain Bacteria; kingdom Bacillati; phylum Actinomycetota; class Actinomycetes; order Micrococcales; family Micrococcaceae; genus Pseudarthrobacter; species Pseudarthrobacter sp. PvP090. Next base: position 231,793 of record NZ_JBEPPO010000005.1, read on the forward strand.
ACGCCGGGGAGGAGATGGAAGCGCGGGTGGCCGCCGTCAAGCAGGAACGCGCCCGGATGGCCGCGCAGCTGGAAGCGCAGGGCTGGAAACTGCAGCCGAGCCAGGGCAACTTCCTGTGGATCCGCGCGGACGAGAGCCTCCGGGCGAGGCTGGTGGACGCGTTTGACGCCGCCGGCATCATGGTCCGGGCGTACCAGGGCGACGGCGTGCGGATCACCGTTGCCGATCCCGCCTCCAACGACCGCGTGCTCGGGCTCCTGGCAGTCCACGCGGCCTAGCACTCACTGACCCTAACCAACCCGTTCCGCCTACAACCAGAGGAATCCTCATGGAACAACAGACAAAGACGTCTGCCCGCCCGCTCGGCGCCACACTCAAACCCCGCCAGCTCACCATGATGGGCCTCGGAAGCGCCATCGGCGCGGGCCTGTTCATAGGCTCCGGCGCCGGCATCCAGGCTGCCGGACCGGCCGTGCTGATCTCCTACCTCGTGGCAGGCACGCTGATCATCCTGGTGATGTGGGCCCTCGGCGAGATGGCCGCCGCCAATCCGGACAGCGGCGCCTTCTCCGTCTATACCGCCAAGGCCTACGGGCCGGTGGCAGGTGCCACGGTGGGCTGGCTCTGGTGGCTGCAGCTCGTGGTGGTCATCGCGGCCGAAGCGCTCGGTGCGGCAGGCCTGCTGGCCACCATCTTCCCGGCCCTGCCGGTCTGGCTGATGGCCTTCGTGTTCATCGTGGTGCTCACCGCCGTGAACCTCACCAGTGTGAAGAACTTCGGCGAGTTCGAGTTCTGGTTCGCCCTGCTCAAGGTGGCGGCAATCGTCGGGTTCCTCCTGGTGGGCGCTGCCCTGCTCTTCGGCTGGCTGCCGGGCGTGCAGTCGCCGGGCCTGTCCAACTTCACCGGCGACGGCTTCGCACCCAGCGGTTTTGCCGGGATTGCCACGGCGCTTTTCGTGGTGGCGTTCGCGTTCGGCGGCACCGAGATTGTCTCCGTGGCGGCAGCTGAAACCGCCGAGCCTGCCCGCAGCGTGAAGAAGGCAGTCCGGACCGTGCTGTGGCGCATCCTGGTCTTCTACATCGGTTCCATCTTCATTATTGCGGCCGTGGTTCCCGTGGGTTCTGCAGGCCTGAAGAGCCCGTTCGCCGCGGTACTGGACGCCGCCGGCATGCCCGGCGCAGCCACCGCCATCACCCTGGTGGCCGTCGCAGCGCTGTTGTCGGCGTTGAACGCCAACCTCTACGGCGCCTCCAGGATGGCGTTCTCCCTCGCCGAGCGGGGTGTGGCGCCGCGTGCGCTGGCTTCCGTTTCCAAGGCCCGGGTTCCGGTTGTGGCAGTCCTGGCTAGCGTTGCCTTCGGCGTTGTTACGGTTGTGCTGGAGCTGGCCTTCCCAGAAATGGTCCTTCCCATCCTGCTCAACATCGTGGGCTCGACCTGCCTGCTGGTGTGGACGTCTGCGCTCCTGGCCCAGCTCGCGCTGCGCCTCCGCGCCGACCGCGACGGGACCGAGCTTCCCCTGCGGATGCCGGGCTTCCCGTGGCTCACGGTGTTTGGTCTGGTCATCCTCGCCGCGATCTTCACGGTGGGCTTCATCGGCGAGGATTCCCGTCCCCAGCTCCTGAGCACTTTCGCCCTCGTGGCGCTCCTTGCGGTGGCGAACTGGATGCACCAGCGGAACGGGAAGGTTCCGGTTTCTGTTGACGCTTCAGAGGGTGACAAGCAGCCGGCGCTCGTCGACTAGCTAACTCCCCTGAACCGACTCCCGGCTTCAGGGCACTGAAGGGCGCGTCCGGTCTTGCTGGGCGCGCCCTTTTGCGGTCTCTGCCCCGCTGGCCATGCTGGCGACCAGCTCGGCCGCTGCACGAGTCAGTCCGATCTGGGCGCCAGCCCATGCTCCACCACACCCGCGACGAGCCCTTCATTTGAAGGACGCCACGCCAAAAGTTGATGGGCCGGTTTACGGCTTCGCTGACACGGGGTCGGCAGCATGAGGAAGCACTTTGAGCCCAGGTAGAAAATGCCGTTCGAGTACTTGTTCCATTGGTTTTTTGGTCGCCACCAATTCAAAGAGGCCTGAGCCCCGAACCCCGCCGCCGTGCCGTGCGCATGACGGTGGAGAAGTTCGGGGCTTCCGAACGCTTCGGTGTGACGCTGTTAGAGGTACTTCCGCAAGACTCGCGAACGCGTCTCCCGTGGCGACGAGCCACTCGACGAGTTCTTGTGACTGAGCCTCGTCTAGGAAGTCGCCGGGACGGCTGATGACGAGCTTGGATGCCTTGCGGTCGGGTTTGTCGTCCCATTCCAGGACGAAACCGAGGTCGGCTTCGATGGCGTCGCGCTGGGCCAGCAAACGAGCCCGACGCGCTGTCACGAATGCGGATCGGGCCCCGCAAGGCCTGCCGGCAGCCTCACCTGGGAGTCGCCGAAGCCTGAAGATCCTCGTACAGGGGGAGGCCTAAGAACCGGGCCGTCATTTAGGGGGCGCTTAGGGGGCGCTCCCGTCGTTGTGTTGCTAGATTTCAGCCGAGTAGGCCTTGGGGAGCTTCAGGCCGGGCTCACTCGAATCACCGGGCCGCCGCGCATTCTGAGCCGGTAGCTCTCCCGGCTCCAACGAATTGATAGCTCCATCAGTGTTTTTTGTGCCCTTAGCCGTGGGTATGTAGCTGCCAGTACAGAGCCCTTACCGCGTTGCACCAGGTAAGTCGCAAGGGGGAGTAGCTTGCTCGTGGGAATAATTGTGATTCAGATCCCGTCGAGTGATGATTGTTCTTTGTGATGATTATCTAGGGACGCCAGAATGTCGTGGATTATGTTGTCCCTAACTATCTGGTTGAATTTTGCTTCATCCTCGTGAATCGTTTTCGAGATTATTGTGTGCAACTCATCGGCAATCAACCAGAGTGGGCGCGTTTGTTTTTTGGTATCGGGACTAAGTTTGACTTCGACATCAAAGGGTTCGTCGCTAGTCGCACCAATACCGAATCTATATGAGGTAGTGCCTGCGGCTCTGCGGGGGGTCTGGCTCTGGTGAAGACGTAGGTAGAGGAGGTCGCCGATTTCAGCCCAAAAGTACTGACCTTCCTCGCCACGGTCTTTTCCATCCTCAATGCTCCAAGTGATGGAGCCCGCCGCAGTCATGTCCTTTACCGCTGCGAGAATCTTTTCATCGTGGGAGTAGAGAAAGTAGCCGTAGTCGCCCAGCGCTCCCCATTGATCTCGGAACTCATCTTGCTTCTCCAAATCCTCTACTGTTGGGTCAGCCAGGTACTCCATCACCGCGGTGAAGGCGCGGTCACGGGCTATGGCCTTGATTTGGAGTTGGGTAGCCTCGAACAGGCCGCTGAAATTAACGCCATCTGAGTTCTTCTTAGTGGTGGCTCTCTTTCGCTCCTCGAAAGGTTCTCCTGTGGTTTGCTTTATCAAGCACAATTCGTACGAATAGTTCGATTCGTACCCCCAGATGTTCAAGGTGGTGCTGTCATCGATTAATGTTCCGAAGCTAAGTGTGTTAGCCGGTCCCTCGCTGGTCTCGTACCAAATTAGGTCTCGGGACTTTGTCCGCAAAACTGCTTTGTCCACGAGAAGCTTCCAGAGGTGCGCGTCCATGCCCAAGTCCTTTCAGGGGTGGTAAAAAACTGAACTCATCGTACTGGGTTTAGAGCTCCGGAGATGGTGGACGGACCACGAGTCACTGGGAACCGAGAAGACAGCGTTCAACATGGGCGTTCGTATGCAGCGGCCCTGGGTCCGGTGGCGGCTTTCCCTGGCCGTCGAGCCATGCCTGACGTTAAACTCGCCACCTCGCCAGCCCTTGGATCGGTCCGGTTCTGCCTCGGTCATCTCCATCACGAACCGAACGTAACGGTGAGTCCGAGGTGACCATTCGTCGGTCCGCCCAGTTCCCACAGCGGGACTGCGCGTGTGCGCCGGTTCAGCTGGCCGCGTACGCCTGGCGGGTGTATTGCTCGACGAGCAGCCAGTTGGCTGTGGAAGTGATCCTCAGCTCGAGATCACCTGTCCCGTAGTGTCCGATCTTTTTGACGTCCCGGCTGAAACCCTCCACTAGCTTGACGGACGCCGGGTCGAGCTTCAGGTATACGAGTAGGTTTCTCGAGGTCGGGTGCACCTCCACGCACGCAAAATTCTTCAGCCGGCGGAAGGCGAAGTAGAAGGATCGTTCGTTCTTCACGACGTCATCACCCAGCGATAGCGCGAACGTCTCAAACTTCTCATAGAGGGCGGACAACTCGGGGTCTGCCTGGGCGAGCAGTTCGCTGACCGTTTTGGATCGTGAAGTCTTCTTCCCGGGTGTCTGCGGGACCTCAGCTGCTGAACCGGAGGATGCTTTCCGCGTGGTTGCCGTTGTCTCTGTCGAGACTGACGTGACCAGTTCGATTGCCAGAAGATCGGATCCGAAGTCCCGATATCGGACGAGTTCAACATTCCGGTCAATTTGTCTGACTGCGTATTCGTCATAACGAGTGAAGTCGTTCGCAACGCAGATCAGCCGCGGTGCAGACCAATCGATGCTGTCTGCCGTCGCGGACCCGAGTCGCGAGGCCACGAGAATTTGAAACTCTCCCTTGTGGTCCATAAGCCAGTCCAAATAGAAGAGTCCCTGATTGATGACGTTCTCATTGGATGTCCGCTTGTACTCGAAGATGACGGGGGAGCCGTTCTCATCCAATCCCAGCGAGTCAATCCGGCCACGGTGGACCTTTCCCGTCGTGTACTCCGTAGCGAGATACCTGACCCCGAACGTGACCTCCATGTTTTCCTCGATGAGGGTCTGGAGATTTCTTTCAAGTGCGAAGCTGCGAGATGTTAGCTCTGAAGCTCGGCCGCCATCTATGCGGAACAGTTTTAGATCGGTCACGACACAACTCTGCCATCTCAACGGCCTGGCCTTGGCCACGCCACGTGGGGACGAGAAAGTTCAGCGCCAGAGAGGGCTGCCGTACGGCCATGCGGAGATCGTGGCGAAGGCCGTGGAGTGGCTGCGGGCCGCCTATGCGGAGGCCCCGGACCCCGGTGCGTTGCTGGATGAGCCGTTCACGCTCAAGGATCTGCGCGAGCTGCACGAGACGGTGGCAGGCGAGACTCTCATGCGCGACACGTTCCGGCGTTTTATGGAGCCGCAGCTGAAAGGGACGGGGCAGATGTCCGACGGGACGCGGGGTAGGCCGTCGCGGTTGTGGGTGCGGGGAAGTTCTTAGCGCCTGCCCCGCGAGGCGTCCGCGCGAAGGGTGGTTGTCTGCGAAGAATGATGTCAACGTCGACGGGACCAGTGCCAGCACGCACCTAAGGCCAGCCTGGACAATTTGGCGGGAACGCAAGTTTCATTCGCGGTATCGGGCGCTCGATGCCCGAACCCACCCGCTAAGCCTGGATGTTCTTGGCGGCATCATGCCGAAGTAGTGACTCCGAAAGTCGTTTCGTTTCTAACCTGAGGAAGCATCTTGAAACAAGATACCGGCGAAGCGAGTCTGGAACTGAGGCCTGTGCCGGCCATTCAGCGCCCAGTCGTGATGTTCGTGATTAGCAAGACGTACCGCGACGATGTGTCCCAGGCACGACTTTACGACGCGACGCGCGGTAACTGGCGGATCGGTGAGGCGAGCCGGAACCGAGCCGAAATAGCACTCGGCATCGCAGATGGTGTGGTTCGCACCGCCTACGAGATTGACAGGTGGGGCAAGGCCGACGACGGGCTCGCGCCATGGGAGGCCGCTGGCGCGTCGAAGCGTTCGTACTTCGAAGGGCACGAGACCGACGAGACGCGGTCATTGCTGAACTCATCCGTTCGGCACCTCGCACCGGGGAAAGGTGCCGCAAACCCCGTCCGCCTTTTCCTGGAGGGCGTTCCCGGCCCGGCTGACGAAAGTGCCGAAGGTATCTCGAGTCTCCTGCAAACCGAGGCCCTCGGCAGGATCATGTTCGGCAACAGCGAGCTCTTTCACAGCAACCTCTTGGCATGGATATTCGAGACATTTCCCGAGCAGGCGGACGAAGTGTTCGGATCGTTGGTCGCTGGCGGGGCTGCGGGGTCGGGCGACAGGCGCGTGGAGCGCGAGCGGGAGAACCTCGACCTAGTCATGCATTGGCCGGACCGGGGATCCTTGGTGATCGAGAACAAGGTGTTTTCCGTCCCGCACCCCGACCAACTTGAAAAGTACGCCGGCAAGATGTCCAAATGGAAGCTGCCAGTGGGCGGCGCCTTTCTGCTGAGCCCGACAAGGCACTCCTTCTTGGAGCGTGGATACTCCACAGGCTTTCAACTCAAAGACGGCTCTCCGATTGTCTGGCATCACCTGAGCTTCGAAACGCTCGCCGAGACCCTGGAACTGGTCTTCGACGGGATCCCAGATTCGTACGAGGTTGAGACGGTGCGCCGTTACTGCACGGTGCTTCGAGCACTGTCCGCGCTGATGGCCAGTGCACTGATTGCCAGCACTCAGGACGAGGCTTTTCTCGACGCTTCTTCCCTCGCCCAGACACTGCCCAAGCAGGCCGTCACGGGTCTAATGAAAGCGCGGGCGGCCCACGTAGCTGCCAGACTTAACCACGAACTGGCGGAAGTGGGGCTATACGGAGGCGCCGTCGAAAGCGGGATGAGTCATTCGCTTCCTCAAGTTTCATGGTTCACGCGGACCATGGCAGGTGACGTGGAAATCTTTGCCGGATGGCAGTATCAAGAGGGGGTTCTTCGCCTTGCTCTGATACTCGACCACCTCCATGGCAAAGGAACCTCCGCGAAGTCGAACAGGGCAGAGTTCGCACGATCGAATCCGGAATTCTTCTCTTTTGAGCATCTCGACGAGATCCTCGGGACCACCGGAGTGGCCGTTTCGTCCAGTTCCAAACCGGAAGGTCCCTTCGGGCACTTCGATCCCGACTTTGTCTACCGGTACAAGAAAACTGCGGGTCTGTCCGTGCAGCAGCTGATTGACCTAACCGTTGCCCACGCCAGCCACCTCGAACGACCTCCTGTCGCCGTCAACTCATTGAGCTGAATTGAGATCGTTCGTCGAATTGGAAGCGAAGAGTTTCGGCACAGACGGCTGCCAGGCCGTTACGCATCTCAGGGGGCGCTCACGAATCAAGCATTGGCGACGGCACACCGGCTGTCAGCACAGCTAGCCACACGGCCCGCATGTGCCTTGGTTCGCTCAAGTCTGTAATCCAAGGTCTTGTAGTGCAGCATCGATGACGCCCCAGACCTCCGTAGTGTCGGCAGAGCGCTCGTGGCCCGCGAGCGCAAGGAGCAGCTGTCGAAGTTCGTCTTCGCCTTTGGTTAAGCCGCGGTTGTAGGCCGGGGCCAGCAAATAGGAGTGGTTGTCCGTTGCATAGGCGGCCATCATGTCCAGGAAGATCTCCAGTTCCCGCCCGGCCGTAGCGACCGCGGTGCGTATCGCGGCTTGGCCAGATTCTGCAGCAGGGGCACTCCCGGACATGGGAAGAATATCGAGCCGTCCTTCCCAGACGAGATTTTGTAGCGGCTCGTGAAAGAGCGACAGCACTGTGCCCATCTGATGATTCTTCGAAGCTTCGTGCGGAAGCGCACGCCTGACGTCGTGGATGATTTCGTGAAAATGATCGTCAGCCAGACCGAAGCCAACGAACAACAAATGATGCGTCAGCAAGTGCGCTTTGACGAGCGCGGAAAGCGCGTCTCTATTGCTGTTGTAGCCGAGGTAGTCGTCGCGGGTTAGTACGATGCTGTCAAGCTGAGTGACGGAGCCGTGGAGTTTCAACAGCCAGTCGTTGCCCACCGCTGGAACGTTTTCTGGCAGCACGGTTCGAGGTCTCTGGGCGTCTTCGCAGGCTGTCTCGAACAGCCTGTCGTAGTTCAACGTAATGGCACCGGCCGAGGGCAACGTAGCAAGCAGCGCTGGTGCCAAACCGTATCTGGGCAGGTCGACGGCGTTCGCCACCGCCTGACCGAATGCCTTTCGAGAACCGGTCTTATCTGCGTAGAGCTGTTCGAGTACGCCGGCCTGGTCGAGAAGTGCCAGTCCCTTGAAAGCGGCTTCCTCCTTTTCTCCGAGACTCACTCCCGATTTGAGCTGCTCAAGGAGTTGGCCCCAGCTTGGGGCCCCAGCGCTGACGCTGACGCCGGCTCCGAGGAAGGGAACCAAATGCCCTGAGCGGGCTTGCCGCCCCAGTGATTTGGCCTTCTCATGCAGGCGGCCACCGAGGGAAGGCCAAGACGAGTCACTCGATGCTTCTCTCCGCAGTTTTTGGGCTAATGAGAAAGCAGCCCTGTCTCGAAGGACGAGGACAAAGTCCACTCGGTACGTGGCGGCCAGTTGACTGCATGCGTCGAGAATTGCCCGGAGTGCGGCGCCAAGGTGGCTGCCGGCGCCGCCCCCTGCCGTTCCGAAGAACGGAAGCGCGAGGAGCCGATATGGTCGGTCATCAGGATCCGGGACGGCAGCAACTGCACTGCGCACATATGCTTCAAGGCGTTCGACGACGGTAGTGGGTCCCCAACTGCCGTCGTAGGGGACGGCCGTGAGGATCGGCACCGGTGAGTCCGGCACCCATGGTCGGATTGGTTCGGCCAGGGTGAACCCTTCTCGGAATTCAGCCGAGGCCGACGATGCCGCAAGCGCCCGTAGTTCGGGATGAGCTTTGAGCCAATGCGGCTCGATGCGAACGCTTGAGTCCGTTGGCAATAGCCATGCGTCACATCGGAGATTCAAGATATCTGCCATAGCTACGAACACGTGAGGTTGGGTCATAGGATCAAGACTCCTCGATGACGACGGATCTCCCGCTGACCTGCATCCAAATGCTTCTATTTGGTCCACCGATCGAACTCATGATGGACCTTCCAAGTCCGATGGTTCCTGATCGGGACCCGTTCACCCGCCAGCGAGCCTCGATTCTCTGTCCCTGATAGGTCACAGATAGGAAGCCATTGGCTGTCGGCAGCGCGAATTTCGAGCGCGACGGGATACGCAGATTAGAGCCGGTGCGATCGTTTTCCGTAATGACTTGAGACTCAATGCGCGTCCCAATGCCGGAGCCCGCGGCACGCGAAGATGTCAGCGTCGGACGTGCGGAAATGGGGGCAGCTAAAGGAAACGCAGGTTCTTCGTATTCGACAGTAATAGGTGAAGAAGCCGGGTTGGCGCGCTGTGTCTTGTACCCGCATAGTCCGTGTCTCTTCCGAAATCCCGCTTGGGCATCGACGTTCGCAAACGGCGCAATTCGTTCGGAATCGTGGAGAGTTTGCCGCACCGACGGCGGCACAGCAGCGGAAAAAGTCTTAAGCATCAACGCCTCTTTAGATTTCGGGGCGTCCGATGCTGCGTAGTGGACAAAAAGAGTCTCCAGATCGGCCAAAGTTTTCAACCACCAGCCTCCAGCGTGCGGTGATCGTTGACCAATGCGAGTGATGTAGTACTGGTTGACCCGCTTCCGGACAGAGGTTCCGGCCAGACCGACGTAAAGGATGGCGGAATCCGGGATCCAAAAGGCGCCGATTCTTTCGGAAAGTTCATCATGGGTGGCGAGCCTGCCCTCTATGGTCACCGACGGGCAGGCTGTCTTGAGCGAGAGGAACGCCTTGGGATCGTGACGATATGTCCTCATCAAACCTGTCGGATCGTCGAGATCGCGGGTGGACGCGACGACGTAAACGCCGGGCAGATCCAACGGAATTTGGTCGCCCCACTTCACCACTCCGCCCGGGCTAAGCCCGCATTCTTTGAAAAGGTCCCCCACTGAAATGGTCATTTTCCAATGCTAAAGGACACCCCGGACGAACGACGTGTTGGTCTTTGTCGCTCCCCACAAATACCCTGGCGCAGTGACTAATTTCATTGGGGGAACCGCGGCGGAGCAGCTGCCCGAGGGCTTGTACGAACTTCTCAACACGGATGTGCTCGGCAACCGTCTGGGCCAAGCGCATGAACTGCAACCAGTCTTCGCGGACATAGCAGACGAAGACTCCCCGGACATCCTCTCCCGCCACGTAGCGGACGCCGTCCGGCGGGCCCTCGCCGCAGCCAAGCCAACGGACCGTGTTGCCCTCGCGAACAAGCTCCTCCGGGAACTGAACACGCGAGACCGCATCGCGCCCGGTCCCACACAGCTCCAGTCCCTTCACCGCCCGGACAAGCTCAAGCGCCGCAATCTTCGCCGACCCAGTACCAAACTCAGCGATTCGGCTCTGCTCACCAACAGCAAAGACGATCCCAACCTCGCTGCCGAGCTAAGGACCGAGATCGAGTCCGCCGACACCGTGGACCTGCTCTGCGCCTTTGTCCGGTGGACCGGACTGAGGCTCCTCGAACCAGCCCTCGCACAGCTCCAGGAACGCGGCGCCAAACTCCGCGTCATCACCACCACCTACATGGGCGCCACGGAACGCCGCGCCATCGACGAGCTCGTCAACCGGTACGGCGCCGAGGTGAAGATCAGCTACGAAACGCAGGCCACGCGTCTGCACGCCAAGGCCTGGCTGTTCCGCCGGGACTCGGGCTTCGACACTGCCTACGTTGGCAGCTCCAACCTCAGCCAGGCAGCTCTGCTGGATGGCCTCGAATGGAACGTCCGGCTCAGCTCCGTCGGCACGCCTGCGCTGCTGCAAAAGTTCGAGGTCACCTTCGACAGCTACTGGGCGCAGCGCGCCTTCCAGAGCTACGATCCGGAACGTGACGGCGAAAAATTGGACGCAGCCCTGGAACGCAACGGCGGCCGGCGCACTGCCATCCCCGGGGCAGCCACTGGCCTCGAAGTCCAGCCGTACCTCCACCAGGAGGAAATGCTCGAGGACCTGGAAGCCGAGCGGCTCAAGGGGTTCAACCACAACCTCGTCGTCGCGGCGACCGGCACCGGGAAGACCGTCATCGCCGCGCTGGACTACAAGCGCCTGTGCGAGGCGGCGGGCAGCGATCTGAAACTCCTTTTCGTGGCCCACCGCCAGGAAATCCTGAAGCAGGCCATGCGCACCTACCGTGACGTCATGCAGGACGGTGCCTTCGGCGAGCTCTACGTCGGGGAGCACAAACCCCGGCAGTGGAAGCACATCTTCGCCTCGGTCCAGTCGCTGTCATCCCTCGGCGTCGAAGAGCTGGAACCAGACTTCTTCGACGTCGTCGTCATCGACGAATTCCACCACGCCATGGCGCCCACCTACCGCCGGCTGCTGGACCACCTCCAGCCGCTGCAGCTCCTCGGACTGACCGCGACGCCGGAACGCGGCGACGGCGTCGACGTCGCCCAACAGTTCTTCGACGGCCGCACCGCCAGCGAACTGCGCCTCTGGGATGCCCTGGACGCCGATCTGCTGGTGCCGTTCCACTACTTCGGAGTCTCGGACGATGTTGACCTGAGCCAGTTGGAATGGAAGCGCGGCAACTACGACACCGCGCAGCTGAGCAACCTCTACACCGGCAACGACGCCCGCGCCGCCAAGGTGATCCGCGAACTGCGGGACAAGGTCACCAGCACGGAGCAGATGCGGGCCATCGGCTTCTGCGTCTCGGTCCAGCACGCCCACTACATGGCGCTGGCGTTCAACCGCGCCGGCATCGCGTCCGTCGCGGTCGACGGGAGCACCCACGACGCCGACCGCGCGGCAGCGCTGGAGCGACTCCGCACCCGGGAGATCAACTGCATCTTCGCCGTCGACCTCTTCAACGAAGGCCTGGATTTGCCGCAGGTGGACACCATCCTGCTGCTCCGGCCCACGCAGAGCGCCACGATCTTCCTTCAGCAGATGGGGCGCGGGCTGCGCCGTGCCGAGGGCAAAGCGGTGCTCACCGTCATGGACTTCATCGGCCAGCAACGCCGCGAGTTCCGCTTCGACCTGCGCTACCGTGCGCTCACCGGTTACGGGCGCAAGGAGCTAGAAAAGGCTGTCGAAGACGAGTTCCCCTACCTGCCGTCGGGCTCGCAGATTGTCTTGGACCGGGTGGCGCAGAAAGTAGTGCTGGACAACATCAAGGCGCAGCTGCGGTTCAACAGGGCGCAGCTGGTCCGGGACATCGCCTCGTACGCGGAGACCGAGCTGGAGGCGTATCTCGGGCGGTCCGGGAACGACGTGAAGTCGATTTATCGTTCCACCAAGGATTCATGGACCGGTTACCTGCGCCAGGCCGGCCTGATCGACGGGTTCTCGCCGCTGGAGACCGTCCTCAGCGGGAGGATCCAGGATCTATCCGACGCCGACGAGAAGAAACTCCTCAGCCGGATGGCGCGCCTGATCCATGTGGACGATCCGGAACGCGCCGAGGCGTATTCGATGCTGGTCGGCGCAGATGCGCCCCGCCACGCGGACCTTGGCGTGCGGGAGCAGACATTCGCGCGCATGCTCTTCTACACGCTCTGGGACGACGGCGGCGGTTTCCAGTCGTACGACGCCGGCCTGGACTATCTGCGCGGCTACCAGTTTGTCTGCAGCGAGATCCGCCAGATCGTGAAGCTCGGAGTGGCAGCGTCCAAGCACGCCGCAAAGGGCCTTGGGGCGGGACTCCAGCACGTCCCGCTGCTCTCGCACGCCACGTACCGGCGGGAAGAAATCCTGGCGGCGCTCCAGTACGGTTCGCTGGAGCTCGGCAAGAACGTCCAGCACCGGGAGGGCGTGGCCTGGTGCCCCACGGCGTCTACCGACGCCTTCTTCGTCACGCTCAACAAGGACGACAAGAAGCACTCGGCAACGACGATGTACAAGGACTACGCCATCAGCCCTGAGCTGTTCCACTGGGAGTCACAGAACGCGACGTCGCCCGGAAGTCCGACGGGCAAGCGGTACCTGGACCGGGCAGCGCAAGGCTCGAGGATCCTAATCTTCACCCGGGATACCTCAGAAGACGAGACCGGGCTGACCGTTCCGTACACGTGTCTCGGGCAGGTGGACTACGTGCAGCACGTGGGTGAGAAGCCGATTGCCATTACCTGGAAACTGCACCGGCCGATGCCGGCGGATGTCTATGCGACGGCGGCCGCAGTGGCGCAATGACGTAACGGCGCAGGCGGAGGGGCCAATCCCACTATGCTGAGGTCACCTTGTCGGGAAGGGATTGGGGGACTAAGTGCATTCAAGTAAGGGACGCCGCGATGGTTTGGATTCAGGTCACGGTCGCAGGACCGGCGGCGAATGGCCTACCGGTGTTCGTCGTTCGCCGAGTGGGCGCATCCCTCAATGGGCTATCGACGAAGCGCTTGGAAAGGTGCAGGAGCCTGTTGCCTGGCGGACGGACTCCTCCGCCGGGCGAACACGGAGCACCAAGATGCGACGGCTGCGACGAAAGACCGGAAAGGGACCGCGGCTGGGGAAAGGGAGGTCAATGCCCACAGTCCTGGGTATTGCTCTCCTTGTGGGCTTGTACTTCAGCCCGGCATTGTTTGAGCGGTTCGTTATGCAGCCTGCCCGGCCGTATCTGCCCGGCGCTGCCGCACCTCCCCCGGGGATCGGGGCGGCGGGCTCCCCGCTCGGCCATCCGCCGGAAACGACCCACTCTAGCGCATATGTCCTTCAACCCTCATCGGACCCCGGTCAACCCTTTGTAGCCTACGACCCCTGCCGTCCCATCCACTACGTCGTCCGACCTGACAACGCGCCACTTGGGGGCGAAGGGCTGATTCACCAGGCCGTCGAAAAAGTTTCAGCTGCAACGGGACTGCAGTTCGTAAACGACGGGCTTACATCTGAGGGTCCCAGTGAGCAGCGCAAGGCATACCAGTCTGACCTTTATGGCAATCGATGGGCGCCGGTCCTGATCGCGTGGTCCACCCCTGAAGAAAGTCCGCGCCTGGAAGGCAAAGTTGCCGGTATTGGCGGGAGCGGGCAGTCTGCCGCCGCTGGGCGCCGCTCAGCCCTGGTTACCGGGCAAGTGGCACTGGACGCCCCAGCTCTTGAAGAGATCATGCAGCGGCCAGACGGCGCTCTCCTGGTTCGCGCGGTGATCATGCACGAACTGGGCCATGTCGTTGGGCTTGCCCACGTCGATGATCCGAAGCAGCTGATGAACGCGGATAACACCGGGATCACAGAGTTTGCAGACGGTGACCGCGCAGGCCTGGCATTGCTGGGTAGCGGGGCGTGTGTCCCTGAACTTTGACCGGACCTGACTTCAAGGCGTGCAAGGCAATCAGACGGAATGAAGCAGCGCCAGCGTGGACATGCCCATCGCCTTGGGCGCGCCGTCAAGACGAATAACCAGCATCTCATCAGACGCTGGACCACCTACATCTTGTCAATCCAAGTTTCTTCTTCTCTGGTGTCCCACGCCGAGCCGGTAACTGTGGGTCGTGCCGCAGACCGTTGACTTATCCGATCGATGACCCGCGTTGCTTCCACGGCGCGCAGTTCTCTTAGCGAAGCGACGGCTCGACCAGTGACCGATTCGATAAGTACCTGGCGATTTTCCTGCTCCAAGATGCCGGCACCATCGAATGCCTCGCGGATCCGGCGTATCTGTTCAGGAGCGATTGCAAGTTCTGGCAGCAGGGTGGAGGCCACGGACGAATCAGAGTTAATGGAAAACAATGCATCTGGTGTGTCACTCATGAGCATCTAATATACGTTGTCAGCGCTTCTCGAGCGCGAGTGCTGCTGCCAGGCAACCCAGGAGGGCTCGCTGGCCGAAAGGTCCACGTAGCGTTTTAGTAGAGTGCTAAGGGTCGTTTCTGGAATGGCATTAGCAGCCCGAGCAGCGTTCAAGTACTCACCCCAAGTGGCAATTCGGGCCGAACCAGCTACTGCCACCCGGTGACCGTAGGCTGCTGCAGAACGGATGCCATTCCGATCGTCATCATGCAACAGCGTGAGCATTGTGGCGTGACCTCTCGGTCGATATGTCTGCTGTACCGACTGTGCCAGCGCATGACACCGGGTGAGTTGCCGCGTTTGGTTGTCCATCAACGAGGCCGTCATGCTGATCCACAGTCCAGATTCCTCCTGAAGTCTCTCGTACTGGGCGCCATGCATCCCTGCCGTCCTGCGTGTTGAGAAGCGGTCTGCAAGCTTTGTTTCCACTGCAACGACTTGCGTTCCTCCGTCCTTCGTCTTGAATTCAAGTAGGAGGTCAATATGTGTCCGGTCACCCAGAAAGTGTTGTTGACCCACGGCGCTGTATTCGAAGTGATAAGAGGTCAGACGTTCCAGATCGTCGCGGCCACTGAGCGCCCCAAAGAGTTCTGCGCATTCAACCTGCCGAGACACTGCGTCCGAGAGCATGTTGAAGGTAAGCGTCTGACTGGAGGTCATGTACTTCGTGCATCGGACGGGATCGACGCCCCACCCTGCGGCCCGCCGGTGACTGTATTCCCGAGCTGGCCGCTCTCCGACAAAATTCATGCTCGACGCGGCGTCGGCCTCCACTAGGACGCTCCCGCAGCCTGCTCCGCTTCCTGCGAGCGATCCGTAATTCTCGAGTTCGAGCACTGCAACCCGGTACCAAGCCTGGTGAAATCGAACCCGCTTGAGCCATGGGGAATCAGATGGCGGCATGGGTCCGATCCTGTAAAGGAGATCATCGAAGTCATGCCGATCTTTGGACAATTCAGATCTCACTGCCAATAAATCGCCCCGGTCCGCAGGGCTCACGTGATTTCAGCCGCGAAATCGAACGATGTTTGCGACTCCACGCGGTTTGGGGAGTGCGAGGCCAGTCCAATTTCGGGCCAAGAAGTTGCCAGAGTATTAAACGACAGCGCATCCTTTGTCCGTCCACTTTTCTCAGCGAGTGAGAACAGCAGAAACGCTAGCTCTTTGACCAGGTCTCCATTCACGGCTCCATCTGTCCTTTTCAAGGCCTCCGCTAGAAACTGACCGGCAGCGGATACGCCAGCGTTATCCAGAATGCGGATGAGATGGTGGAGCGCTTCCCAAGCACTCGTGTGAGGGTCCGTTGCGACATCGTAATCTGACCGAAGATCCCCTGGACGGCAGAGGGCCACCTTGCCAGCCGCGCTGGTCAAGATCTCATCCCGTGCCATAGCGTCGACGGAAGTGTTCCTGGCTCGCGCCAAGTTATCGGCGTCGCCAAAGGGGCCATTTGAGTACCCGTACTGTCGATACCACGCCACCGCAAACCGCGTCGTAGGGTCAAAATCGCCCTCTTGCTCGTTCAGCACTTGGTCCAGGATCTCATTGATCCGAGCCAAGGCAGAGCGTACCTCCATTGGCGTACCGTCGGATTCGATGACGCTTGCATAGCGGCTGAAGACGGCCATGCCGGGGCCGATGGCGGCCTGCGGTAGGTCTACAGGTGCAATGGCACCCTGCTGGAGATCCCGAAGAGCACGCGGCAATTCGGACTGGAGCGCCGCAATGAGACCGCGTCGGTCTGTAGTCGGTGCTTCTGCCGCCCTCGGGCGCAATGCCAACACGATTGAGGAAGCGAGAGCGTTTGTACCGCTGGCCAATAGACGATTGCCCAATTCGCTCCTGTTGGGCCACGTCGCCGTGATGGTCCAGCCAGATCGAATCATCCCGTCAAGGAGAGTCTCCCAGCCTGAAGAAGAGGTTCCATCCTCCGAGGTGTCGCTTTGCTTAAAGGCATACCAGACGGTCATCGGAGCCTTATCGCTCGCGCCAGTCCTTGCTCGGGCGAACACCTCCCGGAAACCGTCCTCAAAGAAGCTTTTCGCGCCATCCTTGCCCGCGTGACGGTACGGGTTGGCCACCAACTCCTCGGACTTCGGCACCAACATAGTTCCCAACAACTCTGGGTGAATCCGCCGTAGGGAACGTCT
Source organism: Pseudarthrobacter sp. PvP090 (assembly GCF_040547365.1). Lineage (NCBI taxonomy): Bacteria > Bacillati > Actinomycetota > Actinomycetes > Micrococcales > Micrococcaceae > Pseudarthrobacter > Pseudarthrobacter sp. PvP090. The sequence continues at coordinate 248,506 of NZ_JBEPPO010000005.1, forward strand.
TAGCCAGACGTAGAAATAGTCGGAGAGATCGGAGTAGCCGATGTTGTCGTAGTAAGGAGGATCCGTGCTAATCACGTGTCCCCCGAAGTCGCGGGTCGAGGCGTCGGCTTGGAGAACCACAGCGTTTGGAGTCGCAGGGGTCGACTCCGTAGCTTCGGCCACCCACGAAACCTGGCCGTGGAAGCTCCCGGCCAGGCGGGACAAGACGTTTCCTTCCACATAGTCCCAGACCATGGGGATTGCCTGGCGTGCAAATACGTTCCGTGTGGTGTCCCGTCCAGAGTGCCAGCTGCAGATGGACGAGGAATAGTCCGTAACTCGACTAATAGCAAGGCCCAGGTAAGTTGCAACGGCGTCCGCGTATGCCTCCGCGCCAGAACCTCCGGCTTCAAGGCGGGTACCAGGATGCAGGCCGGCCGCCAACGCGTCACTCAGTACAGACTCTCGGACGTTGACAATCAGGTCGCTAAATGTGGTCAGGGCGACCAGCTGTCGATTGGTGAACAGGCTTGCCCACGTTGTCATGCCATAGTTCGGGGTCTTGAAGTCCCGGGGGTTCGTGGGGAGCTCTCCCTCCGGAACATCCTCCGGTTTCGGGACGTCTGCCGCCTTGATATGCAGATCTTCGGGCGAAAGGTAGATCCGTCGACGCAGCCCTTCGGCCACTATGGCCATCAACTTGGATCCTATTCGCTGTTCTTTTCCCTCAACCCGGATGTACTTGAGCGAGACTGCGGATTCACAGGCCACGCACGTGCCACCCGTTCGTCCCACAGTGCCGTCGGCGTCGGCGGCTGGGGCCTCGGCCGGGTTGTGCGCGATATGGAAATCAACGCGCTTCCCACTCGGGGCTTCGGGATCGTTCACCACTGTCGGTGTTACGTAGGCGAATTTTCCGGGCTTCTTGCTCAGCCACCAAGATCTAACGAGGGGCATTTCTATTCGGCAAGCGGGATTTGGGCAGATAATCGTGCGGGCCCACAGCCAGGCTACGACCGTCGCTTTAGTGCCATCCGTGAGGGTGGCCTTGGGGTACAGGTGACCGATGCGGCGATCTGCCTCGCTGCGCATCCAGTCGCCGTAGGCACGCACGTCAGCTGCTAAGCCGGCGGCGCCCTTCCACGGAATGGACTGCGTGTCCACCAGTCCGGGAAAAATAGGTGGCTGGTCTCTGAACTTGGGTGGAATCTCGATCAAGGCTTTGTTTATCAGCACTGCGACCGGGTTCAGATCAGAGGCATGCGCCTCGAGACCAAGACGCTGCGCTTCCAGCGGAATTGTGCCTCCGCCGGCGAAGGGATCGAGGATCGCCGGCGGGTTGCCGTCCGTCGACTTGAGGATCTCTTCGTGGGCCTCTGCAAGAAGTTGCTGGTCATGAATGTTTTCCCACACCACGAGCCGCTCGATAATGCCATGCAGCCGGTCGCGCTCGGCCTTCTGGGCTTCCTCCGTCGGGAAGTTGTCCGGATGGGACGACGGGTCGTCTACGAGCTGGGCAAAAAGCACGGCGCGGGCAGCAGCGAGTGGGCGCCGGGCCCACCAAAGGTGCAGGGTAGACGGGTGTCCGTGGCGGATCGATTTTTCGCGGGCTGATTCTCGATTGATCGCTTCGAGGGGCAGCGCAACCTCGATGAGTTTGCGCTTTGACGTTACAGGCATTCGTTCCCTTGCATGACGTACAGGGTAAAGGGGCAACAGGGCACCCGTCAGAGTACTGGTGGATTCGCGTTATTAGTTTAGTGGGTCGTCGACCGCAGACCGCTACGGTTCCCAGCCCGGCTGGGAACCGCAGCCCTTCCAAACCGGGCTCACCAACCGCCGAAGGACGTTCTATGTTGGCAATGTCAACCGGCAGTTCGTTCAGTGCTCCTCGAACCCCGCCTGATCGAACTTCAGGGTGTTGGCGTTTTCCGACACTGTTCGGACCTTGTTCTCATCGAAGCCGGCGGTATGCGTCGCCTCGATCTCGATGGTGACAGTGAGTTCTGTTCCAGGCATCGATGCGAGGTGAGACAGAACTTCGTCGGTGATCTTCTTGAAGTCCATCGCGTAGCGATCCGAACTCAGAACTTTCGAACCGAAGAAGCGCCTCTTGGCTGGCGGCAAATATGGGACCTTAGGCTCGCCGCCCCCGGGACTAGGCTTGTATGGCGGGTTGGGGGGCGGGGGCTTCTGCGGATCGTTATCAACTGGCTTCGTCTCCTCAGCGCGTTGAGCGATTGCGACTCCCGGCTGCACGATAAGTGTCGCATCGGTGATTGCGATGCTGGTCTTGTCGCCCGGCAGGACGAGCCCACGAAAGCGCCCCGCTGTTTCGTCGTACCCCTCGGCCAGAGCAAACCCGTCCTGCTCCCAGAGGAGGGGCGTGTCCCGTAGCCCTGCATTGAGTACAGCACGGTCCCGCAGCCGAGGCATATAGGCGTAGGCAGCATACAGTTTCCAAAGATCCCCAACGGTGATACTTCCTGATTCCCAGAGCGTCTTTGCCCAGGTGTTTAGCACGTGCCGAATAGCCGCCCCAGCTTGTTGGGTTGTCAAGGCACCGTCGCTTCCGAGTCTCTTCGACACTCGTTCTGCCAACGACGTTGCTTGGCCCTCAACCTTGGTGGCGTTGATGGCCACAGGCTGACCCTCCGGAACCAAGGCCCACTGATAAGTACCAAGGAGCCGGGAATTGACGGTTTCGTTGGCCTGCCGCTGTTTCTCGATCGCTTGGTTCTTCTGGTTCTGCGTCAGGTCCAATTCGTCTTGCTTCAAAAGTACGTCCGACCAACCGAGGTAGTCACGGACGGCGGTGTCGAGCTCGGACATCCGGTCCTGGTCTGCCGCGAGGAATACCACCATGTTCCTGTTGACTCGGTTAGCCGTTCCCCGATTCTCGGTGGCTTTCTGAGAGAAGAGAATCGCGCTTGAGTCGGCGGCGTTCCGCTTGTGAGAAGTCCGAGGATGCAGGATGACAAGACGCGCTTCATCCGTGTCCGGGATGTCGCCCGTATCTTCGGGGCAGACATGCACGCCGGCGAACTCCCCCCGAGTGCGTCCTTGATTGGAGAGGCGTTTGATGATTTCAGCCCAGACATCTTCGCGGTGGAGCCGGTCGGCCTGGTCCTTGGCGCGGCGGGAGATGTTGGCCTGAAGGTCGTACCAGTACTTCCCCGAACCGGAATAGAAGTACGTTGCCCGGTCGCCGAGCTGAGTCAGTGCGGAGTGGAAATTGCCGGGAACGTCCCCGGGCACGGCGGTGCCCAGGAAGACGCGCTGAGCTTCAATGCCCTTGTGAGCGGAGCCAATCGTTGGAGCCGCTCCGAAGAAGACCGTTCGAGCGAGACGCTTCGTCAGGGACCGCTGACCGAAGAGCGGCTTTGCCTGATCGATCTTGGCAGGCTCGGAGTTGGGGCCGTCGACGTCGGCGTCGAGAATCGTCTTCCAAGAGTCCTGCAAGTATTGCGTTAGCTCCGCGTTCACCGCAGAGGCGCTCATAGGAATCGACCCTGGCATGATCAGGGGAGACTGGTCCTCACCTACCCACAGGGCGTGGATTACGGTGTTCATGAGCCGAAGAACGCCGCGGGTTCGCTGGAAGCGCTCCAAACTCGACCAATCCTCGTACAAGCGGTCAAACAACTCAGGGTGGATCGGATAGGTGCGTTTTATTCGCTCCTCGTACGCGGTATCCCTGGCGTCTCGGGGGAAATCATCGGAGTACTTGCGATACAGCTCGACGAACGCTTTGGCGGTAGCGCCGATGGAGGCCAAGGCCTTTGCGTCCGGCGTCGCAAAGAGACGCTGCCGGACGATGTGGTAGGCCTCCTCCGACGACGCTGGTCGCCACTGGTGAGCGACGCGGCGGACAACATTCTGGAGCCGTTTCAGCGCCTCTAGGCCGTGCGCGCCGCCTACCTCTTCGGCGTTCCCCACGACAACTTGGGAATCGTCGCCAGTCTCAGAGGCAGGAATAGAAATGGCGAGCAAAACGCCCGAAGTTCCCTTCACAGCCTCCGTGAGTGACTGCGCGAAGGTGAACTGATCGTCGAAGGTGCCTCCGGCGAGGTCCTCTCTCGAGACGAGGCTGCGAGCATATGCTACCCATTCGTCGATGAGGATTACTGCTGGGGCGTGAGCCGCCAGCAAGGTGTGCAAAGCATGGCCTGGGGGAGTGCGCTTCTCATCGGCCTCAGCGACAATTGCGTACGCTTCAGCCCCGCCGAGCTGCCATGCAAGTTCGCCCCACAATGTGTTGACCTTGGTTCCATCGGCTTTGACAGATCCTGACGGAGAAGTGTGGTTGCCTACGATCGCTACGCGGCCGATCGTGGGCGGCAGCTGGTCATAGCCGCTGGTCGAGAGCAGCTCCTGCACGTCCTGCGGGAAGGCACCAAGGGGCAGTCCGGCGGCGACGTGCCAAAGCGACAACATGGAGTGGGTTTTTCCACCACCGAAATTCGTTTGCAGGTTGATTACCGGCGATGCGTTATCGTCTCCTGACAGCCGTCGTACCGCTCGGTGAATAAGGTCACGAAGGCCCTCAGTCAAGTACGTGCGCGCGAAGAATTCGACGGGGTCGGCATAGTCCTTGCCCGCCCCAGCGCCGGAGGCAACCTTATAGAGATCGGCGGCGAATTCGGCTGCCTGGAAGTTCCCGGTGGCCACGTCTTCGTGGGGCTGCAGCACCTCGCGCCAAGGCAGCAATCCCGCAGACTCGGGGTTGTCAACGGCCTTCTTCAGTGTCTTCTTGTCATCCTTTTCCGCAGTTACACGACGAAGATTGAGCCGGATCTTGCTGACTTGATCCGCGGTGTCTGACGCATTGATGGCTCCCAAGAGCCGCTCCGCAGTGTCAAGGACGCGGTAGGCGTCATCGTCAGTGAAGGAACCATTATGGGCCCAGGTGTCGCGGGCATCGCGGAGCTCGCTGGCATAGCTCTTGTGTACCGGGTTCAGTTCGCCGTCGAACGGGTACCACCCGGGCTTCACCTGATGGGGGATGTTCTCTGTGAGCATTCTCAGCTGTACCTGAGGGTCTAGCGCAGAGTAGGTTTTGCCTTCTATACCTTTCTTGGTATCACGGGCGGCAACAACTTGTGTCCAGTCGGCACCGTCTGTCAGGTGGGGAGCGAGAATGCTCCCGATAAAGCTGTTCAGTGCCGGCGCGAGAACTTCGAACATTTGGCCGATGCGGTCTCGGTTTGAAAGGGCCATGCTAAGACTCCTGGTCTTCAAAATCGGGTTTGACGGCGAGGTCGTCGGGGTCAAACATTTCGGGGCTCTCTCGGCCGTTTCGTTCGTTCAGGTCTTGCTGCACCGGCTTGCCGGTGGCGCGTTCGATGAGGATGACAAGCCCACGAAGACGCTCGTTGAAGAAGCCTTCGAAGTCATCCTCTCGGAGGCCGGAACCGTTCGCCAAATGCGTGGCTAACAGGGCATCGAGCTGAGACGGGGTGATACCGGCTTTGTTCTGAATCTTCGAAAGGTAGCTCGATGGGGCCACGCCCCCGATGGCTCGATTCGTTTCGGCAGAAAGCGGCGTCTTATTGACGATGCTTTCCCGAAACGAAGGGTCGACATCGTTATCGAGGCACCAACGGTAGGGGAAGATGTGGTGAATATCGATCGCCAAAGCTGCGTACTGAACTTTGTCCAGCGCCTTGTCATACATCCAATCTCGGGCACCTTGAGCAAGAACCAAGGCATAGATGCCTTTGTAGGCGGCGGCGTTGCGAGTACGGAGGGACAGAAGGCGGGAGGCGGAGAAGGAGCTGTCTGCCAGAGTCCGCGGCCACGCTTGCTCGACCCCCTTTGCCCAATCAGGTACCTGCTCTAAGTCGCGTGCAAAGCGCGTCTCGATTGTCGAACCATAAAGCTCGCCCAAAATTCCGCACCAAAACCATTGCGACAGCCGGGCGCGCACGCCGTGAAGATCTGCTCCGGGCCCCAGTACAACTTTGATAGCGGCGAGCGGAACGAGTTGCTTTGGATAGGGAAGGAACTTGACGTCGAAGATGTAGTGATCAGCGAGGAAGGTCGCCGACCAGAAATAGGCATCACGCACCGGCTGAACCCACTCCAGGTACTCATCCAGCGTGAGTTTGAGTAGGTCTTCCTTCCGGGCAGACACCGCCGGTGGTCGCCCGGAAGAGTCCGCTTTGGCTCGTTGCAGAGTCGCTAGCAGGCTCACAGTCTGGAGAAAGTCCGTGCTCTCGATGCTGGCTAGGACCGGATGAGCCGCGAACATGGTGCGCGTTGCTTGCCAATCGTCATTGAGGCGAAAGTCCGTGCCGTGGGCGTCGAAGTACTCCTTGTCTCCGGCGAAAGTGGCGGTGAGCAGCTCAAAGACGTTGAGGGGTAACCCTCCCGTATTGACCTTTTCGAACACGGTGGCGACAGCAGCTTTGCTGGTAGTTCTGTCGAGCTCAATGGCCGGGATGTTGTACGTGGAGCACGGCTGGATGACGTTTGCATGGAAAAGGCTTGCTTGAACCTTGTCCTCGCAAGCGAAAAGCCACGTTACGATTTCAGCGCCGCCGAACAGGAGCCTGGCCGGGAAGTAGCCGTGCTTACGCTCAAGCTCAGGCGTCGACAGGTCGAGCTCGATATCCTTGCCAAAATTGGTGCGCAACACGCTATCGCCCGGGACGGACACGACGGCCTCGTCCATCCAGTCTTCCCCGAGGAGGGCGGTCTCCATATGAACGTAATAACGCCGGTCCATCAGCTTCCCACGGCTGTCTTTCGTGTGGACCACCCCGGCCCCCGTCAGGGCTTGGGTAAGCGACGTGAGGCGCTGCTGTCCGTCCAGAAGCAGCAACTCGGCCTCGGAGCCGGGAGGAAGTGCGACACCTTCAACGGGACGTGGCTTGAAACGAATTTGGTCATTTCCTGTCTTGAGCATCATCACGACGCCGAGCGGATGACCCCGGAGGATGGTTACAAGGAGCTGACGAATTCTCTCGTCGTCCCACTTGTATCCACGTTGGAAGTCTGGAAGCTGCACATGCCCGGTGGTCGTCCATTTGAGATACTCGGACAGCTCGTAGAGCGGTGTTTGGAAGCCCATCTCAGCTCACTTCCTCAAAGTCGAAGGCGCCTTGCTGGGTGGAATTCCCCGCGACTGAGCGGGAAGCCTCGACAATCTCGGGCCACGATGTTGCCAGAGTATTGAAGGAAATCGCGTCCTTTGTCCAACCGCTCTTCTCTGCCACCGAATAGAGCAGGAATGCCAGCTCCTTGAGGAGGTCAGCGTCGACCGCGTTGTCAGAGCGGCTCAGGGCGGAGGCCAGAAAAGCTCCAGCAGCGACGACTCCCTCACCGTCCAGCACTCGAATGAGGTGGTGAAGGGCCTCCCAGCAGCCGGTGTGAGAATCGCTAACGACATCGTATTCTCCCTCCAGGCTGGTCGGTTTCAGGAGCTCGACCTTGCCCCCCAGACTCGTTAGGATCCCCTCTCGGGCCATCGTCTCGACGGAGGTGTTTCGGGCGCGTGCGAGGCTGTCTGCATCTCCGAATCTGCCCGGAACGTAACCGTGTTGGCGATACCACGCGATCGCGAAGCGAGTTGTCGAGTCGAAATCGCCTTCTTGCTCGTTGAGCACTTCGTCGAGGACAGAATTGATGCTGACGAGGGCGGAACGAACAGTCATCGATGTCCCGTCGGCTTCCAGTACTCGGGAGTATCTTGTGAAGGTGCTCATCCCGGGTCCGATGGCGGCCTGTGGCAGGTCGACGGGCGCGATGGCGCTCTGCTGAAGGTTCCGCAAGTTATGCGGCAATTCTTTACGAAGTGCACGTAGAAATTCTGCACGCGACGTTGTGGAGGCTTCATGATCCTGGCGTCTGCAAGAGATAACGACGGAGGAAGCGAGCGAATTGCGTCCCAGCTCTCTCAAGCCACCCGCTTGTTCAGTACGCATGGGCCAAGTCGCGTCGATAGACCATCCCTCGTCAACCAGCGCCTGCAGGAAGGCATCCCAGCCGGTCGAAGCGGTGCCGCTCGATGACTGATCAGACTGTTTGAAGGCATAGAAGATGGTCATCGGAAAATTGGTGCTGTGGGCCCCGGCAATTCTTTCGAAGACCTCGCTCATCCCCTGTTCGAAAAACTTCCTGGCAATGGCCTTGCTCCCGTGGCGCACGTGGTCCGCGACGAGCTCCTCGGATTTCGGCGAGAGCATCGTCTGGAATACGCCCGGGAGTGTATCGCCGAGAACACGGCGATGCCACACGAGAAAGAAGTCGGAAAGGTCTGCATATGGGACGTTGTCGTAGTAAGGAGGGTCGGTGCAGACAACAAGCTCGTCCGCAGAGAAATCCAGCGTCTGAGCGGGCGATTGAGTGACTCGGCCGACGCCGGCCGGGATAGCGGCAATTGCTTTTCGCAGAAAGTCAATCTGGCCTGAGTAGCTACCGGAGGCGCCGCCAAATGGGTTTGCCTCCGCAAAGAGCCAAGTCATGGAGTAGGCCTGGCGGGCGAACACTTGCTCGACTGTCCCGCGAGTAGCGTGCCATATGCACAACGAAGACTGACGGTTGACGAGACGGGCCAAGCCTATGGACAGCAGGATCTTTAGTGCGTCGGCGTAAGCTGACGCTCCGGAGCCGCCCGCCGCGTATGAGACGTCGTCCGAGGGTAGGCCAAACTCGGCAGCCTCCTCCCGAAGTTCGTCATATAGTCTGTCGATTTCCTCGACGAAGGTTACCAATGTCCGCAGTTGCCTTGGCAGGAAGAGGTGTTCGAAACGCGTCATCCCATACCTCGGTGGCGCCATGTATTGCGAGTGCGTGGACAACTCAGCACTTAGCCAGGGGGCGCTCGGCACTTCGACGTCAGCAACAGCTCGATCGTTATCCGTCGCAGCTCGAAACCGCCTCGATTTTCCGTGCATTTCTTGCAGCGCTAGCAAGCGGGTGCCCAGCCGGCCTGCGCAGGCTTCCGTTTTCACGTACGAGTTTGCAAAGGACCCCCCGCACGCTGGACAGGTGCCGGACATCCGACTCATTGAGCCCGACGGTTCGTTTTCAGCCCCTTCGACGATTTCAACATCAAACGTTTTTGAGATTGGGTTCGGCGCGGGACGCATATAGACATGCCTCCCCTTCCTACCCTCCAGTGTCCAGGAACCCACCAGCGGGACTTCCCATTCACAGGCTGGGTTTGGGCACTGAACTGTGCGGGCCCAGAAGTAAACCAGTGGGACTGCATTCAGCTCGGACTGAGGATAGGACGACGTCAGCCTGGCTTGCACTCGAGCCTCCAGGACTCGAGAGTAGTGCGCGAGGTCCTGAGCCATTGCATCGGAAGGATTCTCTGCCAGCCCACCAGCAACGGGGGCGGCCAGCCGGAAACGATCAACAAGTCGAAGAAGCACCTCGTTCATGAGAACGGGAAGGGGGTTGAGGTCGTTTGCCCACGCAACTAGTCCCAGACGCTTTGCCTCAAACGGGATAGTGCCTCCGCCGGCGAAGGGGTCCAGGATCGTGGGCGGAGTTCCGCCCGTTGACTTTAGGATTTCAGCGCGCGCCTCACTAATGAGGCTTTGATCGTGAAGATTTTCCCACACCACGAGGCGTTCGATGATTCCGTGCAGCCGCTCGCGTTCAGCCTTCTGAGCTTGTTCACTGGGGAATTGCTCCGGGTTAGAGGATGGGTCGTCGACCAGCTGGGCGAAGAGGACGGCGCGTGCTGCTGCGAGCGGCCGGCGCGCCCACCAGAGGTGCAAGGTCGACGGGTGTCCGTGACGAATCGATTTCTCTCGGGCGGACTCCCGGTTGATCACCTCGAGCGGCAGCGCAACCTCGATGAGCTTGCGCTTTGGTGCTACAGACATTCGTATCCTTGCGTGAACAGACGTGAATCGGGGACCGTACGCCCGATTGGCGTGAATCTGGATTGGCTTGAACAGTCTAGTGGTGCAGAGTGAAAACAGGCTTCCGCAGGACCCGCTGGAGCAGCATCAGAAGGGCACCTTGCCCTTGGCCCATGACTTGCCCCAGTCACCGCGAACGCCCATAGCGTCGAAGCCGCCCAGTTCCACGTTGGCGAAGGGGTTGCCGAGATACCTAACCTCATCGAATTCCGGGCCACGGAGATCGACGCGAACTAGAGCCAATCGGTAACGCGGCACAGCGTTTTTGCCGGTGAGGACTTCATTGTGGGTCACGAAATAGTCGGTGGAACCGTCGATTCTCGCCTTAACCTCGAGGCGGAGCGGTTCGCCTCCCGGAACCTCGGAGAGGATATCGAAACCAGGGTTGTTGAAGGCCTGCTCGATGGGGTTGCGTCCGAGGGCTCGTTCGGAGGCCATGACCAGGTCGACGCCTCGCCGTTCCACAGCTTTTGTCTCGACGGCGTGAGCGGGAGAGGATTCAGGAAGCTCGTCCTTGACGTAGTCGAGAGGGAGGACAAGGGCAGCCGTCAGAACGCGCGGGGGGCGGGTCGAAAGATGCGTCTGCTGGTCCAGCTGTGCCAGGCGAGCGTTTAGGCGGGCATCGAGTTCGGCTGCCTTTCGGCCGAGGCTGTCCGAGCTCTCCTTCGGCTTTTGGCCTCGCGATTCCAGATCCTGAGCGACGATTGAGTCGGCGAACAATCGGTTGATCTCAGTGTCGAGACGGCTCCTGACCTGCGCCCGAGTGCGGGCAAGCTCAGCAACCCGACGGGGCTGTACCTCGGCCAAATAGCCCGGCAGCTCATGGGCGATGATCCAGCTAGTAGCCTTAGCCTCGGCACCGGCAAGCCAAGGTAAGCCGCGAGAGTCTGCCGTCGCGACCGAATCCGGGGCTGCCACGCAATCGAGGTAGGGAGCTGGGCCCGCGGGGCTGACAGACCCCAATTGGTCTACGTAGGCGTAGCCGAAGCGCCGGGCCACCGAAACGTTCGCGCCGTCGACGACTTCTTGGATGACCCCCACTAGAACTTGAGGTTCGGTGATAGTTGCTGAAACTAGAACGGTTCCCCGCGCCAAGCTAGAAGACCAGCGGGCGATGACCTCATCAGCCACGGCGTCGTGGAGGGGATGACCCGGAGCGAGTAGGTCGGCGGGGGTCTCGCCATCTAGATGGATTCTATCGAGGGCGAAAGTCACGCGCTCGTACCGAGTGGCAATGGGACCGTGCTTGCTGTGGCGCAGCAGTTCCGGCACGTTGCTAATCTCGAAACGATCCTTCTCCCGTTTTGAGATCCTTCCGCCGAGCCGCGCGAAGGCTGTCCGGAAGGCACTCTCGATGTAGTGAGGCTGCAGGCGCCTTGCCCGGGCTTCGTCCATCTGTCGACGAAGCTCGGCAAGGTCCGCATCTGCCAGCGAATCGCTAACGAGAGCCCGCTCCTCTAGAAGTTCCTTGAGCCCTTCGGCCACGCTCGCGTCGATGACTTGGTGCATTCTGGCGCGGACCTCGGGCTGCTCTCCGTAGCGGATGGCTTCAATCAGTAGATCGCGGAGCGGTATTTCTTCGAACGCGGAGCCCAAGACGTCGAAGACTTTGCCACCATATGCCTTGCGCTGCTCCTCAATCTTTTCGAGAAGCCGGCCAAAGACCTCACCTTCCCGAGTGTTGCTCGCGACGAGGTTCCATAGCCGGCAGACCTCAGTTTGGCCAATACGGTGTATCCGGCCGAAGCGCTGCTCGATTCGGTTCGGATTCCAGGGGAGGTCGTAATTGACCATTAGATGAGCGACTTGCAGGTTCAGGCCTTCGCCCGCAGCGTCAGTCGCGAGCAGTACGTGGCAATCCGGATTTTTGGTGAATTCCTCGGTGATTCGGCGCCGATCATTGCGCCGAACGCCGCCGTGGATTGCCAGCACTGCCTGAGGCTTGCCAAGAAGGCTGCTGATTCGGGCGCTCAGGTAGTCCAGGGTGTCGCGATGCTCAGTGAAGATGATGAGCTTGCGCGGCTTGCCGTCGGCCCGCGCTACAAGGGCGTTATCCTCGAGGATGGTCCGCAGCTGTACCCATTTCCGGTCGGTGCCGAGGTTACGAACTTGCTGAGCCACCTTGGCCAATGAAGCAAGCTCGAAAAGCTCGGCTTCGAGTTCCTGCACCGTTCGGGCTGAAGTGGCGGCATCGACAAGTTCCTCTTCGATCTCCTCAATCTCGCCGGCGGAGTACTCGTCTGGGTCCGACAACCCGTTCAGATCGCGGACAAGGACGTCTTCGTCGCGAGTGGCGCCATTGAGGATGTCCTGTTTGCGGCGCTCCAGGCGTTCTGAGCGCCGGACCAGAGACCTATAGATAGCCTCTGGGCTGGAAGCCAACCTGCGCTGCAGGACTGTGAGGGCGAAGCCGACTGTATTGCGGCGCTTGCCGTCGAGGTTTGCTGCCCGATTCATTCCTTCCCGGACGTAGGTGGTGACCTGTTCGTAGAGGTCCTGTTCGATTGCGGTCAGCTCGTAAGGGACTGTCTCGGCGATGCGCTCGGGGAAGAGGGGTTTGCCCTCGAACGTGAGCAGATCCTCTTTAACCATGCGTCGCATGATGCCTGAGGTGTCGGCCCCGTGGACTTCTTTCCGGAACCTCCCCTCGTACCGGTCGCGGTCCAGCAGCGTGAGGAATAGCTGGAAATCTTCCTCTTTGCCCGAGTGCGGGGTGGCTGTCATCAGGAGTAGATGGCGCGTGACACTCCCGAGTAGTTCGCCCAGCTGGAAGCGTTTGGTCTTCTCGAGCTTGCCGCCGAAGTAGTGCGCGCCCATGCGATGCGCCTCGTCGACGACGACCAGGTCCCACTCTGATTCTTGCAGCTGGATTTGCAGGTCCTCGCTCCGGGCCAGCTGGTCCATGCGGGCGATCATTAGGGGGTGGCCATCGAAAACCGAGCGGCCGAGGCTCGCGTCGGCCAGGGGCCCGGAGAGTAGATCGAAGCGGAGACCGAACTTGTAGAAAAGTTCGTCCTGCCACTGTTCCACGAGGCCACCGGGGGCCACGATGAGGCAGCGTTTGATGTCATCCCGGAGGATGAGTTCCTTTATGTAGAGCCCGGCCATGATGGTCTTGCCGGCTCCGGGGTCGTCCGCAAGGAGGAACCGAAGGGGCGTCCGGGGCAGAAGCTCACCATAGACGGCGCGGATCTGGTGGGGCAGCGGCTGCACATCGCTGGTGGCCACGGCGAGCATGGGGTCGAAAAGTCCCGCCAACTTGATTCGTTGAGCCTCGGCTGCCAGCTTGAAGTCAGCCGCTGGGGCATCGAACGGGCGGCTGCCACTCCGGGCCACTCCAAGGGCTGCCTCGTCTGCGCGATAGAGCACCCGTTGCCCTAGCTCGCCGGCATGAGTCTTGTAGGTGATCTCGAGGGCCATATCCCCGTGCCATTGCAGCGCGACCACGCCCACGGCAGCGGACGGCACGACGCCCGTTATGTGTGCTCCCGGCGACAACTCCTCGAGCTTCATGCTCCCCCTCATATCCATCTCAGCCCTCTTACCATAGGGGATGGAAGGGCTAGGTACGTTCCCCGGCGGCGTTTCTCCGCCGTCGTTCAGCGAAGAGTGATTGCCTCGTCGAGGGACTCCCGCCTTGCCAGTGCTGTGGTCAAGGCCGCGGGGAAGGCAATCTCTGGATGGGCGCGGTAGGTGTAACGCTGCCAGCGCGAGGGGTGGCGAGGGGCCCCGCCAACCCACCACACCGGAAGGCTTCGTCTACCGATCTCAGACTCGAGCCACTCCACTTGCTCGACATGGTGTTTGGCGGCCGCCCCCGTAGGCTTGCTGATCCCGTAAGCAAGAAGGACCGCCGACGCATTATCGATAGCTTGCGATAGGTTCGCGCGAGCCTCTAGCCAGCCATCGGCGGAAGTCCCTGCTTCAGCGACTCCGCTGGTTCGGTACGTGGGCAAGCTGAAGAGGTTGGCGATTTCATAGTGATCGAAGTCCAGGATCAGACGTGCTTGTTCAGCGCGGGCTAGGGTCCGCTGACCACTGGTTGTTGGGGGGTTGCTGGCTACGACCAGGAGAGTCTGGGGAAGGGCAGGACGGGACTCGGGAACTTCAGAATGCATAGCAACAAAGGTAGTGGAAGCTTTGCCGGTCCCGGTGTCTGTGCCTGACGCGTAACGGACTTGGAACCAGGACCATATTTGTCGTGGGTAGAGGCTACATTGAGATTTCTCACATTGCAGGGCCACGGGGGCCTTCATCCAAGGGGCGAAATTGAGCATAGACACCGAAGCCCGGAACCTCGCGTACGAGGAAGAGCTGGCTGCTGAGCAGGAGTACTTCGACGCGGCGCGAGAGGCCGGGGTCGCCGCCTTTGCGGAAAAGAGTAGAAACGGCTTTGTGCCCACCAACGAGGTCGAGCAGCTAGCGTGGCTCAACTTCAAGGCGAAGTCGCAGACTGACAGCTTGGCCAAGTCCGTGGCAATTGGCCGGATCGATCCCGAGAACGGGACGGAACTCTACATCGGCAGGCACGCAATCTGGAATAACCACAAGGACTTGTTGGTTGTGAGCTGGAAGTCCGAGGCAGCAGTTCCGTTCTACCGGGCCTCCACTGAAGAGACGTTGGGGTTGGCGCGGAAGCGGACGTTCGAGTGCTCCAGCAACTCAATTCTTCAGTTTGATGATTTCGTATTTGCCGAGCTGTCAGAGGCTTTCCGTGAACTCGGCGGAACAGCGGCTACTGACGACAGTCTTCTCTCCGCACTCGGTGCCGCCAGAAACGGTGAGATGGCCGACATCGTCAAGACCATTCAAGCGGCGCAGGACCGTATCGTGCGTGCCGAGAAGGATCAACTCCTCATCGTGCAGGGAGGGCCCGGAACGGGCAAGACAGCCGTCGCCTTGCACCGCATTTCTTGGCTGCTGTACACCTACCAAGGGCAGCTAGCTCCTAGCGATGTCCTTGTGATTGGGCCGAATCCGACGTTCACCCGGTACATCAAGAAGGTCTTGCCTGATCTCGGCGACAACGACGTTGTGCAACGCTCGCTCCATGACTTTTTGGCGCCGGGCGTGTTGGCGGGCGGACACGATTCACGGGAGGCGGCCACCCTCAAGGGCTCCGGTCGTATGGCAGACGTTATTTCCGCGGCGCTCGACGCCCGCATTACCCTGCCGCGGGAGTCCGTCCGTTTACGCCGGACGCTGTCAGCCTCAGTCGTTACACTTTCGCCGCAAAGCGTCGCGGCGGAGATCGCACGGCTGCGGGTCCAGCCATATGCCACGGGCCGGGCGATGTTGCGTGAACGTCTTCAGGAGATGTCCTCGGCAGTCGTCAAGGGGCTTGGCGGGCTGACGACGGCTGTGCAACTGTCGCGTCAATCCCTGGACTCCGAGTTGGAGCGACTCTGGCCGTCCACTACTGGCCCTCAGCTCATTCAGGAGCTGCTCGGAAGCGCTGTCCAACTGACCGCGGCCGGCAAGGGAATCCTCAATCCCTCTGAGATCCAGGCACTGCACCGGGCGGCCAAGAAGAAACTTTCGGAGGAGAAATGGACTCTCGCTGACCTCGCCCTCATCGATGAAGCCATGGACAGCATCGGTGTCGAGCTTCCGATGTTCGGCCACATCGTGATCGATGAGGCTCAGGATCTCTCTGAGATGCAGCTGCGGGCTGTTAGGCGGCGCTCGCGCAATGGCTCGATGACGGTCGTCGGCGACATTGCCCAGTCGACTGGACCGCATGCTCGTGACTCCTGGGAGACAGTGCTTCAGCAGCTGAGGTCCAGGCTTCCCCACAGGATCGAAGAATTGCAGGAAGGCTACCGCGTTCCGAAGGAGGTCTTTGACGTCGCACGCCCGGTTCTGGCCGTCGCGGCGCCGGCGATCAACGCCCCCCGAATCGTGCGTCGGGCGGACGTCGAGCCAGTCTTTTCAGGATGTCGCCTGGATGGCGTCGCGGTGGAAGTTGCCGCCGTCGCAAGTCACCATAGTGGAAAGGGGCGCTTCGTGGGCGTCGTGGCCCCGGAGGAGCTTTGGCCTCAGCTGCGCCAGCAGTTCAAGGCGGAGGACATGCAGTGGCGGGAGTCGCTTGACGGGGAGCTGAGTCACAACATCAACCTGGTTACGCCTCAAGACTGTAAAGGCCTGGAATTCGACGTGGTTGTGGTGGTCGACCCGGCAGCAATTCTTGCAATGCCTTTGGGGGAGCGTCTTCTGTATATCGCGTTAACCCGAACAACAACGCGACTTGACGTGATTTACCCGGTCGGAACCCTTCCAGAGCTGCTCGGTGGCCCTGATGAGACCACGATCCCGAAACAGCCCACAGAGCCGCGGGTGCCAGAGCAAACCGGCGCCCCGGAGCGGTCCACTGTCGACCATCAGCTTCGGCAGCCAGAAGTGAAGGCTAATGGAACGAATGTGCTGGCTCTTCTTCTGCAGCAGTACAAAGCGCAAGAAGTTAAGGAGTCGGCCAGGACGATCGTCGGCTTCCTCGCGTCAATTTATCAGCCTGAAATGGTGGAGCTGATTCTCCGAGAGTCCAGAGAACTGACCACAGGAAGCCCGCACTATGATGGCGCCTCCGCTCAGGTTGCCGGTTCGACCCCCACCGCTAGCTGAGGAATAAAAGATGCCAATCTCCTATCGTTCAATTCTGAGCGTGTCGCCGTCGTCGTCCCTAATTGAGGACGTTGACAGCGTCGTAGCCGCCTGGCTCGAGAGCAAGCAGCTCTTGCATCCCCTGCAGGCTGGAACATCGATGAATGAGGGCCAGGAAGTCTCGCGGATTGATTGGTCCAATTCCGTCGTAGCAAGCCGGCGTTGGCAGCTGCGAGAACACTGGGACGAACCCAACTGGTTTACGGGAGTTCGCCGGCCTGAGCGGATTGCCGTAACTTCGATCACCGTCGTTCAAGGGCAGGATCAAGCGCGCATCTGGGTGGATATAGACGCGCCTATGCTTCGCTACACCAACAGGTTTGGCGAGGAGATCTCCGAAGCTCAAGAATCCGGGACGCCCCGCGTCATGAAAGCGCTAATCGCAGCTTTCGAGACCAACGATGGCGAGGCCCATCCTTTTTCGGATCCCCTCGTCATTCGAACGTCGAATCATGTCCAAGAGCTGACCGGAGTCCTCGCCGATAACCAAAGGATTGGCTCGTGCCTGGTGTCTTCACCGCCGCAAGGGCTTGCCACCGATCAGTGGGTCGGGATAGTCGCCGACATGACTCGAGGCATCGAAGGTATGGCTACGGCATACGTCGTTGATCCTGAGCGGCTCGCCGAGTTCAATGCACTCGTAGGCGCGGCCCTGTCCATCAGTCCGGGCAGTCTCCGGACACTTCAGCCTGGGGCAAAGCTTGGCCTGCCAGCCGATGCATTCCGACACCGCGTCTTGAGTGCACGGAAGATCAGGGAAACTCCCCTTAAGAAGATTGCTCGAATGCTGCGGAGCGCGGAGGTCCGGAGGCTTGCCGAGCTTCGCTTGCCTCCAATCCTGCGAGATGTCGACTACGGGTTGCTGCGGAGCCAGCGCTACCAGCCGATGCAGACAATTGAAGACCTGCAGGTTGAGACGGCTACAGCCGTGGACGAGCGCGACTTCGACCGCGTCTTGAAGCTGAATGAACTCTTGTCTGCGGAGCTGGAACGCCAGAAACAAGACGCGTTGGATGCCCTTGAGCAGGCCATTAGCCTCATGATCCATGTAGATGACCTCAAAGAGACCATCGAGATCATGGAATTAGAAACGGCAGAAGTCGCCGGCCGCGCTGACGAATCGCAAGACACCGTGGAGGCCCT
This sequence comes from Pseudarthrobacter sp. PvP090, assembly GCF_040547365.1. Classification (NCBI taxonomy): domain Bacteria; kingdom Bacillati; phylum Actinomycetota; class Actinomycetes; order Micrococcales; family Micrococcaceae; genus Pseudarthrobacter; species Pseudarthrobacter sp. PvP090. The sequence continues at coordinate 266,169 of NZ_JBEPPO010000005.1, forward strand.
TCGCCGCAGGCTTATTGGCCTCAAAGCTATTGCCGAGGCCTATGCGCCGCTGGCAGCCGATGAGAAAACCGTCTACCCGGAGAGCTTTGATGACCTCATCGACCGCATCAACGAGTTCGACCGACTCTCCTTTGTCGGCGACCCTGAAAGCGCCCGAGCTCTGGACGACCACCCCAATATGACCGTTGCCGTGCACAAAGCTTGGGACGCCCTCGCCTCGCTGCAGGACTACGCACTGCTGACGTCAGATGGCAGCTGGGATGGCGGGGGTATTTATAGCTACGTCAACGATGGCGGTCACAACGGGCGGTGCAGGCTCTTGGGTTTCCGCCCGACTGAGAGCGAGACGGTGCAGAGCAATCCAAGGATGATCGCCCAGAGAACCGTTTCCGTTCCGTCTGGGGTGCATCCGAGTGGACAGTTGGCGATGACTGCTCATGTCGCCCTCTTGAATGGGCGAGCCGGAGCTCCGCGGATGTACATCTACGACAATGTTGCCGCCGACGGGCGTGTTTATATCGGCTACCTCGGAGAACATTTGCAGACAGCGAGGTACTAACGGAGATGGGTCTGGCAATTGAGAGCACCAATCGTCGGCATGCTGGGTCGTTCACATCGGGAGTTGCGTTGAATGGCATTACTCTGAACTGAGCTAATGGTCGGCACATGTGCCGCAGATGGGGGAACACGATGGGGCTTTCCAACCGCGAGTACGTTGGCCGTGCTCTGGATACCTTGGCAGCCAGCCTTGGTTCCTACATAGTCTCAGTTCTGGAGGGTGTTGCGCCTGGCATTTCCTGGCCCAAGCTCCTGGAGCACAAGGACGCCAGCGCCGGCAGACCGCCGATGACCTACTCGCCCACGGATCTGAGTGTGCAGCTCCGCGTCATGACTGAGTCTCTGGGGTCGCTCGGGTACCCCTTCAAACTTGGCCACGATGACCGTAGCTACACTTCCGAGCTTCGTCAGACCCGCAATCTCTGGGCCCATAATGAGACCTTCGACGACGCTGACACTTACCGCGCGCTGGATACAGCTGGCCGGCTCGCCATGCACCTGGGATTGGACGGCGCGGTGCAGGTGCTCAGCGCCCTGCTCGATGAATACAAGTTGCGCGAGACCTCGGAACGCGCCAGCGAAACTTCCGAGACCGGCGTCGGGAGCGAGGCAGGAGAGAAACCAGATCCACAGCCGCTCGAGCACTCGATGAAGCAGCATCCCGTCAGCGTGGAGATTACCGCAGCCGAGTCGCTCAGTTATGCCATGGTGCACAACGGCTTCAAGTTCGTGCGTCAGGTCAAGATCACGAACCCGGGCACGGAGATCCGCGGCGCTGTGGTCCGCGTGGAGGTCTTTGCCAGCACCGGCAGGATCTCAGAGGACTTCCAGCAGTATGTCGACCTGGCGGCTGGGCAGGCGATCGTCTTAGACGACATCGAAGTGCAAATCTCCGCCACCACGATGTATGAGCTGTCCGACAAGCAGCCGGGCCGGGTAGTCGTCACCGTCGAGTCCGGTGCGGCCAGCTCAGCGGCGACGGAACTCGGCAAGGCCGAAGCGCGTCTTCAACTCCTCCCGGCGCAGCTGTGGATCGCTGGCAGAGGTCTCGTCTCCTACGAATTCCTCGCCGCCTTCGTTCAGCCGCATCACCCGGCAATCGCCAAGCTGGTCTCCGAAGCGGCCGACCTACTGGCAAGCACCACTGGAAGCAGCAGTCTGGACGGTTACACGGACGGTGCCGAGCGGGTGGACGAAATCGTCTTTGCGCTCGCCCAAGCAGCCAGCAAGCGCGACATTCGGTACAGTATGCCGCCCGCCAGTTGGGGCCTCCAGGGCCAACAGGTCCGGACTCCCGCCCAGGTGCTGGAAGACCGCCTAGGCACGTGCCTCGATACGACCATCGTCCTGGCGGCCGCGCTGGAGTTCTGCGGAATTGCACCACTCCTGTGGCTAGTGGACGGGCACGCCTTCCTCGGGTACTGGAGGGAGGAAATGGCGCTTCCCACCGCGGCTTCCGACGACGTCGCCGAACTCGTCAGCCTTGTCCAGCGTGGTTACATCGGCCTTATTGAAACCACCCTGCTGACCGGCAGCCAGACGATCACGATGCCCACGCTCAGGAGTAGCCCGGAATCGAAGTACATCGAGAGGGGGCACGATGAAATCCTGGCAGTCACTGACATCCGCCGCGCCCGCCTTGATGGAATCTACCCTCTGCCCGCACGGACGACTGCTGGTTCCGGAGAGCTGGTCGTCAACAACTACGTTCCGCAGGCCAAAATTGACCCCGTCGTACCTGAGAAGAACGGCACAATTCCCAGGCACGATGGGACCGCGTCAGATGTTCCGCCGCGCGTCACCCAGTGGAAGAACGCGCTGCTTGACCTCAGCCTCAGAAACAGGCTGATCAACTTCACGGACACGGCACGGTTCCCCCTCGCGGTTCCCAGCACGTGGATTGGCGCGTTCGAAGATTTCGTCAGCAATGGCACCCCCATCGGCCTGATTCCGTCCAATCAGATCAGCGCGGTCCACCAGGAACGCGGCATCCGCTTCGGCCGGGACCTTCCGCAGGACGAACTCATCAGCATGCTCAGCTCGAAGAAGACCGTCTTCGCGGAGGTGACCGAGGAGGCCTACAACTCCAAAATGCGCGGACTGGCGTACAAGGCAAAGACCCAGACAGAAGAAACGGGCGCCAACAACCTTTATCTGGCTCTCGGCAGCCTTCTCTGGGAACTCGATGGACGTGCACTCCGCTCGCCGCTAGTGCTCGTCCCTGTTAACCTCACCTCGGCTGGAAAGAATGGGCTGTACCGGGTCACGCTGGACGAGGCCGGGCAGTCAACGCCGAACTACTGCCTGCTGGAGAAGCTTGCCCAGACCCACGGGCTCCGGATTCCCGGTCTGGCCGAACCTGCCGAAGACGGATCTGGCATCGACCTGGACGCTGCTTTCAACGCAGTCAGGGAAGCTGTCTCTGCCAAGGGACTGGCCTTCCGGGTGGAGAACACCGTGGACCTGTCCATGCTGCAGTTCGCGAAATTCCGGCTCTGGAAGGACCTGGACGAGAGCTGGGAGCAGTTCGCGAAGAACGGTCTCGTTGACCACCTCATCAGCAGCCCTACGGAGCTCTTCCACGATCCGATGATGAATGCGGACGAGACTGACCTCGACGCCCTGTCCGCACTGTGTCCCATTCCGGCCGACTCGTCGCAGCTGCAGGCCATCGCCTCAGCAGTTGCTGGCCAGACCTTCGTCCTCGAAGGACCTCCCGGCACGGGAAAGTCCCAGACCATCACCAACCTGCTCACCCGCGCGATCGTGGAAGGTAAGCGTGTCCTGTTCGTCGCCGAGAAGCGCGCCGCCCTGGACGTTGTGCAGAAGCGCCTCGAAGAGGTGGGCATGGGCCCGTTCTCTCTCGACCTTCACGACAAGGGGAGTAAACCAGCCGCCGTCCGCGCCCAGATCAAGCATGCGCTGGAACTGCGTCTGGATTCCGACGCCCAGCAGCTGGACACCGCTTCGACTGACCTCGCCTCCGCGCGTCGCGGCCTCATCCGCTATGCCGGCCGTCTGCACGAGGAAAACGGCGCCCAGCTATCCCTCTACAGTGCGCGGACCAAAGCCTTGACGTTCGATCCAGACGACTCCGCACTCCCGCTGAGTGTGGAATTCACGGCTTCCGCGAATGAGACCGTCCTGGAACCCGTGCGCGCTGTGCTTCGGGAGCTGCCCGAACACACCGACCGGGCGCGCCCCGCCACGACTCACCCGTGGCGGTTCGTCGACTCCGCCGCCAGCGCTGGCGTGGGAGACCAACTTATCGGCGCCGGACAGCGCGTCGACGCCGCGCTGGACTCCGTCCGTTCCGTCGAGGGGCTGCCCGACGTGGTGTCGTCCGCAACCACTCCCTCCGAACTCCGCGTCCTCGCTGCGCTCCTCGAGGACCGCAGCGTCCCGGTCGAGACCCTCGACGTCGTGAGGTCAGGACAGTGGTCCGCTGGGGCGCAGCACTTGGAACAGCTGGTCACTGCCTTCGCAGCAGTGAATCACCCCGGTCTGGAAAAGGTCGGGCCTGAGGCCATGGACCTCTCACTCCAAGAAATCCTCGGACGCGCAGAGCAAGCGGCGGCCAGCGGTTTCTTTGGACGCAAGAAGCGGATGTTGGCCGTAGTCGCGGAACTTGACGCCGTGGTGCACTCGGGAGCGAATGTCCGGCCAAAAGAGCTGGTGCAGCTGCTGCAGAACCTGGTTGCCGCGCAGCAGCAGATCCGAGGGCTTCAGGCCGAAGCTCAGGCCGTTCCGGGTATGGCGGTCCCTCAGGGCTGGAACCCGTTGACTGAGGCCGGCCAGCAAGCGCTGGAGCACCGGCTCGGGTGGCTGCGCTGGGCCGCGCAGGCCGTCCAGCCCAATGCCGGCGACAACATAGTCCCCTTCCAAGCTGCGCTGCGTACGTTCCTCGACGGCGGGCAGCCGGTCCATGAGAACGTGATCGCCTGGCTGTACGAGCTCGCATCAGCGTGGGAAGGCTTCACGGGCCTCCCTGTTGTCGACGAATCCGAGCTCATCCGCTGGCTGGGAAGCAGGGGTTTCCTGAACGCGTGGGGCAGCACACGCGGCGCCCGCGGTCTCGACGCCACAGGGTCCCGCACCCTGGGCCGGTGGCTGGAATTGCTGCGCCATGTGGAGCCTCTGCGTGCCGTGGGCTTACACGGAGTTCGTACCGCAATTCTGGACGGCGAACTTGACGCGGATGACGCCGCCACAGCTTTCGAACGCGGACTGGCCGAAAGCTCCCTGGCAGAACGTAGCCTGGCAACCGGCCTGCAGGATTTCGACGCCCAAGCCCACGAACGGACAATCGAGCGGTTCAGCACCCGGGCCACGCTGGTGCGCGAGCTTCTCAAACGCAACCTTGCCGCCGGCGTCGTGAGCTCACGGCGCGTATCGACGTCGTCGACGTCCGGCCGGATGGGAGAGCTGCAGCGACAGCTGACCAGGCAACGCGGCGGCCTTACCGTGCGCAAGCTGATGGAAAGCTACGCCGACCTCATCACCCAGATCATGCCCTGCACGCTGGTGAGCCCGGACTCCGTCGCTCGCTTCTTCCCGGCACGAGCCGACCTCTTCGACATTGTGGTGTTCGATGAGGCCTCACAGATCCGGGTGGCAGACGCCGTCGGTGCCATGGGCCGCGGCGCCTCGGTGGTGGTCGTGGGAGACAGCAAACAGATGCCCCCGACGTCATTTGCGGAATCGTCCAGTGATTCCCTCGACGAGGTGGAGAGCGAAGTCACCGCCGTCGAGGACATGGAGTCCATTTTGTCCGAATGCGTTGAGGCGCGCGTGCCGCGGCAGTGGCTGTCCTGGCATTACCGCAGCCAGGACGAATCGCTCATCGCGTTCAGCAACCAGCAGTACTACGAGTCCAAGCTGTCGTCCTTCCCCGGGCCCTCTCATGGAGCCCCTGACGCCGGACCGCGCGGTCACGGCGTGAACTTTGTGCGCGTGGACGGCCAGTTCTACCGGTCGGGAACTTCGAAGGTGCTGCGGACCAATCCGGTCGAGGCGAAGGCCGTGGTGGCGGAAGTGCGGCGGCGGTTCGACGGCGGCACTGAGTCCCCGTCCGTGGGTGTGGTGACGTTCAACCTGCAGCAGCGGGCCCTGATCGAAAGCCTCCTGCGAGACACCGAGGACCCTCGCATCATCAAGGCGCTGGACGAAGATCCCGAGGGTCTCTTTGTGAAGAACCTCGAAAACGTCCAGGGCGATGAGCGGGACGTCATCCTCTTCTCAACAGGCTTCAGCAAGAACGACAAGGGCTACCTGCCCCTGAACTTTGGCCCGTTGAACCGGGCAGGCGGCGAACGGCGACTGAATGTGGCTGTGACTCGTGCGCGGCGGCAGGTGATCGTGTTCTCCAGCTTCAGCCCCTCTGAGCTGCGGGCCGAAGAAACAAGCTCCGTCGGAATCAAGCACCTGCGCTCGTACCTGGATCTTGCGGAGCACGGAACCGGCGCGCTGCCCTACGACGGCCGCCGCACCATCGCGGTGGATCTTCACCGTGAGGAAATCGCCGACGCGCTCCGGGACCGCGGGTACGCCGTCGCCACCGACGTCGGGTTGTCCGACTTCAAGGTCGACATCAGCCTGGCTTCGCTGGATGCTCCGGACCGTCCGTCCATGGCCATCCTGCTGGACAGCCCTGCTTGGGCCGCCCGAAGGACTGCGGGGGACCGGGACGGCCTGCCGGGGGATGTTCTTACCCGGATGATGCGATGGCCGTCCGTCCAGCGGGTCTGGCTGCCGGCTTGGATCAGCGACAGCGACGCCGTCCTGGACAAGCTGGAGGTGGCGTTCGCTGAGGCGGGTTCGGGATTGGCTGCTCCAGTTCTGGACAGCTCCATCTGTGAACTTCCGAGCGGGCTGCCACCTGTGGCCTTCTCGACGGCCGGCAGCGTATTCGGCCACGTTTCTGCGGCTGCTCCTGTGCCGTTGCTGGCCTCCGCGGTTGGGGGCTCGAAGATCGCGACCGCCGTCGTCGAGCCGGAACGCTCTGCGTATAAGCCGTGGACAGTCCGGCGGTTTGGCAGCATTGACGTATTGGACAGTCTGCCGTCGCGCAGGGCGGCGGCTTCCGTCCGGGAAGCGATCCGCGCCATCGTGGAGGCCGAGGGGCCTGTCCATCAGGAGCGGTTGGCCAAGCTCGCCTGCGCTGCCTTCAGCCTGAACAAGGTCAACGCCCAACGCGCGAATTCAGTACTGGATGTCTTGGATAAGTCAGTGCACCGCTGCGATGACGACGGCTTCATCTGGGACGCTTCTGTTGACCGGGAGGAGTGGTCTGAGTTCCGGACTAACCGGCAAGAGGTCGATCGGAAGCCGGAACACATCAGCGTGGTGGAGCTTCGCAACGCGATGGTGGACATCGTCCGGCTGTCCGGCGGAATCTCCGTCAGCGAGCTGCACCGGGAGACAATCCGGCTCTTTGGCGGAAAGCGGCGGACTGCAGGTGTCACTGCGAGGCTCAACGAAGGCCTCCAGTATGGCGTGGACACCGAGCGGCTTGAGCTGCGCGGTGATGTGGTGCACTTGACCGGGTAGTACGCTATTTCAGCTGACGCAGACCCTGACTCGGGGGAATGGCAGCGCAACAACCACTGGGAAGGTAAACGATGGAGATTATCAAGGATCTTTTCACGAAGGCTGACTGGAAAGTGCTCTTCGATGCTCTGGTGGAGAATACGACTTCATCCCAGTTGCACTGGAGCCTGGATCTTGACGTTGACGACGAGAAACAAGTTTCGTATTTGGCAGAGCCCAGCAAGGACACATGCGTTTATGTAGTCAAGACTTTGGCCAAGAAGCCAAGTTACGAAATGGGCGCCCAGCAACTGAAGCGCGGACTTTGGGGCGTCCTGAAGAGCGAGGAAGTCGAGGCTGCTGACGACATGGAAATAGCGGAGCTGTTTGATTTGGTCGAGCGCAGAGTCGCCGAACCCGACCTGCAACTCCAGAGCCTCATGAAGGAAGAATTTCTTGTCGACCTCATGGGCGCACTGGAGAGCGGCAAAACCATGGATGACTGACGAGCCTCGACGCTCAGCCGGCGGGAAGGAGTCTTTCCAGCGTCCAGTCCCACCGGATCAGCTCCTGCTCCAGCCGGACGGCCGGGCCAAAGGTGCCATTCCCCAACGCCTGGTAAAGCGCCGACTCCTCGCCGGTCAGCCGCGTCAGGGCAGCCGTGGACGGAGTCGGCTCGCTGCCCCACACGTCCCGGTGCTCCAGTGTTAGCGGCCATGAAAAACTGCCCATAGGCGGCCACGGAACTGCCCGCCCAGCGGGCATTTTTGCTGGCCGCCCGTGGGCACAAACTATTGGCCATTGACAAAGGGATTCCGACAACTGCATCGCGAAGTTAGAGCGGCAGGTAACGGGCAGACGCTCATAGCCTTGCCAAAGAAAAAATTAGCTGACAGCTTCTTGGGGTCAGCGATCCACATCAATGACCCTGCACCCTAGAGTCAGGCCGGCTAGGGGGTCTCTCCAGGCTTCTCAGAGATCAATTCTGGAAGTTCGTTACCTGGTGACCGTTTGCCTTCGATTTGGGCCGCCGCGCGGATCACAACATCGCCGCCTGCCTTTGCGATCCCAACGGGGACGGCCTTAGCAACGGAAGAAACTGCCGACGTCGTGGTTTTGGCGAAATCGGACAGGGACTTCCGCCACGTCTCGCGTTCTAGCTCCCCTTGAAGCAAGCCATCCAGACCGTAGATTTCGGCAAAGGTTCCGATCAGCCGGCTGGCGCTTTCAGCGGAGTTCAACAGCGAGCGACTCTTCTGTGGGCTGCGAACACGGTTGAAGTCGCTGACGTTGGCGGCGGATGTCAGCGCGTCCAACAAAGACTGGAGCCGGCTCACGGCGGCCTGCTCCCGCCTTGCCGCTGATCCTTCTATGGATGCGGCGTGTGCCTGCACCGCTCCTGGATCGCGTTGGCGGAGATGAACCAGCTCAAGCGTTTCGAGGCGCTGCTGATTCGCCTGGCATGCGGCCAGGATGACAAGCCATGAACGCAGTTCTCGGTCTGCAATGGTCTCAGCAGCGCCTGCCTTATCAGCGACTGAGCGAGCATTCATAGATCCAGTAAGGTTCTCGATTTGAGCTAAAGCGTGCGAACTCGCTTGTGCAAGTGCTGTCGCATGACCTGCGACTTGAGACCAGGCAGTGTCCGTGATCTTGCCGGTCTCTTCGTATAGCTCGAATGCGCGGAGGAGTACCTGGGTTAGACCTTGTACGTCGCCGAGTGCCCGTGCTCGATTGTCGTCAAGAAGGCGATCCAGTTTGACGTCCATAGCCTGCGCCAGTTCCTCGAGCTGCGCAACGGCGTTTCGAAGTGCCATCGTTGCGGTCAGGGTCGCAAGGTTGGTCATGACAAGCGGGTTCATGCCGCCCGTCCTGAACTGGGCAAACGAAACTATTTGGCCCTTTGCTCCACGGAGCACTCCGGTGAACACGCCGTCCTGGGAAAGATTGAATTTCGCCAACTCCATGAGCCGCAGGTGGGACTCTGGGGTGAGCTGCACCCAGCTGCCGTCCAAAGCCGACAAGATCGCGCCGAGCCCCGTGGCATTCGCGACCAGATCGGTGGTTCCCCTACCCGCCTTTCGCACCTGGCTGGCGTCAACGTCCAACCGAGAAAGGAGAGTGCTAATTAGGTCCGGGTCCCCTGCCAGAACGGCGGTGCCCCCGGAGACGTGGATCCCGACTTCGCTGCTTGATTCATTCACGTTTGCATTCTGGCACAAGGGTCCGACACTCGGGTCCAACGTTCAGGAAGTGTCGCCGATGTGTCCAGATGATCGAGCGCTTCGCCTGAATGGATACTTACCGAAAACTTGGCCACCGTGGCGGTCATGGTGCGGATCTCCGGCTCTCCGGTATGGCTGTAGCGCTGCGTGAAAACACCTGCTGGCGCCCAGGATGCACGAACCCGGGTGGAGTCCTTGAAGCTGAATTCTTCCAGCAAGCCACCTCTCCTGCTCCGCACGGGTGATGGTCCGGTCCTCGGCGAGGCGTCCTGCCACGTTCTTCTTCCGGCCGTCTCCGGCGAGCGGGTCGTCGCGGTACTGCCGGGTGTCCATCATGTGGAAGTGGCCAGCTGCCCCCCATCTGGATGGTGCAGTAAATCTTCATATCGACGCCGGTCGGCACTGACGACGCCCGCAATGCGGCGGTACGGCGCCGCCGGAACGAATAGGACAGTTGGCTACGGGAAATTTTCCGCTGAACGGAGTGCGGCTCGCTTCTAAAAGAGTCTGTTGAAATTATCGCTCTGATTTCCTTCGACCTCTTGCAGCTTTGGCGCTCAAGGGGACGAAGCGTTCGGACGCGGGCAAGGACTCGTAGATTTGCGCTGCCGTTTCGGCTGCCCAGGCGTCGGGTGACCGGAGATAGGAGGCCGTGACTTCCGGGCTCACCCAGCCAAGATTCACTAGGTGAAACAGGACCTTATTCGTTATGGCTTTCGCATCAGGGACCCGGGCTTGTTCGACTGAGACGTCGTTTTGGGGATCTAGTAGTGGCAGGGGCTCCTCTCGGATACGAACGACTCTGTACCCGGCGCTGCGAAGCTTTGTTGTTTTTTGGGTGTCACGTTCATCGTGTTCTTTGCCCTTGTGGGAGTACGAGCCATCGAACTCGATGGCAATCCGTAAGGATTGAATGAGGATATCGATGCTGTGAGGCCTGTTGTGGCCTAGATCCACGCGTTTTTGCCTAAACGGATCCACGTCGTGAGGGAAGACTGCTGCGAATTCGCACGCCAGGGCGATGTCGATTCGGGACCTTATGACGGGTGCGCACCATTTGCAGCCGTCGCCATCCTGAGCGCGTGCACGAACTTTGGTTGCCCAGACATGGGTGGCGTCTTGAGGGCATACCCACCAGACGCGGTGGTTGCTTCCAATGCTCACCTTCGAAGGTGTCAGCGCTCCGTTCTTAGTGGGGTGCCACTGCATCGCTAGCGCGGGCCGGTTCAGGTCCAGTCGATTGCTGTCGGTGGGGCGCTTGCCGTTGCAGAAGGGGCATCCTGCCCCGTCGGCAGGTCTTGAGCTCACTGCGGCAATCCACCTATGCGTTTTGTCTTTCCGGCATATCCAGGCGGCTTTGAAGTCGCTGCCGCTGGCCACTTCCTCGGGACGTCTATTGTTTGCCGGATCCCACTCGGTGGCCAGAACGGGTCTTGTTCCTGCCAGGCTGTTGGATTCGTTGACCTGTTTTCCTGCGCAGTAGGGGCACCCCCGGCCGCGGAAACGGGCGGAAGGAGATGCAGCGTACTCATGCCGGTGGTCATCCGGGCATGTCCACCACACAACCTTGTTGGACTGTGGCAATACGTCTGTGGGCGCTAGACCGAGTTCAGCCTTGTTGCGCTGGTAGTGCCAGGTCGGGAGTAGGTCCGGCCTAGCCAAAGCGAGATTGTCGAGACGGTCCACTTTCATGCCTTTGCAGGCGGCGCAGCCGTGCCCTTTCGTTCGCACATATGGCGAAGTAAGCCAAGAATGTCCTTTCTCGCAGAGCCACCATATTTGTCGGTTGCTTCCTGGCCGAACGTGAGATGGCGGGAGTGGATTCTTGGCGTGATCCCATTGCGCAGCAATGTTTGGAAATAAGTGTGCGAGTGACCGGATTCCTTCATCACTCGTGGGTTGTTGCCGCCTTCTACGGGCGGTGGTGGGCGTTGCGATTGCTAAGCCGGGGGCGCACGTTCCAAGTTCCGCTGGGCCAGCGGACGAGTTGGTGCCAGGGGTTAATATCCATAGGGGTTGCTGGTGCACAGGCACGAGCTTAACCGTGGCGGCTCTTGTTTAGTAACCTCAGCACTCAAAGCGATGAGGCTGAACGAACGACGTCCTGGAAGATGCGACTTTGCCGGGGCCGCCCCACAAATTCAGTTACCGGCCGGTGCTTGCCTGGAAGGCGTAACCTTGACGCGAGGAACCCGCGAGGAACCCGCGCGGAATCCAAGTCAGGCCGTTCAGGACAGCGGCTGCCGCGCGCCGACGCTGACGGAACCGGCCGGCGCAACGTACTCCCGCCGCCGTCGTTCCATCCTTGCCTGCTGACCGGGCGAAGGAACCCGCGCGCCCTTGGTCCGGTTGCACCGGGCACAGGCCGCGACAAAGTTCTCCAAGCTGGTGGATCCGCCCTTGGACCACGGGTAGAAATGGTCACCGTGCTCAGCCGGCAGCGGGCACCGCCGCCGGAGTCCGGCCTCCATCTCGCACTGGCCGCCCGCGCGTGCCATACCCTCCCGGCGCTGCTGGCGGCTAAAACGCCGGACCGGGTCCCGGCGTTTCATGTCTCGGGCGCGAATGACCGCCGCCACAATGGCCAGAACCACGAGAAAAAGCCCTGGGACGGCGACCGCAGCCAGAACGCCGTCGAACATGCCGCGAAGAACTCCAGCGGCGGTGGCTGCGCTGCGGCTGCCCGCCGGGTTCGCCTTCGGCATGAGCACCAGGACAATGGAGGCGCCCAACCACAAAACCACAGCCGAATAAGCCGCACGCAGAGCGTGGCGGCTCCAGTAGATGCGTTTCAGTTCCACCATTCAGTCGTCCCCATCGATATTCAGTTCGGTCGAAACCCAGCTGCGCTGCAGCTAGGGAGAGCGTACCGTCGTGCCCGCAATTCTTAGATGTTTTGGCAGGTTTGCGAATGCCAACACCCGGGTTGCGAAGATGAAAGAAGCGGTCCTTGTGGAGGTGCTGATCGTTCGTGCTGTCGAGTGGTTCAACCAGCCGGGCATCACCGTCGATGCCAGCGTTTGGGTCAGTTGGTTCGAGAAGCCGCTGACTGAATGGCCTGGGCGAGGTCGCGGGGACGGCTCCACATAGGCCAATGCCCCGTCGGGAGGTCAAGGACGTCGAGGTGCTCGATGTTCGCGACTTCGGCAAACATGGCATGGCCTGCGCGGGCCAGCTCCAACACCTGCGCGCTCGGGATCGAGCAGCACACCAGGGTGGTCCGGACCTTGCGGCGGGCATCGTTCGTGAGCTCGACGGGCTGACGAAGCACGGGTCCGGGCTCAGGGACGGCCCGGGCCTGAAAACGCTCGAGGATTTTTGCGCTCAGGCCTTCGAGGCTCGCCTGCTCTGCGAGGACGTCGAGGGACGGCAACGGAAGCTCCTCCAACCCCTCCGGGAGGTCTGGGGCGAAGACGCTTCCCGTCGCCATAGGGCCGGAGTCGACCCACACGACCCGATGAACAAGCTCGGGGTGACGGTCAAGGACGAGGCTGACGGGGGCGTTCGCCCCACTGTGAGCGACGAGAGTTGCGGGCTGATCTTTGGAGGCCCCGAGTTGAGTGATGACGCCCAGGATTGCTGCGGCTTGATCGTCGAGAGTCTTCGCCGCACGCTCGGGATCGTCCCCGTCGAGCCCGGGCAGTGTCATCGCGATTGCACGAGAGTGGTCGGTTGTCAGGTGTTCAAGGACTTCATCCCAGGCCCAAGCGCCCAGCCAATGGCCGGCGATGAGAATGATGGTCGGACTGCTTGCAGTATTTGTCATATCAAGACCATTGCAGGCACCACGGACAAGGGTATGTCACTATTTATGTCATGAATTTGTCGGTGCCTGAACTGTGAAGCGAGCCGAACGGCTCCATGCCCTGTCCGTGATGTTGCGCCGCAGCGGCGCGCGGGGGGTCTCCGCCGAACGGTTGGCGAGAGAGTTCGAGGTATCCGTGCGCACAATTAAGAGAGACCTCGATGCGTTAGAGAACAGCGGTGCGCCTATATGGTCTCGCCCAGGTCCGGGCGGTGGCTACGGATTGGCCGTAGGCGCGTCCCTGCCGCCTGTCAGCCTGTCAGCCTGTCCCCGGCGCAGGCCGTGGCGCTCATGGCGGCCGTGTCCGCTGCACCCGATGCTCCCTACGCCGATCTGGCAGGAGCAGGTATCCAGAAGATCCTGGACGTCCTCGATCCCAGAACCCGGGCAAGAGCCGACGAGCTGGCCGGCCGCGTCTGGGTCAACGCGATTCCCTCCTCTTCGCGCACAATCAGGTCGGCACTGGAGGAGGCGATGGCCGAGCAGCGAGTGATCCGAATTCGCTACACGTCGAGAGACGAGACCACGACCACCCGCGACATTGAGCCAGTGCTGTTCGCCTCCACGAACGGCCAGTGGTACCTAATTGGGTGGTGCCGATTGCGCAACGCAATGCGATGGTTCACCATGTCGCGCATCGAGCGAGCCAGCGTAACCAAGACGGCTTGCAGCGGCCACACCATCCACGAGGTCGGAGAACCCCCAGCGAACGCCAGACCGGTGCACGGTCGGGGCGAATGAGTCACTCAATCAACCTCTTTGGTGAGTGCACGTAGTCCAACACCGTCGAAGTGCCAACTTCGTCCTTTACCAGCTGTTCCCCGCGTTGGAAGTGAACGTTTGTGCAAAATGTTCCCGGCTGTCCCTGGACCTGCCCCCAGCCAGAATAGCTACTCACCAGTAACTATGGGGTGAATGAGGGTGTTTCGCCCGCGGAACACGAGTTCAGCTGCGCGGCCGAATTTCTCGCACATCCGTGCAGTCCACGCCGCATGGGCTTTTGATCTGCCTAGCATTCTAGGACCGCGGCGACGATTCGACCGGCACAACGAACCGGCAGCCGCGGCTGGTCCCACCCGCTGACACGCGAACAAAGAGGTTTCTATGTCACTGCTCACCAGAACCCTGTCCATCGCCGCCGCCGCCGTCCTCGCAGGCTCCCTTGCCGTGGCTCCCGCCCAGGCAGGCACCCTCGACGTTTCCCCGCCCGGAGCCAACGACTGGTCCTGCAAGCCCTCCGCCGAGCACCCCTATCCCGTCATCCTGGTGCCTGGCACCTTCGAGAGCATGGCGAAGAACTGGTCCACCCTCTCGCCCTACCTTAAGAGCAAGGGGTACTGCGTGTTCGCCCTCAACTACGGTGAGACGAACGGCGTGTACGCCACCGCACCGGTGACCGAATCGGCGAAGGAACTTGCCCCGTTCGTCGACGCGGTCCGTGCTGCCACCGGCGCCAAAAAGGTGGATCTGGTGGGCCACAGCCAGGGCGGCATGATGCCCCGCTACTACATGGGCTTCCTGGGCGGAGCCAAGAACGTCCATCACCTGGTGGGCATCGCACCCTCCAACCACGGCACCGAAGGCGTGATCGTCCCGCCGCCGGGATTCGTCCCGCCTCCGGACTACACCGGCCTGGGCTGTGCTTCCTGCGCCGACCAGCAGGCGGGATCGGCATTCATGCAACAGCTCAACTCCATCGGCGACACCGTTGCGGGACCGTCCTACACGGTCCTTTCCACGGTCTACGACGAAGTGGTCATCCCCTACAACAGCCAGTTCCTCAACGGCCCGGCACGTCAGGTCACCAACATCACCATCCAGGACAAGTGCCCGGCCGACGTCTTCGAACACGATCAGACGCCGAACGACCCCGTGGTGCACCAGTTCGTGGCCCACGCCTTGGGACAGGCCTCCGGCTCCGCCGATCCGGCGTACCAGCCCAGCTGCGTTTAGCCGGCGTCAGCGCGGTTCAGAACACAGTCCGGTCAGCGTGCTGCGATCTGTCCTGCCACGAATTCGGCGTCGTCGCCCACCACCGACAGTGTGGCCGACAGGTGTTTGGTGAGCCAGGGGAGGCCCACGGCGTAGAGGCCCGGGACTTCGGTGACGCCGCGGCTGTGTCGCGGGTAGTTCCACTGGTCGAGCACAGGCACGTCGAGGAAACCGAAGTCGAGGCCGTAGCCGGTGGACCAGATGACCGATGTGACGCCCTCGGCAGCCAGATTGAGCCGCGCCCCCGATTCTGCAGGCAGCCAGCCGTCCACCGCCACAGGATCAGGGGACGGAGCGTCGATGCCTGCGGCGTGAATGTAGGCGTCGGCCAGCCGACCCAGCCGCGCACCGAACCCCGCCTCCGCGAGGGCGAGGCGTGCGGGGAGGTCGTCGCTGAAGACGAGTACGCCGTCGTCCGTTCCCTCAAACCGGCCGTGCAGCCGGACGCCCCGGCGGCCGATGTCCCGCAGATGGATGCCGTGGCCGCCGCCGTTGCCGGAGATCAGCGGGTTGCACATAAAGCGCGCCGCGGGGGTGGGGAGCTGTTCCGCCTGGAGGCCGTTGATGCCGTACTCGGGGCCGTGGAGGTTGACCTGCAGAATCCAGTGGAACACGTCCTGTCCGCGGTACCGCCGCGGGGCCTCGGGGCAGGCCGAGACGGAGAGGTGGACTTCCCGGCCGGCGTCGAGCAGGTCCTCGGTGATCTGCCCGCCGGACTGCCCGGTGCCCACCACCAGCACGGCGCCGTCGGGGAGCTGCTGCGGGTTGCGGTAGTCGTGGCTGTGCAGCTGGCGGATGTGCCCTGGCAGCGCGGCGCCAGCCGGCGGGATGCGCGGGAGCTGGAAGGCGCCGTTCGCGAGGACCACGTTCCGTGCCTGCCAGCGGCCCTGATTGGTTTCGACGGCGAAGCCGCCGTTTGCCGCGCTGACCCGGGTCACCTCCGTGCCGGGCTGGACCGGCGCATTGATCCGCGCGGCGTAGTTCCGGAAGAGTTTGATCACCTCGTCCCGGTGGAGGAATGCGTCCGGCTCGGGGCCGTCGTAGGTCAGCTCCGGAAGGAGGAACGAGAAGTTCGGGGTGTTCAGGTAAAACGAATCCCAGCGGTCCTGCCAGGCGCCGCCCAGTTCCGGCCGCCGCTCCAGCAATTGATGGTCGACGCCGTGCCGGCTCAACCAGTAGCTGGTGGCGAGGCCGGCCTGCCCCGCGCCGATCACCAGGGTGTTGACCTCGTGGACTGGTTCTGCGCCGGGGGAGGGCATGGCTACTTCTTGGGAGCCTTCGGGGCCTTCGGCGGCAGCCCGGCCACGTGTTCGAATGCTCTCTCCACCCAGGCCCTGGCCCGGGCCTTATCGCCGTCGCCCTCGGCATTCCAGACCTCCGGCAGCCCTGTGTAGCCGCCCATGGGGCGCTCGGCCGGCCCGAACGGAACGGTCCGCTCCGTGCTTTCGAGTAGTTCCCTGTCCGCTTCGGAGAGCTTCACCCCGATGGTGGGGCCGAACAGGCCGGCGAACATGTTGCCGTTCACGAACGCCCCGAGGTTCCCGAACATCGGCTTGATGACCACCTCAGGATTGTCCGGCAGCACCGAGCGGAAGCGGTCCTTGCCGGCGTCGGACGCTTTCGGCATTTCCATGGGGTACCTCGGAATTGCTGGTCAGGGTCGGTTCTTCCTGCAGGATATGCCCGCCGCCGGACACAGTACAGGTGCGCTTGTTCTTGCGCCTAGGCGTCGATCACCAGATCGGTCCGCGCGGTGGAGCAGCAGGGCAGGAACTTGCCCGCATCGATTTCCCGTGCCCGGATCCCGCCCTGATGGTTCATCTCGACCTCCCCGGAAAGCTTGACGACCTTGCAGGAGCCGCACATGCCTTCCTTGCAGTTCGCGCCGATCCTGACGCCTGCACGCTGGGCCACCCCGAGGATGTGCTCGGCGGGGTCTATGCGCACATTGATGCCGGTGCGCATGAAGGACAGGGTGAGAGGTCCCGTTCCGACCGTGTCGAAGCTCGAGGCATCGGGGGACCCGGCCTCCGGCCCCGCGTCCGGAGTGCCGTCGGGGGCTTCGGTACAGGGCGCATCCGGGTCGACGGTTTCCAGCGGCAGCCCGGTGGCCTTCAGGGTTCCTTCGGCGTCGTAGCCGGGCTCGTAGAGCCCGAACGCGGTGGGCTGGCTTTCGTAATAGTCCTCGGCGGAATCGGCGATTTCCTCGGCGATTTCCTCCGCAATGTCCACTGCCAGCGCGAGCTCCGCCTGGTATTCAAGGATTGTCTGGCGGTCTCCCGAGAAGAATTCCATGTGGATGGAGGTGTCATCGACGCCGATCTTCTCGAGGAGCTCGGTGGCGGTGTTCAGGTAACCCTCGGGGCCGCAGGCATAGACCTGGCGGCCGTTGGCATCGGGGGCCACCTCGTCGAGCATGGCCGCCGTCAGCCTTCCGGTGAGCCCTTCCCACCCCTCGGGCTTGCTGCGGTCGCCCAGGGAGTAGAAGACCTTGACGCGCGAGTCCACGGAGGCGATGTAGGCCAACTCCTGGTGGAAGGCAAAGCCTCCGGCTTCCGCTCCGTGGTACAGCACCACGACATCGGCCTGTCCGGGCAGGGAGTGGATAGTCCGCAACATCGACATGATGGGGGTGATGCCTGCGCCGGCGGCCAGCAGGAGGTACCGTGCCCGCCGGTCTGCGTCGGGCAGGTGGAATGCCCCGACCGGTCCGAGCATCTCGAGGACGGTGCCGGGTTTGACGTTCTCGTGCACCCACGGTGAGACCAGTCCTGTGGGGTCGCATTTGACTGTGATGTCGAAGGTCCACGGCTTGGTGGGGGAGCTTGACAGCGAGTAGCTGCGGTCCACCGCGTCCTGGTCCTCGCCGTTCACGGGAAAGGCGATGTTCACGTACTGGCCCGGGCGGAACGCCAGGGGCGCACCGTCGGAGCGGCGGAACACGAAGGTCATCATGCCGCCCACCTCGGGAACGGTCTCGACACATTCGGCCATGAACTCCTGCGGATGCCAGGGACCCAACGCGCGGGCGGCACGGGCGGGTCCCTCGGTGCTGCCCATCACCCTGTTCCACGGCATCTCAAGACCGCGAATTCGCTGTGGTTCCTGGATTGCCGTCTCAGTGAGGAGTTCAATCATGCCAGGTGCTCCTGCACGCGCTGCACGTACCAGTTGATGAACGCCTCGACCTGGTATTCGCTCTTCATGTACGGGCCGGGCTCATAGGCGGGGCTGCCGGCGCCCTTCTGGCACAGCTCCACGAACGCCTTGTCCTGCAGATTGGTCTGCTTCCAAGTGTGGGTAAGTTTCTCCAGGTCGTAATCGACGCCTTCCTCGGCGTCGTCAGCCACCAGCCAAGTGGTGCGTACCAGTGTCTGGTGTTCGTTCACGGGGAAGACGGCGAACGTGATGACGTGGTCCCCGAGGAAATGGAACCAGCTGTTGGGCTGCAGGTGCATCGAGCAGCGGCCAAGGCGGAAGTCCCGCAAGTCGCCGAGCAGCTTCTTGGAGAGCCTGTGCCCGTCGGGCGAGAACGATTCGCCGTCACCGTCGAGTGAGTCTCGTGAGATGCGGATTCCCGCCACGCGGGTGTCGAGCTCCTCGATGACCTCATAGGGAAGGCCATAGCGGCGGCAACGGTCCTCGAGCGAGGACTGTGCCTCCTTGTTGCGGTCCCACACCTCCTCGAGATGGGGCGGGATCAGGCCCTCCGTCAGCCCCCAGGTGGGAAAGAGGGAACAGGCGAGTTCCGGGTGGCCGTCGCAGTGGTAGCACTCACGGTTGTTCTCCATGACGAGCTTCCAGTTGCCCTCCTCGATGATGTTCTGCTGGTAGGCGATTTTCGTCTTCGACAGATCGTGGGGCGCGAGGTAAGGCTCGAAGATCTTTCCGGTTTCGTCGAAATCCGTCGGCGGTTCGTCCGCAATGCAGACGAAGATGAGTCCGGCGAACACGCGGCTGTGGGCGCGCTTGAGACCAAAGCAGCCCTTGTCGAACTTCGTTTCCCCCGGTGCCGAGGCATGGATCAAATCGCCGTTGGGGGAGTAGGTCCAGGAGTGGTAGCCGCAGACCAGGTTCCCCGTTGTCCCGGCGGCTTCGGTCAGGACCCGGGCGCCGCGGTGGCGGCACACATTGTGCAGGACGTTCACGCCGCCGTCGTCGTTGCGTAGAACGATCAGGGAGTAGGGCCCGTAGTCGACGGTGACGTAGTCGCCCGGTTCCGGCAGCTCGGCGATGCTGGCGGCGAAGATCCAGTGCTGGCCAAAAATGGCCTGCATGTCGATGCTGAAAATCGTCGGATCGGTGTAGAAGGGGGCATCGAGGGAATATCCCACCCGCCGGAAATCGAACAACTCGGTGATTTCCGCCAGCTGCTCGGCAGGCAATGACGAAGCGAGTTTTCCGCGTGAATTGATGGGCACGTTCACTGGAGCAGACATGTGTTTCCTCCCGGGAGGGGTGGGTAAGTGTGCGATTCGTGGGGACCACGGGTTGATGGATGCAACCGGCGTTGTCGAAAACCTTGTACTCATGAGATTAGGGACGATCGATCTGCAACAAAAGCGCAACATTTAGGAGAGAACAGTACACAATGAATGCATGATCGATCCACGGCTTATAACACTTCGGGTCTTTGCCCGGTGCGGCACCGTTGGCGCAACCGCGGAGCTCATGGGGTATTCTCCCTCCGCCGTCTCCGCGCAATTGCGGGAGCTCCAGCGCGTGCTTGGAATGCAGCTGCTGACGAAGGACGGCCGGGGTGTGCGGCTGACCGCCACGGGCCGCTTTCTCGTGGCGGGCTCGGACGCGCTCATTGCGGAATGGGAGAGCCTGCGCGCCGCGGCCATGGAGGCCGGCGAGCAGGTGCAGTCCCGTCTTGGCCTCGGCGGATTCTCCACGGCAGCCGCCCAGTTGCTCGCACCGTTGGCCGCTACCCTGCGCTCAACACGCCCCCTGCTGGAGGTGCAGGTACTCGAGGCCAACCCGGCCCGCTGCTTCGACTTGTTGGTTGCCGAGCGAATCGACCTCGCGGTCATCGTCGCCATGCAGTCCGACACCTATGCTGAGGACGATCCGCGCTTCGAGCAGACCGTTCTGCTCGACGATCCCCTGGACGTGATCATTCCCTCCGACCATCCGTTGGCATCGCGGGAAACGGTGACGCTCGAAGAGCTGGCGTCGGAACCCTGGATCACCGAGGCCGCCGGTTCCACCTACCATTCCCTTTTCACCGCGGCGTTCACGGCAGTCGGGGTGACACCGCGGATTGCCCATGAGGCCGTTGAATGGGAAACCCAGATCGCATTCGTTGGTGCGGGGCTGGGCGTGGGCCTGCTGCCGCGACTGGCGCCCCTGCATAGTGCCGAAAACGTGGTTCGACTGCGCATAACTGGCAAGGGGAGGCCCACGCGCCGCATTGTCGCAGCGGTGCGCAGGGGCAGCATCGCATCGCCCCTGATCCAGGAGTCGCTTGGCATCCTGCAGGTCAGCGCCAATCGGATCCTCACCGCCCGCCCCGAAGACGATCTCTGAAATCAGATGGCCGAGCCGCGTGTAAATGCTGGCTTCGCGGACGTGGTCCGTTGGGCGTCCCTGCCGGACCAGTTCCGTCATTACGGCTCCAAGGGCCGGACTATCGTGCGATCCTACAGTCCGGGCCCCGGCGTGGAGTGTTATTTGCTATGCGTGTGCCTAGGCGGCACGGGCCGGAACCGGCCGCGTACCGCCTAGGCGGGGCTGCTACTCACGGTGCGCAGCTATTTCCTGTCCGGATCCAGACGCTGGGGTCCGACGGTGGGGATTCTCCCCGTGGAAGTCCCTCCCAGACAATCCGAGTCGGGGCACTTTTCGGCGCAGTCGTGCTTTGTTACGAGGTCGAACTGCACGCCGCCGTGTTGTTCCACGCCGGTGCGTATGGCCCGCTCCACTACGGATGTAGCCAGGCGGCGCCGCAAGGAGAGGGGATCGCGACGCAGGTCCTTGGTGAGGGCAAAGCAGAGCAACATCATGACAATGACGAACGGTAGCGCTGCCACGATGGTGATCCGTTGCAGGCCAGCCAGGGCTTCCGATGGTTGATCACCGCCGGCCAGCAGCATGACCGCCGCCACGGCGCCGGTGAGGCAGCCCCAGAAGATGACCACTCCGCGGCGGGGGTGCTCGGCTCCATTGGAGCTGAGCGATCCCATCACGATTGAGGCAGCGTCGGCGCCAGTGATAAAGAAGATGGCGACCAGAGCCATGGCCAGCAAGATAACGGCAGTGATTGCCCAGTCGGGCATGCCCAGGTTCTTGATCAGGTCGAAGAGTGCTCCGTCGAAGTTGACGGACGGTGTCCCGTCGACCATGGTGACCAGGCCGGGGGTGTTGGCCTTGTCGGCTTCCTGCTGGACGTGGAAGGCTGCGCCTCCGAAGACGGAAAACCAAATCACGCTGACGACGCTGGGCACCAGCAGCACACCGGTGACGAACTGGCGGATGGTGCGGCCGCGGCTGATGCGGGCGATGAAGAGGCCTACGAAGGGGGTCCATGAGATCCACCAGGCCCAGTAGAAGATAGTCCAGCTGCTCATCCAGCTACGCAGTGACTCATCGCCGACCGCTTCAGTCCGCGACGACATCTCGGCCAGGTCTCGGGCATAGTCGCCGATCGCGGAGGGGAACAAATTAAGGATGAAAAGGGTGGGGCCGGCGATGAAGACGATCAATGCAAGGGCGACGGCCAGGACCATGTTGATGTTGGAGAGCCACTGGATGCCGCGGCTGATCCCAGAGACGGCCGAAGCGACGAAGCATAAGGTCAGGACGGCAACGATCGCTACAAGCACGGGGGTGCCGATTTCGCCGAACCAACCGTTGGAGGTCATGCCGCTGCCAATCTGCAAGGCTCCCAGGCCCAACGATGCAGCGGTACCAAACAAGGTGGCGAAAATGGCCAGGATATTGATGAACTTCCCGATTGGCCCTTCGACCGTCCTGACCCCGAAGAGCGACGTGAAGGCGACAGAGATCAGTTGCCTGCGACCCAAGCGGTAGGTCCCGTAGGCCATTGCGATGCCGACAACTGCATACATGGCCCAGGGGTGCAGAGTCCAGTGGAAGATCGAGGTGGCCATGGCAGTCTGGATGGCTTCGGGGGTCCGTCCGTTCACAGTGCCGGGCGGGGGAGAGACGTAGTGGTAGAGCGGTTCGGCCACGCCGTAGAACATCAGCCCGATGCCCATGCCGGCGGCGAACATCATCGCGACCCAGGAGACAGTACGGAATTCGGGCTTTTCGCCATCCTTGCCCAGGGGGATGTTGCCGAACTTGCCCAGGGCCAGCCACAGGACGAAGATCACGAAGAGCGATGCCATGAGCATGAAAAGCCATCCGGTGTACTCCATGACCCAGTTAAGGGCACCCGTGGAAGTGTCGGACAGACTGTCGCGTCCCACGAAGCCCCAGATAACAAAGGCAATGGCGATGACGCCTGTGATCCCGAATGTGATCTTGTCGAGACTGAGCTTATGGTTCCGGCGATCCGCAACTGCTTGCTCGGTCTTGGCATGACGCAGCTCTTCGAGGATTTGCTCGTACTCGACGTCCGGCAAGGGGGGTGCGCCTCCTTCCTCCGGATCGAGGACAGCGGTGTTTCTGTCTACGTCGCCGGAGACAGTGATGACTACTTCACTCTTCTCCCCACTTCCAGGTTCTTCGTTACGCCGAGCCTCTGCCACCCTGTTGTCTGCAGGCAGCTCCTCGGGCGTATGGGATTTCAGGTGACTGTCAAAAGCCATGAGCGGGTCCTTTGCTCGGTGAGGCATGGGCCTGAGGTTAAACATGGCCCTCGGAAGTCAGACCGGCCGGAGGTCGGGGGCCTCGTCCGGTTTGATGATCATGATGTTGCCGTCGACGATTTGCACTTCGTGGGTGCGTACCGGCAGTTTGCCGTAGCGCCTCCCCGGATCGGATTACTGAGTGGGGCTTGTGCGTGGGGCGCCTCTTTGGTCAGGTGATTAAGTTCGCGCCAAGGGGTAAGGGCGGGATTGTTCCGCATTACCCAACGAAAATCGCAATTAGCACTGATAAGTTTGATATGTTTTGATTACCAGTAAAGATATATCAGTTACATCGTATGGCAGGACTGGGAGTGTGTCCAGAGATTTTTAGCGGCCGTGTATCAGGCTGAGAGCCTCAGCCCGGGCCGCCGGCAGGCGCAGTTCCCCGCGGACGGCTGAAGTGATGGTCTTGGCCCCGGGCTTGCGGACACCGCGCATCGACATGCAGAGGTGCTCGCACTCAACTACCACAATGGCCCCCAGGGGCCGCAGCGAACTGACCAGCGCATCAACGACCTGGGTTGTCAGCCGTTCCTGGACCTGGGGCCTGCGTGCAAAGACATCGACGAGCCGGGCCAGCTTGCTCAGCCCCGTGACGAGACCCTCAGCCGATGGGATGTAGCCAACGTGGGCTACGCCGTGGAACGGCACCAGGTGGTGCTCGCAGGTGGAGTAGAAGGGGATGTCCTTGACGATGACCATTTCTCCGTGCCCAAGGTCAAAGGTCTTATCCAGCACGGCCAGGGGGTCCTCATGAAGCCCGCCAAATATCTCCGCAGCCGCCCGGGCCACCCGCGCGGGCGTGTCCACGAGCCCTGGCCTGTCCGGGTCCTCTCCGATCGCAAGCAGATATTCACGGACGGCCTGCTCAACCCGCGGCCCGTCCACGCCCTTGGACGCTGTTGCCGTCGTCATGTCGGCGCTCACGCTTCGGCCCGTTCCAGCCGCACGATGACGGACTTGGAAGTCGGTGTACCGCTGGTGTCAGCTACCGAATCGAGCGGCACGAGGACGTTGGTCTCCGGGTAGTACGCTGCCGCACAGCCTTTCGGCGTCGAGTACGAAACAATCCGGAAGTTGTCCGCCCGCCGCTCTGTCCCGCGAAACTCGGAAATCAGATGAACCATGTCACCGTCCCTAAAGCCCAGCTCAGCGATGTCAGCCTCGTTGACAAGAACCACCCGACGCCCGCCATGGATACCGCGGTATCGGTCATCCTTGCCATAGATGGTGGTGTTGTACTGGTCATGTGAGCGCAGGGTCTGAAGGACCAGCCGCCCCTCGGGTACTTTGATGAATTCCAGCTCATTGCCGGTGAAGTGGGCCTTGCCCGACGCGGTGTCGAACTGTCTCGCGTCCCGCGGAGGGTGGGGGAGGACAAAGCCGCCAGGGTGCTGGATCCGCTCCTCGAAATTTTCGAAGCCGTCGATGACCGCCTCGATGTGCATCCGGACCAGGGAGTAGTCGTCTTTCAGCGAGAGCCAGGCAGCTTTAGGCGTGTTGGGCAGTGGGAGGTTGTCACTGTCGGTGAAGAGCTTATGGGCGAGGTTGCACACTATGGCCACCTCTGAGTGGAGGTGCTCGCTGGCCGGCTTGATGCGTCCGCGGGACGCATGGACGGCGCTCATCGAGTCTTCCACCGTCACCCTCTGGTCCCCGGTGCGCTGCGCGTCCTTTTCGGTCCGACCCAGCGTCGGGAGGATCAGCGCGCGCCGGCCCGTGGACACGTGGGAATGGTTCAGCTTCGTGGAGATCTGTACCGTCAGGTCTGTGTTGGCCAAAGCGCGCTCCGTGACCTCGGAATCAGGAGCCGCCCGGACGAAGTTTCCACCCATTCCAATGAAGACGCGGACTTTGCCGTCCCGCATGGCACGAATCGCTGCCACGGTGTCGTAGCCGTGCTTGCGAGGGGAAAGGAACTTGAACTCCCGGTCCAGCCTGTCGTGGAACGCCTCTGGCATCTTTTCGAAGATGCCCATGGTGCGGTCCCCCTGGACGTTTGAGTGGCCGCGGACGGGGCATACTCCAGCTCCGGGTTTACCGATGTTGCCTTGGAGAAGCAGCACGTTAACGACGTCCCGGAGCGTGGGAACTGAGTGTTTGTGCTGGGTCAGGCCCATGGCCCAGCAGACGATGGTGGCATTGGAGGCCAGCAGGCGTTCGCCCGTGGACTTGATCTGTTCCAGGCTCAGGCCCGTGGCGTCGACGATGTCATCCCACTCGACTTTTTCGAGCTGCCGCAGGTATTCGTTGATGCCCACGGTGTGGTTATTGATGAATTCGTGGTCGAGGACCGTGGATAGCCCCGGTGTCTTCCTCCCCTGCGCCTCCGCCTCGAGGAGGTATTTGCCAAGCCCTTGGAAAAGGGCCTGATCCCCGCCCGCCCGGATCTGCAGGAAGTCGTCGGTCAGTTGCGTGCCCACGAGCGTTCCGGAGATGGTCTGCGGGTTCTCGAACCGGAGGAGCCCGGCCTCGGGAAGTGGGTTGACGGAGACGATGACGGCGCCGTTTTTCTTCGCTTTTTCCAGGGCGCTGAGCATGCGCGGGTGGTTTGTACCTGGATTCTGCCCGGCAACGAAGATCAGCGAGGCTGTCTCCAGGTCGGCGAGGCTGACCGAGCCCTTGCCGATGCCGATGGTTTCAACGAGTGCTGAACCCGTGGACTCGTGGCACATGTTGGAGCAATCGGGGAGATTATTCGTGCCCAGTCCGCGCACGAGGAGCTGGTAGAGGAAAGCGGCTTCATTCGAGGTCCGCCCGGAAGTGTAAAAAACTGCCTGGTCGGGATGGCCCATTTCCTTCATCTCCTGAGCGATCAGCTCATAGGCTGCGTCCCATTCGATGGGCGTGTAGTGCGTGGCTCCCTCGGCCAAAAACATCGGGTGCGTCAGCCGGCCCTGCTGGCCCAGCCAGTAGTCGTCCCGCGTTTTCAGGTCCTCGATGGAGTGTCTGGCGAAGAACTCGGGGGTGACACGGCGGCGGGTGCCCTCCTCGGCCACCGCCTTCGCGCCGTTTTCGCAGAACTCTGCGGCGTTGCGCTTTTCGTGTTCGGGCCATGCGCAGCCCATGCAGTCGAACCCGTCGACCTGGTTGACTGCCAGCAGCGTTTGGACACTGCGCAGCGGACCCATCTGCTCGAGGGAGATCTTCAGCGAGTTCACCACCGCGGGGATTCCGACGGCCTTGGTCTTGGGTTTGGTGACGGTCAGCTTTGACTCGTCGATGTTATGAAACGGGGCTTTTGAAGCCATGTGATCTTCCCTTCAGATCCGGGCAGGAAACAGCGGGCCGGGTTTGCTTGGTGGCTTTGTGGTGGCCTCATGCAGCCTCGGCAGGCTGTCCAGGAGACCGGGCAAGCGGCCTAGGTCGTTGAAGGTGTAGACGTGGAAACCGGCAAAGAGGGGATCACCCACCAGCTCTTGGTGAACTTCGCGAATCAGCCGGCCGCTGTCATAGTTCATCAAGTCCCCTCGCTGCCAGAGGGCGCCTGCCATGCCTGAACTGCGGGCCAGCTTGAGCGAACGGCCAACACCGAGGCGTGCTCCCATAGACACCAGCTTCTTGACTGAGACCGGACCGGGCACCCCAACCCACACAGGGAGCTCGACGCCGTTCTTGCGGATCGTCCGAAGGTAGTTGCTGATCGCCGCGGCAGAAAAGCACATCTGGGTGACCAGGGATGACGCCATCGGCGCCTTGATCTCGAGGCTGCTCACGAGTACGTCCTGGCCCAGGTGGGGGTGGCCTTCCGGGTAGCCCGCAATCCCTACTGAAAAATCAGCCGAATACGCTTTGACAGCCTCCAGGAGCTGTCCGCTCCAGCGGTAGGGACCCGCGGGGGTGCGGCGGTCACCGGCCACGAGGAACAGCTCGGAGACTCCCGCGCCCTGCAACTCCAGCAGCAGGGAATGCAATTGGGCCTCGCTGGCGATGCTGCGGGCGGCCAAATGGGGAACCGCGTGGTACCCCCGGCGCGCCAGACGCATGGATGTTTCTACGGTGCGTTCAGGACCGTGGTGCGGAAGGCACGTCACACTTACGGAGCCCGGAGGATCAAATACCGGGGGGAGCGCCGTAAGAAGATCGGCTGAAGGAACAACTTCCAGCCGCACCCTTGCAACAGCTTCATTGCCCATTGCTCTCCATCCGTGGCGTAGGGGTTGCAAAACCCCGCGCAATCCGGGGCTAATCATTTGGAAGGCAGTGTCGCCCTTGACATTCTTATGCTGACGTATTGATATATCAGTTGTTGGAATACTATGTACTGAGAGCCGGGGCGTCAAGGCTCGGACGCACATCGAGAGGAGTCTTGAAAATGGCAAACGCTGGCGGATTACCTGTGGAGGCGGGGGTTTCCTCGGTGCCGCAGCGGGAAGACGACGAGTCCTTTGCCGACTTCGCCTATAGGATTTTGTGCGATGAATTGATCGTTCTGGACATCAAGCCGGGGGAGCCTCTCAACGATGAAGTAATCTCCAAGCGTCTCGGTGTGGGCCGGACGCCAATCCGCGAAGCTATGAAGCGGCTTGAGAGCGACCATTTGGTGGTGGCCTATCCGCGGCGCGGAACGTTCGCCGCGGGCGTGGACATTAAAGATCTGGCTGAAATCTCCGAGATTCGCCACCTTCTGGAGCCTGCCGCAGCCGCGCGGGCTGCGCGGATGGCATCGCCGAAGCTTCGTCAGGAGCTTAGGGACATTGCACGGGAAGTAGAGCAGCTGCTGCCAGGGATGCAGGCGCAGCAGGACCTCATGCGCCTGGACATGCGGGTACACCGGACGATCTATCGCGCCACAGGAAGCCGGCACCTCCAGGATGTCCTGATTCGTTACGACAATCTGGCAACGCGGATTTGGAGCCTGGTGCTGGAAAAGCTCCCGCCGGTGTCCGAGCATATTGCCCAGCATATTGAGCTTCTCGAATGCATCGCGGCTGGGGACTCCGAAGCTGCTGCGCGGTTGACCGCCCAGCACGTCACCGATTTCGAGAAGCTGATCAGGGCTGTGCTGTAGACGGCAACCGGCCGCGGAGGCAGAGGGGCTGGCAAGTGCGTCTACCGGGAATTACCCGGCAGCTTCCAGAGCTAGATCACGCGACTGTTTCCGCGCGGCCTCGGTTGTGTGCAGGAGAAGCAGTGATGTGGTGACGGAGCCCACGCCACCGGGGACAGGGGTCAGCGCCGCGGCGACGCCGCGCACGCTGGCTGCGTCGACATCTCCCACGAGTGATCCGTCGGGAAGGACGTTGGTGCCGACGTCGATCACTACGGCAGCTGAAGACACGTGGTCGCCTTTGAGCAGGCCGGTCCGCCCGGCTGCGACGACCACGACGTCGGCGGTCTTGGTGTATTTCTCCAGCGGACCTGACTTCGAGTGGCAGACGGTAATGGCCGCGTCGCGTTCCAGAAGCAGCAGAGACAACGGCTTCCCGACGACGGCGGAACGGCCAATGACGACGACGTTCCGGCCCGCGAGCGGGATGTCGAAATGGTCAAGGATCTCGATTACGGCGCGGGCCGTGGCCGGCGCGAACGACGGCTGCCCGACAGCCAGTCGCCCAAGGCTCAACGGGTTCGCGCCGTCGATGTCCTTCTCCGGGTCAATATGCCCGACCAGCACATCTGCCTCGACACCAGGAGGCAGAGGCGTCTGGAGGATGATGCCGTTCACTGACGGATCAGCGCTGAGGTCCTTTAGTGCAGTGGCCAAGACCTCCCCGGTAGCGTCGTGGCCAAGGTCCACAATGCGGCAACTGATCCCGGCCCTTTCCGCGGCCCGTTCGATGGACCGGACATACCAGTGCGTGGAGCCGTCGTCCGTTGCCACAACCACCGCGAGCGTTGGGTGCAGCCCGTCGGCTTCCAGTCCCCGGGCCTCATCCTGGGCTTTCTGCTGAATGGTCTTTGCCAGTGTTTTTCCGGAGAGGAGTGAGGTGCTCAACCGAGAATCCTTTCGCGCACACGCCGTACGATGGAGTCCGCCGCAAGGACGACCTTTTCCTCGAGGCCGTCGGTTTGGCCAGCCAACCGTGAACGGGCTGCGGTGTCTTTGATGGCCACCACGTTGATGTCGATGTTCACCCGGGCCGTGGTGGCGGCTGCGCGGGCTGCGTCGGCGGCAGCGGCGATGTCGCTGATCACGTTGGCGTTCGCAACCTCGAAGAGTTCCGTGGCAAGATCCACGATGGCACCGGCGACCTTGATGAGCTGTGCAGGGGGTTGCGCGGCCAGGATGAGGGCTTCCTGGATGGATGCCGTTCGTGCGGCCCTGAGATCTTCCTGTCCGGACGGAAGTTTGTACGAATCGATGACGCCCTGGAACGCATGTTTGTCAGCGTCGGCCAGGCGCAGGGCCTCCACTACGAGTCCGTCGGCGGCGGTGATGGTCCTTTGAACGAGCTCGGCGTGCTGCTCGTATTTCGCACCGGTGGTGTATCGGGCCACCATCGCGACGAGCGCCGCCCCCTGAGCGGCGTGGAGGGCCGCGGCTGCGCCGCCGCCTGGGGTGGGTTCGCGTGCGGCAAGGCTGGCGAGGTATTCGCTGATTGGTTCTGAACTGATCATGTTGTCTCCCTGGGCTGAAGCTCGAGTCGACTAAGCGGGGTGGGGGACGAGCCATGGAAGAGCGGCGGCCCGGACTTTGGTTCGAGGGAATGAGTCCGGGCCGCGCGCCCTCTAATGGTCCGGCGCGTGGTTAGCCGCGGAGCCTGGTCATTGTGGGGTCGTACAGCGGATCTGCGGTGACCGTGGCCTGGATGCGCCGGCCGAAGTACTCGATCTCAACGGAGTCGCCCACCGAGACAGCGGCTGGGAGGTACGCGTAGGCGATCGGTTTGGCGACGGTGTAGCCGTAGGCGGCGCTGGTGACGTAGCCGACTGCCTGGTCTTTGTAAAAGACCGGTTCCTTGCCCAGGACGATGCTCCGGCCGTCGTCGACCGTCAGGCAGCGCAGGTGCCGTGCGGAGTTTTCCTCGGTGCGGCCTTCCAGCGCTTTCTTTCCGACGAAGGATTCCTTGGCCATCTTCACGGCGAATCCCAGCCCGGCTTCCAGGGGATCGTGCTCGGTGGTCATGTCTGTGCCCCAGGAGCGGTAACCCTTTTCAAGACGCAGCGCGCCGAACGCTGCACGACCTGCCGCGATGACACCGTGAGGCTGGCCGGCCTTCCACAGCGCATCCCAGAGGCGCTGCCCATTGTCTGCGCTTGTGTAGAGTTCCCAGCCCAGCTCGCCGACGTAGGACAGGCGCATGGCCGTGACGTTGACGCCGCCGATGACTACCTCCTTGGCGCGGAAGTAACGGAGACCGTCATTGCTGAAATCGTCGCTGCTGACAGTGCTGATCAGGTCCCGGGCGAGGGGGCCCCAGAGACCAATGCAGCACGTGCCGCCCGTCGTGTCGCGCACCTGTACCCAGTCGCTGGCGCTCCCGCTTTCGGTCTGATGGCGGGCTGCCCTCTCAAAGTAGGCAGTGTCGATGTTTCCGTTGGCTCCGAGCTGGAAGGTGTCTTCGCTCAGCCGGGCCACGGTGATGTCGCTTCGGATGCCGCCGGCGTGGTCCAGCAGGAGGGTGTAGGTGACTGCGCCGGGCTTCTTCGCCATGTCCGCGGTGGTGAGTTCCTGCAGCAGCTTCAGTGCGCCCGGGCCGGAGACCTCGAGGCGCTTGAGCGGAGTCATGTCGTACATGGCCACCGCCGTGCGGGTCTTCCAAGCTTCAGCGGCGGCAATCGGCGAGCTGAACATCCCCGACCAGGCGTCGCGGGCCGGCGGCAGCCAGCTGTCCGGCATTTCCTTCAGCAGCTCCGCGTTAGCTTCGAACCAGTAGGGGCGTTCCCATCCGCCGCCCTCCAGGAAGAAACCGCCCAACTGCTTGTGGCGGGCGTGGAACGGACTCACGCGGAGGTTGCGGGGGGAGAGCTTGGACTGGAGTGGGTGGAGGACGTCGTAGATTTCCACGAAATTCTGCTGTGACGTTTCGCTGACGTATTCCGGGGTCAGCTGGACCTCTTCAAAGCGATGAATATCGCAATCACCCAGATCGATCTCCGACCTGCCGGTGGTCAGCAGTTCGGCAACGGCGCGGGCGATACCGGCAGAGTGGGTCACCCACACGGCTTCGGCGACGAAGAAGCCGTCCAACTCCTTGGACTCGCCCACCAGGGATCCGCCGTCGGGGGTGAAGGAGAAGATGCCGTTGAAGCCATCCTCGATGTCGCTTTCCCGCAGCGCGGGCAGCATCCGCTTGGTGGCTTCCCATGCCGGGAGGAAGTCCTCCACGGTGAAATCCAGCCGGGAGGGCATGTTGTGTTCGCTGATCGTGGCGGGCTCAAAGGTGCCGAGTTCGTCAAGGTCCACGGGCATGGGGCGGTGGGCGTAGGAGCCGATGCCGTAGCGGTCGCCGTGCTCGCGGTAGTAAAGGTCCTGGTCCTGGTGTCGCAGAATGGGCAAGGAGGCCCCGTTGGGCAGGTCGTTCTTGCCCTTCAACGCCGGCACCGGAGTGGTCTTGACGTACTGGTGGGCCAAGGGCAGAAGAGGGACGGACATGCCGATCATTTCGCCGATCTTGGCCCCCCAGAAGCCTGCGCAGGAAACCACGATGTCCGCGGGGATAACACCGTCGGACGTCTGGACGCCCGTGACGCGCCGGCCGGACTGTTCAATACCGGTGACCATGGTGTTGCCCCGGTACTGGACGCCCGCGGCTTCGGTACGTTTGATCAGCAGCTGAACGGCGCGGGCGGCGTTGGCCAGGCCGTCGCTGGGGACATGGAGTCCACCCAGGACGTCCTCCTCGTTCAGGAGCGGGTAGAGCTCCATGCACTCTTCACGCGAAAGCATCTTGCCGTTAATTCCATACGATGCCGCGTATCCGAGCTTCCGCTTCAGGTCAGCGAGACGGGTCTCGGTGGTGGCGACCTCGAGGCCGCCGACCTGGTTGAAACAGTTGACGCCGTCCTCGGTCAAGGACAATAGCTTTTCCACCGTGTACTTGGCGAAGAGCGCCATGGACTTTGAGGGGTTCGTCTGGAAGACAAGGCCCGGGGCGTGGGAGGTGGAGCCCCCGGGCATGTTCAGCGGCCCTTGGTCCAGGACGGTGATGTTGTTCCAACCCCGGGTGACCAGTTCATCGGCCAGGTTCGTGCCGACGATTCCGGCTCCGATGATGACAATGCTTGGCGTCGATGCCATGTGGTTTCTCCTGCTGATATTCGTGTGTTGTCTCTGCGGGTTTGGTGGCTTCTACTTACCGGAACACGACGGTGCTGGTCCGATCCAGCAGCACACGGTGTTGGCAGTGCCAGCGTACGGCGCGGGACAGTGCCAGTGCCTCCGCGTCCTGGCCAACCGTTGAAAGGGCGGTCGGTCCGTAGCTGTGGTCGACCCTGATGACTTCCTGTTCGATGATTGGCCCCTCATCCAGTTCCGCGGTGACGTAGTGGGCCGTGGCGCCCACCAACTTGACGCCACGATCGTAGGCCTGGTGGTAAGGGCGCGCACCCTTGAAGCCCGGGAGGAAGGAATGGTGGATGTTGATAGCGCGGCCTGCCAGAGAGCGGCAAAGGTCGTCGGACAGTACCTGCATGTACCGGGCGAGTACGACGAGGTCGATGTTATGCTCGTCCACCAATTCCAGCAGGCGCCGCTCGGCATCTGCCTTGGTCTCGGGGGTCACCGGGAGGTAGATGAAGGGGACGCCGGCGGCCTCGGCCATGGCCCGGTGTGTTTCATGGTTAGAAACCACAAGGGCGATGTCGCCGCCGAGGCTTCCGCCCCGCCAACGAAACAGCAAGTCGTTCAGGCAGTGGCCGAACTTGGACACCATTACGAGGAGGCGCTGCTTCGTCTCGTCATGAAAGCTGAATTTCATGTCGAAGCGGTCAGCGATCGAACGGAATTCTTCCTCGAGCCCGTCCGGGGTGTGGGCAGAGGGGCCCGAGAATGCCGTGCGCAGATGCAGAGTCTCGCGGAGGCCGTCATCGAACTGCTGGTGTTCTTCGATGTTGAAGCCACGCTCAAAGAGGAACGTGGTGACCGCTTGGACGATGCCTGCGCGTTCGACGCACGACAATGTGAGAACGAACTTCTTCGTCGGCTCTTCCCCAAGAATCTCTGACTGGGGCAGCGTGCTGGTAGATGAGTCTGTCGCCATTAGCGTCATGTCTCCGCCTTAGATATATTCTTAGAATTGTTACTGATATATTAGATTTGATCACCAGCGTATACTGGTCATTGGGGGAGGTCAATAGCCTTCTCACTGGAATTGAAGGGGGTCCACGGATGGCTGTCGAAGCTTTGGTGCGTGCTGGTGATGATGCCGCAAGGAGGTCGTTGGCGGATGTGGCCTATGAACGCATTCGGGACCGGCTGCTGATGCTGGACATCAAACCCGGCGATCTCCTTAATGATGACCAGCTCGCCAAGGACCTTGGCGTCGGGCGGACACCGGTGCGCGAAGCCTTGAAGCGGCTGGAGCTCGATCGCCTTGTTGTGTCCTACCCGCGGAGGGGAACTTTCGCGACGCGCGTGGAGGTTACGGACCTTGCGTTCATTTCCGAAATCCGTACGCAGCTTGAACCCCTTGCCGCTTCCCGGGCTGCGCGCGTGGCCACCGCGTCTGCCAGGGAGCAACTGCGCGACGTTATGCGCGAAGTTGAGTCATTCGACGCGAGCGCAGCGTCCGTCGTCGAAACACTGCGGCTGGACGCAAGCGTCCACCGCGGCATCTATGCGGCCGCCGCCAATCCCCACCTCGAAGATGTCCTGATCCGCTACGACAATCTCGCAACACGAATCTGGTGCATGGTCCTGGATCGCCTGCCCGACCTGTCCCGGCACGTCCATGAGCATGTGGACCTGCTCCGTGCCGTTATCGACGGAGATGAGGCGGGCGCCGCTGAACTCGCACGGATCCACGTCAGTGGCTTCGAGCACGCAGTACGCGAAGCTCTTTTCGCCGCCTGACCCAGGCGCCGCCGGCCCCGAAACTAAAGCGCAGCCCGGAATGGGCTGCGCTTTAGCCCGTTCCGGGCCGCTTTGGTCCGCTGCCTGGCCCCCGCCCCGCCGGCCGGGCCGGTTGAAAAATCTGTTGACACCCACCGGCGCCGATAGCATACTTGAGTCACTGAACTAATATATCAACAGGATATTAGAGAGACTAGGAGACATGATGGTCGATGTTCTGACCCGCTCGCTCGCAGAGACCGATCCCCAGATCCACGCCGCTGTGCACCAGGAATTGCTGCGCCAGCAGGGCACATTGGAGATGATCGCCTCCGAAAACTTTGCGCCGACTGCCGTCATGGAAGCCCAGGGATCTGTGCTGACCAACAAGTATGCCGAGGGCTACCCCGGCAAGCGCTACTACGGCGGCTGCGAGCACGTCGACGTGGTCGAGCAGCTGGCCATCGACCGCCTCAAGTCACTCTTCGTCGCTGAATTCGCTAATGTCCAGCCCCACTCCGGCGCCCAGGCCAATGCAGCGGCGATGTTCGCCCTCATCCAGCCCGGCGACACCATCCTGGGGCTGAACCTCGCACACGGTGGCCACTTGACACACGGGATGCGCATTAATTTCTCCGGCAAGCTCTACAAAGTGGTCCCGTATGGCGTTGCCGAAGACACCATGCTGATTGACATGGCTGAAGTCGAGCGCCTGGCGGTCGAGAACAAGCCGAAGCTGATCGTCGCCGGCTGGTCTGCCTACTCCCGGCAGCTGGACTTCGCCGAGTTCCGCCGTATCGCGGACTTGGTAGGGGCCTACCTGATGGTGGACATGGCGCATTTCGCCGGCCTGGTGGCCGCGGGGCTTCACCCGAACCCCGTGCCTCACGCCCACATCGTCACGAGCACCACCCACAAGACCCTTGGCGGCCCGCGCGGTGGTGTGATCCTGACCAACGACGCCGACATCGCCAAGAAGGTCAACTCCGCAGTGTTCCCCGGACAGCAGGGTGGCCCGCTGGAGCACGTCATTGCCGCGAAGGCTGTTGCGTTCAAGCTAGCTGCTGAGCCGTCGTTCCGCGACCGCCAGGAACGCACCCTGGAAGGCGCCCGCATCATCGCAGAACGCATGCTGTCCGCCGACGTTGCAGAGTCCGGCGTGACCGTAGTCAGCGGTGGCACTGACGTGCACCTGGTCCTGGTGGATCTGCGCAATTCGGAATTGGACGGCCAGCAGGGCGAAGACCGCCTGCACCGGATCGGCATCACGGTCAACCGCAACGCCGTGCCCTTCGACCCGCGTCCGCCGATGGTCTCTTCCGGTCTTCGTATCGGCACGCCGGCACTGGCCACACGCGGCTTCGGAAAGGCAGAATTCACCGAGGTCGCGGACATTATCGCCGCAGCACTCAAGCGCGAATTCAGCGACGAGACCGTGGCGGAACTCCGGCAGCGGGTAGAAATCCTGGCCGGAAAGTTTCCCCTCTACCCCAACCTCTCCTCTGACGTGACCGAGGTGGCATGATGGCCGATCTGCTTCCGGAGCACCCGGAATTCCTTTGGCGCAACCCGGACCCCAAGAGGAGCTATGACGCCGTGATTGTGGGCGGCGGCGGGCACGGCCTCGCCACGGCCTACTTCCTGGCCAAGAACCACGGGATGACCAACATTGCTGTCCTGGAAAAGGGCTGGCTCGCCGGCGGCAACATGGCCCGGAACACCACCATCATCCGCTCTAACTACCTCTGGGATGAGAGCGCGGCGATCTACGAGCACGCCCTGAAGCTCTGGGAGATCCTGCCGGAGGAGCTCGAGTACGATTTCCTGTTCAGCCAGCGCGGCGTGATGAACCTGGCCCACACCCTGGGCGATGTGCGCGAGAGCATGCGCCGGGTCGGGGCCAACAAGCTCAATGGCGTGGACGCCGAGTGGCTGGACCCGCAGCAGGTCAAGGAACTTTGCCCCATCCTGAACATCAATGACAACATCCGCTACCCGGTGATGGGCGCCACGTACCAGCCGCGCGCCGGCATCGCCAAGCACGACCACGTGGCCTGGGCGTTCGCCCGCAAATGCGACGAACTGGGCGTCGACATCATCCAGAACTGCGAAGTCACCGGCTTCCTCAAGGACGGCAACCGCGTCGTCGGCGTCAAGACCAACCGCGGCACCATCCACACCGAAAAGGTCGGCCTCTGCGCGGCCGGGCACAGCTCGGTCCTCGCGGAAATGGCCGGGTTCCGGCTGCCCATCCAGTCCCACCCGCTCCAGGCACTGGTGTCCGAACTCCACGAGCCCGTCCACCCCACCGTGGTCATGTCCAACCACGTCCACGTCTACGTCTCCCAGGCCCACAAGGGCGAACTGGTCATGGGCGCCGGCGTCGACTCCTACAACGGCTACGGCCAGCGCGGGTCCTTCCACGTGATCGAGCACCAGATGGCGGCCGCCGTCGAACTCTTCCCCATCTTCGCCCGCGCCCACGTGCTCCGGACCTGGGGCGGGATCGTGGACACCACCCTGGACGCCTCCCCGATCGTGGGGACCACCCCGGTGGAGAACATGTTCGTCAACTGCGGCTGGGGCACTGGCGGCTTCAAGGGCACCCCGGCCGCGGGCCTCACCTTTGCGCACACCATTGCCACGGGAACGCCGCACGAACTGAACAAGCCGTTTGCGCTGGAGCGGTTCGAAACCGGCGCCCTGATCGACGAACACGGCGCCGCCGCCGTGGCCCACTAGAAGAGAGTCCGGACATGCTCCTCATTTCATGCCCCAACTGCGGCTCCCGCGACGAGACCGAATTCCACTACGGCGGCCAGGCCCACATCGCCTACCCCGAAAACCCGAACGAACTGAACGACCGCGAATGGGCCGAGTACCTGTTCTACCGCGACAACACCAAGGGCGCCTTCGCCGAACGCTGGCTGCACAGCACCGGCTGCCGCCAGTGGTTCAACATGCTCCGCGACACGGTCACCTACGAGATCCAGGCTGTCTACCCGATGGGCGCCGCCCGTCCGGACAAAGCCGCCCCGGCGCCTGAATCCGGCACGGCCAGCACCGCCCCGGACAGCACTACCACCGGGACCGCGGCTCCCAGCATCGCTGCAACGAGCATTGCCACAAGCACAGCCCCCGCCAGCGCCACCGCCCCGGAAGGAGCAACCAAGTGACTTCCCAGAACGCCCGCCTCGACGCCGGCGGACGCATCGACCGCACCATCTCCTGGCGGTTCACCGTAGACGGCGAAGAATTCACCGGTCACCCCGGCGACACACTCGCCTCGGCCCTGCTCGCCAACGGCCGCATCGCCGCCGGCAACTCGCTTTACGAGGACCGCGCCCGCGGCATCATGTCCGCCGGCGTGGAGGAATCCAACGCGCTGGTTCGTATTGAACCCCGGTTCCCGGGCCACGTGGCCGAGTCCATGCTCCCCGCCACCACCGTCACCCTGGTGGACGGCCTGAAAGCAGAACTGCTCAACGGACTGGGCAAGCTGGACCCGGAGGAGGACCGCGCCGAGTACGACAAGAAGTACGTCCACACCGACGTCCTGGTCATCGGCGGCGGCCCCGCCGGCCTGGCCGCCGCCCGCGAGGCCGTACGCACCGGCGCCCGGGTGATCCTTATGGACGACCAGCCCGAGTTGGGAGGTTCGCTCCTGTCAGGGTCCGTGGCTCCCGGCCTGGTCGAGACCATTGAAGGCAAGCCGGCCCTGGAATGGGTGGCGGACGTTGAGGCCGAATTGGTTTCCGCTTCCGAGTGCACCGTCCTGAACCGCACCACCGCCTTCGGCGCCTACGACGCCAACTACGTCATCGCCGTCCAGAACCGCACCGACCACCTGTCCAGCCCCGCAGCGCCCGGCGTGTCCCGCCAGCGGATCTGGCACGTGCGCGCCAACCAGGTGGTGGTTGCTCCCGGCGCCCACGAACGCCCGCTGGTGTTCGAGAACAACGACCGCCCCGGCATCATGCTCGCCTCGGCCGTCCGCACTTACCTCAACCGCTACGCCGTCGCGGCCGGGCAGCGCGTTCTTATCAGCACCACCAATGACAGCGCCTACGCCCTGGCTGCGGACCTGCAGGCCGCCGGCGTCAAGGTCGACGCAGTCGTCGATGCCCGTGCCAAGTTCACGGACGTTGCGGCGGCCGCCGTCGAAGCAGGCACCCGGGTGCTGATCGGCAGCGCCGTTGCCAACACCACCGGCTCGGACTCCGGCGACGGCCGGCTCAACGCCGTCACGGTCCGCAGCATCAACGACGACGGCGACCTCACCTCCGGCATCGAAGAGTTCGCCTGCGATCTGCTGGCCGTTTCCGGGGGCTGGAGCCCGCTGGTCCACCTCCACTCCCAGCGCCAGGGCAAGCTGCGCTGGGACGACGAGCTCGCCGCTTTTGTGCCGAGCACCGTGGTCCCGAACCAGCAGACCATCGGCTCCGGCCGCGGCAGCTTCGAGCTCGAGGACTGCGTGGCCGAGGGCATCTCAGCCGGAACATCGGCAGCCATCGCCGCAGGCTTCAACCCTGAAAATGCTGGCGCAGTCGTCGATCCGCTGGTTTTTTCGGAACCGAAGGCGTCGGCCCCGACCCGGCAGCTGTGGCTCGTTCCCGGCCAGTCCGGCACCCCGGAGGACTGGCACCACCACTTCGTTGACTTCCAGCGCGACCAGTCTGTAGCCGACGTCCTGCGCTCCACCGGCGCCGGCATGCGCTCGGTGGAACACATCAAGCGCTACACCTCGATCAGCACCGCCAACGACCAGGGCAAGACGTCCGGCGTCAACGCCATTGGCGTCATCGCCGCGGCATTGCGGCAGGCCGGCGAAGCGTCCCGCGGCATCGGGGACATCGGGACCACCACCTACCGGGCACCGTTCACCCCCGTGGCGTTCGCCGCCCTGGCCGGGCGCCAGCGCGGCGAACTCTTCGACCCCGCCCGCGTCACCTCTATCCACCCGTGGCACGTCGCCCATGGTGCCCTCTTCGAGGACGTCGGGCAGTGGAAGCGCCCCTGGTACTACCCGCAGGCCGGCGAGGACATGGACGCTGCGGTGCTCCGCGAATGCGCCGCCGTCCGCGGCTCCGTGGGCTTTATGGACGCCACCACCCTGGGCAAAATCGAAATCCGCGGCAAGGACGCCGGTGAGTTCCTCAACCGGATCTACACGAACGCGTTCAAGAAGCTCGCGCCGGGTTCCGCCCGCTACGGCGTGATGTGCATGGCAGACGGCATGATTTTCGACGACGGTGTGACCCTGCGTCTCGACGACGACCGCTTCTTCATGACCACCACCACCGGCGGCGCCGCCAAGGTGCTCGACTGGCTGGAGGAATGGCTGCAGACCGAATGGCCGGACCTGGACGTGCACTGCACCTCGGTGACGGAACAGTGGAGCACCATCGCCGTCGTCGGACCCAAATCCCGCGCGGTACTCGCAAAGGTGGCACCGCAGCTTGCCGCCGACGGCGGACTGGAAGCGGAAGCCTTCCCGTTCATGACCTTCCGCGAAACCACCCTCGCCTCCGGCGTGCAGGCCCGGGTCTGCCGGATCTCGTTCTCCGGCGAACTCGCCTACGAGATCAACGTTCCGTCCTGGTACGGGCTGAACACCTGGGAAGCCGTGGCAGCGGCCGGAGCGGAATTCAACATCACCCCCTACGGCACCGAAACCATGCACGTGCTGCGGGCCGAAAAGGGCTACCCGATCGTCGGCCAGGACACCGACGGGACCGTCACCCCGCAGGACGCCGGGATGGAATGGGTGGTGTCCAAGGCCAAGGACTTCATCGGCAAACGGTCCTACGCCCGCCAGGACGCGGGCCGCACCGACCGGAAACACCTGGTCAGCGTCCTTCCCGTGGACGGCACGATCCGGCTGCCCGAAGGAACCCAACTGGTGGAAAAGGGGATAGCCACAAACCCCGCCGACGGCCCGGTCCCCATGCAGGGATTCGTGACCTCGAGCTACCACAGCGCCGCCCTTGGACGTTCCTTTGGGCTGGCACTGATCAAGAATGGCCGCAACCGCATCGGTGAGACCCTCGTGGCCGCCGCCGGCGACCAGCTCGTGGATGTTGTCGTCGCAGAAACCGTACTTTATGACCCCGAAGGGACCCGCAAAGATGGCTAAGACAGCAGCACTGACAGGCGTCAATGGACTCCGGGACATCCGCCGCAGCCCCGCCTCCCACCTGGCCGAGGCCCTGCAGGCTGGCTCCGTCCCGGGCAAGGTCGTCCTCAGCGAAGGCCCGTTCCAGACCATGGTCGGAGTCCGCGTGGACCCTCGCTCCGAGGAAGGCTCGCGAATCGCCCGCGTAGCCGGCAACCTGCCGGTGCGCTGCGGCGAAGTGACCGGCACGGACAGCATCAGCGTCCTCTGGCTCGGACCTTCCGAGTTCCTGGTGGTGGCACCGGAAGCTGCCCATGATTCCTTGGGCGGCAACCTCATCGGATCCCTCGTGGAAGCACTGGGCGACGCCCCGGGCCAAGTGGTGGACCTCTCCGCGAACCGCACCACGTTCGAGCTCTCAGGCCCGCAGGCCCGGGCAGTTCTGGAAAAGGGCTGCTCCCTGGACCTGCACCCCCGCAGCTTCACCGCGGGAACAGCCCTGAACACCGAGGTAGGCAACATCCCGGTGGTCCTTGAGAAGACCGGGGAGGAAAGCTTCCGGCTCTTCCCGCGAGCCTCCTTCGCGGAGTTCCTGGGCCGGTGGCTCCTCGATGCAATGCGCGAGTACGACTCGCCGGAGGTCCCCTGATGGCGCTTAGCGTCCTGGATCTGTTCTCTGTTGGCATCGGGCCCTCGTCGTCACACACGGTCGGCCCGATGCGGGCGGCAAAGCTGTTCGCCGACGGACTCAAGGGCGACGGCCACCTGAGCGCCACCAAACGCGTCCAGGCTGAGTTGTTCGGTTCGCTGGGTGCCACCGGGCGGGGCCATGGCTCGGACAAGGCAGTGGTCCTGGGCTTCAAAGGGCTGGACCCGGAAACCGTGGACACCGCCACGGCTGATGACCAGGTGGCCGCCGCGGCCCTCGACGCCGAACTGTGGGTATGCGGGGACCACCGGGTGGATTTCAACTGGGACGAGGACGTGGTGCTGCACCGGCGCAAGTCCCTCCCGGCGCACCCGAACGGTATGACCTTCCGGGCCCTCGACCACTCTGGGGCCGTCCTGAGCGAACGGAGCTTCTATTCAATTGGGGGCGGCTTTGTGGTGGACGGCGACGCCGACGCCGGCGACCGTGTGGTGGCCGACGCTACAGTTCTCCCCTTCCCGTTCACCACGGCCGACGAACTCCTGGAGATCTGCAAGCGGGAGGGCATGTCCATCTCCGACGTGATGCTCGCCAACGAACTCGTCTGGCGCAGCGAAGCGGAACTCCGCGAAAAGCTGCTGGCACTGTGGGCGGTCATGCGCGAATGCGTGGACAACGGCTGCGCAGCGGAGGGAATCCTGCCCGGCGGACTGAACGTCAGGCGCCGGGCGCCGTCGCTCTTCCAGACCCTCACGGCGGACACCGGCGTCACCGATCCGCTCCGGGCCATGGAGTGGGTGAACCTCTTCGCCCTCGCGGTCAACGAGGAAAACGCCGCGGGCGGCCGCATCGTCACCGCCCCGACCAACGGCGCGGCCGGCATTGTGCCCGCGGTGCTGCATTACTACATCAAGTTTGTTCCGGGAGCCGACGACGACGGCGTGGTCCGCTTCCTGCTGGCGGCGGCCGCCGTCGGAATTCTCTTCAAGATCAACGCCTCCATCTCCGGAGCCGAAGTCGGCTGCCAGGGCGAGGTGGGCTCGGCCTGCTCGATGGCGGCCGCCGGCCTGTGCGAGGTCCTGGCCGGCACCCCCGAGCAAGTGGAGAACGCCGCCGAGGTGGGGATCGAACACAACCTTGGCCTGACCTGCGACCCCGTCGGCGGCCTGGTGCAGATTCCCTGCATCGAACGGAACGCGATCGCCAGCGTGAAGGCCATCAACGCCGCGCGGTTGTCCCTGCACGGGGACGGCAGCCACAAAGTGTCGTTGGACAAAGCCATCAAAACCATGCGCGAGACAGGAGCGGACATGAAAACCAAGTACAAGGAAACCTCCCGCGGGGGTCTCGCCGTCAACGTCATCGAGTGCTGAGCCCTGAAGGACCGGTAGCCCCAAGTGTGAACAAGCACCCAGGCAGGCATCCCATTAGTAAACGCCTGGCTTCGCAGGCATCCCGCCCCTTGGAGCAAGAAGTGTCCCTTAGACCACACTCATACGAACATGTCACCGTCGCCGGCGTGACCGGTGTGGTGGAACAATCCGCTGACGACGACTCCGTCCTTTGGATTGCGGCCGCCGGAGCCAGCACGCGAAAGCTCTTTAATAAGCCGACCGGATATAAGATCCGGGCCTAGCCGGCTCAGGGAGTGCTACTTCCACCCGTAAGCAGTGTCCCGGGTAGAGAGGCGCGGTGGCGTGCGACCGAGCGTTGGAGCAGGGCGTCCTGTCAGCGGGGTGCACCGTCACGATTTTGGCCATATTCTGGCCAAGTGATTACAAACGCCATGAAGTCGGGCCAACAGATTGACAGGCAGGCGCGCATTCTCGAAGCGGCACTGGAGCTGCTGTCGCGCCACGGCATCTCAGGTGTCAATATGCGCGCGGTGGCCCGGGAAGCCGGCGTCGCACTCGGGCTGGTGAACTACTACTTCGAAGACAAGATGAGCCTCATTCGTGCGGCCTTGCATCAGATTGACGAGCGCGACGTCAAGATGATTGCCCCCGATCCGGCATCGCCCCCCGACAGGCAGCTCCAGAAGGCTCTACGCCGCGTTGCGGACCCGGAATTCCTCACCACCGAACATCTGTCCCTGCGCCTCCACCTTTGGGCACTCGCGCAGGCCCATGAAGACTTTGCGCTGATTAACGCGGCGGCCTTCGAGCGGTACCTCAGTGGACTCGCGGCGCTGATAGGTAATGCCAAACCTGAACTTTCCAGTGATGAATGCAGGGTGCGGGCGGCTGACATTGTTGTCGTGCAAAACGGGATGTGGCTGACAGCGCTCCTGGGCGTGGACGAGGCCTCCATCCAAAGGAGCCTCGCCCGAACTGAGGAGATCGCCTTCGCCGCCTAGCGGGGATTGCCTAGGAATTCCGTGAAGGCGCCACCGCCTTCTCCAGCGACGCTAGAACTCTTCAAGCTCAGCCGCCGCGCGGCCCGCCAGCCCCTGGCGCGTACCGAGGCGCCGCAGCCTTTGCACGCAACAAACAAACTTTCTGAACACTTGTCCAGTAGTGCTATTGAACACTTGTTCAAGTTACATTACTGTTCAGCGGTATGACCTACACCACACCAGCAACGTCTCGCGGTTTCACCGGAGCGCCACGGTGCACCGCCAGTTTCCGGAAGCAGGATCACCGGCCCTGGGCGGAAGATCTGCGCCAGGCAGAAGGAGAGTTTGCAGCATGACAAAAACCAACTACGACTACGTCATCGTCGGTGGCGGAAGCGCGGGGTCCGTGCTTGCCAACCGTCTGAGCGATGGAGGCCAGAGCAGCGTCCTGGTCCTCGAAGCGGGGCGGAGTGACTACCCCTGGGACCTCTTCATCCAGATGCCCGCCGCGCTGACCTTTCCCAGCGGCAATCCTTTGTACGACTGGCGATACGAGTCGGACCCCGAGCCTCACATGGGCGGCCGTCGGGTAGCGCACGCACGCGGCAAGGTACTGGGCGGGTCCAGCTCAATCAACGGCATGATCTTCCAGCGCGGAAACCCGCTCGACTACGAACGCTGGGGCGCGGACGCCGGGATGGAAACATGGGACTTCGCGCATTGCCTGCCGTACTTCAACAGGATGGAAAACGCGACCGCCGCGGACCCGGACGATGAACTGCGAGGGCACTCAGGCCCCCTCGTGCTGGAACGCGGCCCGGCCACGAACCCCCTGTTCCAGGCTTTCTTCGCCGCCGCCCAGGAAGCCGGGTACCCGCTGACGGATGACGTCAACGGGTACCGCCAGGAAGGCTTCGCCGCATTTGACCGCAACGTCCACAAAGGCCAGCGGCTCTCGGCGTCCCGCGCCTACCTCCGGCCGAATTTCGGCCGGGACAACTTGACCATCCTGACCCGGGCCTTGGTCACCAAGGTCAACTTCACGGGCAACGTGGCTACCGGTGTCACTTACCGCCGCAACGGCACGACGCACCAGGTGAACGCAGGCGAAGTGATCCTCGCAGGCGGCGCCATCAACACCCCACAGTTGCTCCAGCTCTCCGGCGTTGGAGACGCGCCCCACCTGAACTCCCTGGGCATCAACTCCGTGGTCAACCTGCCCGGCGTCGGCGAAAACCTCCAAGACCACCTCGAGGTCTACATCCAGCACGCCTGCACCCAGCCGGTCTCCATGCAGCCTAACCTTGACCTGTGGCGCTACCCGCTGATCGGGCTCCAGTGGCTGCTGGGCCGGACGGGACCGGCAGCCACCAACCACTTCGAGGGCGGCGGCTTCGTCCGCTCCAACGAGGACGTTGCGTACCCGAACCTGATGTTCCATTTCCTCCCGGTCGCAGTCCGCTACGACGGCCAGAAGGCCGATGCCAAGCACGGCTACCAGGTGCACATCGGCCCCATGTACTCCGACTCCCGCGGCACCCTCAAGATCAAGTCCACCGATCCCACCGTGCACCCGTCCATGGTGTTCAACTATCTCTCCACGGACCAGGACCGCCGCGAATGGGTTGAGGCCGTTCGAGTTGCCCGTGACATCCTGGGCCAGTCCGCCATGGTCCCCTTCAGCGGGGGCGAGCTGTCTCCGGGCCGGGCCGTGCAGACGGACGCGGAGATCCTCGACTGGGTTGCCCGCGACGCCGAAACAGCACTCCACCCGTCCTGCACTGCGAAGATGGG
The DNA here is from genome assembly GCF_040547365.1 of Pseudarthrobacter sp. PvP090. NCBI lineage: Bacteria > Bacillati > Actinomycetota > Actinomycetes > Micrococcales > Micrococcaceae > Pseudarthrobacter > Pseudarthrobacter sp. PvP090. The sequence continues at coordinate 310,926 of NZ_JBEPPO010000005.1, forward strand.
CCCCGATTCCGATCCCATGGCTGTAGTGAACCCGCTGGACATGTCCGTGCACGGCACCAGGGGCCTGCGCGTGGTGGACGCCTCCGCAATGCCCTATGTCACCAACGGCAACATCTACGCGCCTGTCATGATGCTCGCTGAAAAGGCCGCCGACCTGATCGCCGGCAACGCACCTTTGGCGCCGCAGCACACGGAGTTCTACCGGCACGGCGTCAGCCCGCTGGAGCGTAACGGCAACGCCGCCCCTGCGACCAGGGGCTAGGAATGATGGATGCACACACCAGAAGGGGAGACAATGACTGCCACAGCTGAGCAAGTCCATCAGGCCGGGAAATCACGGGATTCCATCAAGGGCCTCTACATCGGCGGAGCCTGGCAGCAGGCGTCCGACGGCGGCACCACATCCGTGCGCTGCCCGGCAGACGGGCACGAAGTGGCAGTTGTCGCGTCGTCCACCGTAGAGGATGCCGAGCGGGCGATCGCCAGTGCACGGGTAACGTTCGATGGAGGCCCGTGGCGCAGGCTCACGGATATCGAGCGGGGCACCGTGCTGCTTCGCGTGGCCGACCTGCTTGAGCGGGACAAGGCCGCCTACGCCCGGGCGGAGGCGCTCGACACCGGCAAACGCCTCGTCGAGGCCGAGTACGACATAGACGACATTGCTGCCTGCTTCCGCTACTACGGAAAGATCGCAGGCCTCGACGCCGGCCGGGTGATCGACACGGGCCGGCCCAACGCCATCAGCCGCGTGGTCTACGAGCCGCTCGGTGTCTGTGCCCTCATCGCACCGTGGAACTACCCGCTCCTCCAGGCTGCATGGAAGGTGGCGCCAGCACTCGTCGCCGGAAACTCGTTCGTGCTAAAGCCCAGCGAGCTCACACCGTCCACCTCGATCCTGCTCATGGAAACCCTCGAAGAGGCAGGCGTGCCTGCCGGCGTCGCCAATCTCGTCACCGGACCCGGCTCGACGGTGGGCGGCCCACTCAGCTCCGACCCGCGCGTCGACCTCGTCTCCCTGACCGGAAGCCTGGCCACAGGCCAGACGATCATGGCCGCGGCCGCGGCGACAGTGAAGAACGTCGCCTTCGAACTCGGCGGGAAGAACCCGAACGTCGTCTTCGCGGACGCCGACTGGGACGCCGCCGTCGACAACGCCCTCACTGCCGTTTTCCTGCACTCCGGGCAGGTCTGCTCGGCAGGGGCGCGGCTCGTCGTCGAGGAGTCGATTGCAGACCGCTTTGTGGCCGAGATCGTGGAACGGGCGAAAAAGATCCGCATGGGCGGGCCGTTCGATCCCGACGCCGAGACCGGGCCGCTCATTTCCGCCAAGCACCGGGACCAGGTCCACGCCTACGTTCAGGCCGGCATTGCGGAGGGCGCCGAGCTACTGTGTGGCGGCTACATCCCTGACGAGGGACCGCTCGCCCACGGTTACTTCTACCCGCCCACCGTACTCGGCAGCTGCCGCTCCGGCATGAGCGTACTGCGCGAGGAGTCATTCGGCCCGGTGCTGACCATCGAGACGTTCCGGACCGAGGATCAGGCCATCGCAATCGCGAACGATACAGAGTACGGCCTGGCCGGCGCGGTATGGACATCGGACGCCTCTAAAGCGCAGCGCGTCGCCGGCGCCCTCCGGCACGGAACCGTGTGGATCAACGACTACCACCCGTACGTACCCCAGGCTGAGTGGGGCGGCTTCGGGAAGTCCGGGATCGGCCGCGAACTCGGCCGGGCGGGCCTCAATGAGTACCGCGAGGCAAAGCACATCTGGCAGAACATCCAGCCCGCACCCAGCGGCTGGTTCGGCGCGGCTCCGGCTCCGAAGGAAACGGGGGAGGGCACAGCCAACTAGGCAACAGCATTGGGGAAACAGCCGGGCGCCACAACGGCGCGGCGCCCGGTCGCTTGGTTTCATCTGCGTCCAAAGCGGCCGCAAATCAACACCATCGTGCTTTTCTGACTTAGGAGTTCCATTGACAGAACCCAGCAAGAGTACTGATTCAAGCGGCATGGACCAGTTCGGCTATGCCCAGACCCTGGACCGAAGCATCGGCAAGTTCGCCAGCTTCGCGGCCGGAGTCAGCTACATCTCCATCCTTACCGGCGTTTTTCAACTGTTCTATTTCGGTTTCGCGATGGCCGGCCCGGCCTACGCCTGGTCCTGGCCGATTGTCTTCGCCGGGCAGCTGATGGTGGCCTTATGCTTCGCCGAACTGGCAGGGCGTTACCCTGTGGCCGGTTCGGTCTACAACTGGGCCAAAAGGCTCTCCTCCAGCACTTTCGCCTGGCTGGCCGGGTGGCTGTTGTTAATTTCCTCAATTATGGCCCTGGGCGCCGTGGCACTGGCCCTCCAGCTCACCCTGCCCCAGATCTGGTCCGGGTTCCAGATCATCGGTGACGGCACCGGCACCTACGACTTCGCCCTCAACGGGGTACTGCTCGCGAGCATCATGATCGGCATCTCCACCCTCATCAACGCCTTCGGGGTGAAACTCATGACCAAGATCAACAGCGTAGGCGTCCTCGTTGAACTTGTTGCCGCGGTGTTGCTTATCCTCGCACTTGCATGGCACATGGTCCGCGGACCCGGTGTCCTCTTCGAAACCACCGGGTTTGGGGCGGACCACCCCTTGGGCTTCTTCGGAGTGTTCATCATCGGCGCCATGGCATCGGGCTACGTAATGTACGGCTTTGATACCGCCAGCTCCCTCGGAGAAGAGACGAAGGACCCGAAGCGCACAGCACCCAGGGCCATCCTGCGGGCGATCACCGCGTCCTTTGTGCTGGGCGGACTGATCCTGCTCACCGGACTCCTCGCGGCCCCGGACCTAAATGATCCCAAGCTGGGCTCTGCTGACGGCGGCCTGCAATACATAGTGCTCTCCGTGCTGGGCGGCCCCTTCGGCAAAGCCTTCCTGCTGTGCATCGTGGTGGCCGTCATGGTCTGCACGCTGGCCGTCCACGCCGCCGCCATCCGCATGATGTTCGCAATGGCCCGGGACAACAACCTTCCGTTCAGCCGCCACCTGGGCAAGGTACACCCCGTCCGGAAGACCCCAACGGTCGCCGCCATCGTGATCGGAATCATCGCGATCATCCCGCTGATCGTGAACGTCTCCCAGCCCGCCATCTTCACCATCCTCTCCAGCATCAGCATTGTCCTGATCTACCTCTCCTACCTGCTGGTGACCGTGCCCATGCTTCGGAACCGCCTGGCCAGAAAGTGGCCGCTGCCCGATGACGGCACCGAGCCCGGCTTCAGCCTGGGCAAATGGGGACTGCCGGTGAACATCCTCGCGGTCCTGTGGGGCGGCGCCATGACACTGAACCTCATCTGGCCACGCCCGGAAATTTACAACTCCGTGCCGCCATTCGAGTGGTACCTGCAGTGGGGCGGGGTTCTCTTCGTCGCTGCCGTCACCCTCACCGGCGTCCTGATGTACCGACTGAAGCTTCGGCACCAGACGGGTGTCCTCGCCGGGCACGCAGCCGCAACCACAGCACCTACGTCGCTGGGCTCCGCCGAGACGAAATCGGGTGTGCCCATTAGCGTGATGTAACGGCCCGGCTCCCGGACGTGAGGCGGCCACCGCGTGATTCTTGAAACGACCCACCAAAGTACGTTTCGAAGAGAGCTCACGCGGTGGCCGCACCCATGTGATGGATGCTGATCAGGATGTGGTCAGCAGGCAGCGTCGCCGGCGTCGGACACTCCGAGCGGACCCGCCGCCTCAGTCACGGCAACCGCAGCACCGAGCCAAGGGTCCTCGGGTGGGTCACCGAGCGCTACTGGCGCCCCGACGGCGTCGGCGGCCTGGACTCAGTACACGACGGCGGACGGCCAACTGACATTCGACTTGCCCGCCGCGTGGACCGTCAGGGATCCCGCCGGTGAGCTGGCAGAAGGCGGGGGATTCTGCGTGCTATAGATTCCACTTCTTCCTCTGGCCGCCCAACTATGCCATGTTCGGGGCGTTCTACGATCCCGCCAACAACGTGACGCCTGGAGACACAGCCCTGCCGTATCTGGAGAAGGCAAAGAGGTACGCGGACACTCCCGAGAGGTGCGCTTCGCGATGGCATCAATGGCGAACGCCGGTACGAACGTCGGCGGACTCTACGAGGAGCTCGGGGGATTAGGATCGCGGTTATGGGGAGACCAGAGGACATCTTCGAAGGGCAGCCCACCGGAATGCCGGAACCGATGCTGCGGCGCACCGCGCCGTACCGGGAAGGGTCCCGCCCCGCGGTGGTCCGGCACCTTGAAGGCTATGGCCCGTTCGTTGAATTCTGCGAGGCCCAGGGAGCCCCGGCCGATGAGCTGGCCGCGGACCCTGAACGGCTTATCCGGTTCCTGCGCACGGTCGGCTCCCATCTCGCCGATGACAGCACCCTCCGTGCGGCTGCGGCGGTCTTCGTCGGGAACACCATCGCCGGGCTGCGGCCGGACGCGAACTGGACAGCCTACGAAGGGACCCCTTCCACGGTGGGAAACCGGGAGAAGGCGTTCGAGGTTGACCGCCTGCTCGAGGCTCTGCGCAGCGCTGACGACGACGCAGTCCGCGGGCTGATTTCCGTGCTGTCCGACTGGGTCCAGGAAGAGCAGGAGGAGCCCCCGGCAAGGCCCCTTCCGGTGTTCCCGTCAGAAGGGCAGCCCCGCTACGTCCGCCCGGCCCTTCCCACTGAGGCCTACTGCAACCGCGACGGGGAGCCGATTCCCTACGGCCGGCAGTGGGGCGGGGGCGGACCCGACCCGGAGTCCTACAACGTGGAGAGCCACCCCGAGCGTTTCGCCGGGCTGCACGTCGTCGTCCGTGCCCTGATCGACCATCTCACTGCCGTGTACGACGTCGCGGTCCTGGACGATCCGGTGCATGCCGGCGAGCTGCTGATCGAGGGCCGGGACGTGCTGAATGCGGTGAAAATCACCCCGAGGGGTTCCGGGGCGGCGGCCCTGACGTTTGTGCTGACGGGGTGCCCGGGCGTGATGGTGCACGCCGGGGCGCTGCATGACTTCGCGTTTCCGGTGTGCGGTTGTGATGCGTGCGACGAAACGGTGGAGACAACAGCCGACCGGTTGGAGATGCTGGTGCTCTCTGTCGCGGCCGGCGGCTACAGCGAACGCTACCCGGTGGGCCGCAAGCGCTGGAGTGAATACGTCCTGACCGCGTTCGACGGCTCCGGCTCGGAAAGCGGCCAGGGTGAACCTGCCCCGGCCAGCGGCGCCCGCCTGCATGACGCGGAGATCCGGCTGCGGGAGGTGGCCGGCGCGTGGAGTCCCTGGCCGCTTCGCCGGAGCTGAGGCGGAAGGCAACGACGCCCCCGGGGAACCATCGTCCCAGTTCAGACACATATTAAGGCTAGATTGGGAGCCGACTCTTACTTCCCATCGCTGTGAAAGGGCCACATGTCCGGCCGACCGCCCCGTACGTCCCTTTTCACCCGCACTGCCTCCGCGGCAGCAGCCCTGCTGCTCGCCGTCGCACTGGTGCCGGCCACGATCCTGCTGCCTGCGCCGCCGTCCGCGGCCGCCGAGGAGTCAGTGCCCGTCATGGTGGTGCTGGATGCGTCCGGCTCCATGATGCAGGACGACGCCCCCGGCCTGCGGATCGACGCCGCAAAGTCCGCGGTGAAGAACCTCATCGGAGCCGTCCCCGACTCCGCCCGGATGGGACTGATGGTCTACGGGACGGGCACCGATTCCGCGCCGTCCTCCAAGGCCGCTGGGTGCGCCGACATCCGGACCCTGGCGCCGGTGGGTGCGGTGAACAAGGCGGCGCTCACGGCCGCCGTCGACGGCATCAAGGCCACCGGCTACACCCCGGTGGGGGCATCCCTCCGGGCGGCCAGCGAGGCCCTGGCCGATGTGAAGGGCCCGCGGTCCATCATCCTGGTCTCCGACGGCATCGATACCTGCGCCCCTCCCGACGCGTGCGACGTCGCGAAGGAACTCGCCGCCGCCGGCACCGAGCTGAGCATCCACTCCATCGGCTTCAAGGTGGACGCCTCCGCCCGGGCGGAACTCGAATGCATCGCCACGGCCACCGGAGGCACCTATACCGACGCCCGGGACGCTGCCGCGCTGACGGAGGAACTCACTATCCGGACCACCCGGGCCATCGGCGTCTACGAGGCGCAGGGCACCCCGATCACCGGAGGGACGTCCCCGGCGGACGCCCCGCTCCTGACCGCCGGGCAGTACCTCGACGTCCTGGACAAGGGGTCGAAGAAGAACAGCACCTCCGAGGCCGGATCCACCCGCTACTACAAGATCCAGCTGGCCCCGGGGGAGCGGACCCACGCCGCCGCGACGCTATTGGTCCCGCGGACCGATGAGACGGACACCTCGGGCACTGCCTACCTTTCCGTCTCCTTCGTGGACGCGCAGGACAAATCGTGCCTCATCCAGGACACCGAGCATGCCAACTCCAACCAGTCCTTCCTCTTCCCGCCGACGGCGGCGCTCAGCACCCCCGCCCTGGGAGAGGACGCCGGCGATAAGTGCTTTGGGGCGGACGCCAACGGTGAGGCCTTCCTGAAGGTGGAGCGCGCCGGCAACTGGGCCTGGACCAAGGAACTGCCCGTGGAACTCCTATTCGCCACCGAGCCCGCGGGCGACACCCAGGGACTGCCGGACGCGTACGCGGCGTCGCTGCCCCCGGTGGTCCCGGCGCCCGGCGGCACCGCAGCCCCGGTGGCCGGCGGCGCCAGCTACAACACCGCCGCCGAGCTCACGCCTGGCCTGTTCTCCGATTCGCTCCTGGGTGCGGAAACCAAGTTCTACAAAATCCCGGTGGGCTACGGCCAGCGGCTCAGCTTCAAGGCGACGGTGACGGCCGACGGCGCCTCCGCCGGGGCGATAGGCAAGAGCCTGAACCTCGCCCTCTTCAACCCGCTGCGCCAGGAGACTGAACTCGCCCGCGGGAGCGAGAACTACATCTCGGGACACTCGCTGAACTACACGTTTATCCGCACCGGTGACAGCCTGGCAGCCAGCATGGCCGTCCCGGTGCGCTACAACAACCGCAACTCGAAGGACTCGGGCATCGAATTGATCGCCTACCCTGGCGGCTACTACTTGGCCGCCTCGCTCGAGGACGGTTCCACCGTGGACATCGGCAGCGAACTGGCCTTCGACCTGGCCATCGACGTCAGCGGCGACGCCGAGGACGGGCCGCTGCTGATAGCAGCCACACCGACCGCGGAGCCCTCGTCGGCGCCCTCCGAACAGCCCTCCGCCGCTGCCGCGGACGCCCCGCAGGAGGCGTCGACGTCGGACAGCACCGGCCCGCTGTGGTGGGGACTCGGCATCGCCGGGCTGCTGGCAGCGTCCGGCGGAGTGTTCGTGTTCCTGCGGCGCAGGGCTTCTCAGCGGAACTCGGGCTAGGGGCTACTGCAGCCCCGGCACCCCGTCCTGGATCGCAAACGATGCCTTCGTGGAAACGGGGGAGCCCGGCGTCGCGACGTAGTCCAGCACCCGGAAGTCGGCGGTCATGGCGTCCTTGGAGATGCGGGTGTTCACGTAGCCGCGGTTGTCGTTGAAGAACTTCAGGTGCGGGTTCCAGGCCTGCACCGGATCCGTGGTGGAACCGGTGCCGTTGCCCGTGGACGAGATGGACGTGCACACCAGTTCCGAGCCCACCACGGGTGACGCCGGATCCTTGTAGTCCACCTTGACGTCGTTGGCCCAGCTGCGGTGCACGTCTCCGGTCAGGACCACGGCGTTGCGGACGTTGGCGTCCACCCAGCCCTGCGTGATGCGGCGGCGCGACGCGGCGTAGCCGTCCCACCCGTCCATGGAGACGTCGTCGATCTCCGGCGCCCGGTTCCGGTCCTTCTCGGCGAAGAACACCTGCTGGCCCAGGATGTCCCAGCGCTGCGTGGAGTTCCGGAAGCCGTCCAGCAGCCACTTCTCCTGCTCCGCGCCGGTGATCGTGCGGTCCTCGGCCAGGCGTTCTGCTACGTTCTTCTTCCAGCCGTCACCGGCGAGCTGGTCGTCGCGGTACTGCCGGGTATCCATCATGTGGAAGTTGGCCAGCTGCCCCCACTGGATGGTGCGGTAGATCTTCATATCGACCCCGGACGGCACGGAGGAGGCCCGCAGCGGCATGTTCTCGTAGTACGCCTGGAAGGCGGCCGTGCGGCGCTGCCGGAACCGCTCGGTGGTGTCGTTCAGCTGGCCGGCGTCGGTGTTCTCCGGGACCTCGTCCGCCCAGTTGTTGTCCACCTCGTGGTCATCCCACACGACCAGCCAGGGTGCGATCGCGTGCGCGGCCTGCAGGTCGGCGTCGGCCTTGTACTGCGCGTGCCGCTGGCGGTAGCCGGCCAGGCTGGTGGTCTCGGGGCCCTCGTGGTCGCGCGGGTTGCCGCCGGCAATCACGTAGCTGTCCTTCTTGTACTCGTACAGGTAGTCGCCCAGGTGCAGCACCAGGTCCGGCTGGTCCTCGGCCAGCCGGGTGTAGGCGGTGAAATAGCCGTGCTCGTACTGCGCGCAGCTGGCGAACGCCATGGCCAGCGCCGCCGGCGTCTCGTGCGGCGCCGGGCTGGTGAGCGTCCGGCCCACGGCGCTGAGGTGGCGTCCGGTGCGGAACCGGTAGAAGTATTCACGTCCCGGCCGGAGGCCTTTCAGCTCCACGTGGACCGAGTGCGCGGTTTCGATCCGGGCGTTCTCGACGCCGCGGGCTACTACCGTGCGCATGCCGGCGTCCTCCGCCACCTCCCACGCCACCGCGACGTTGCGCGACGGCATCCCGCCCAGGCCGTCCTCGGCCACCGGGTCCACTGCCAGCCGGGTCCAGATCACGAAGCCGTCCGGCCACGGCTCGCCGGAGGCGATGCCCAGCAGGAACGGATCAGTGCGGAGGCCGGCGTCGTCCGCGGTGGAAACGGCGACGGCGGCACCCGGCCAGGCGGCGACGAGCCCGGCCCCGAGGCCAGCGGAAAGGATGGATCTGCGTGAAATGTTGTCCATGGCTTCGACCGTACGGAGGGCGGTTGGACAGGTTCTGTGGGCCATGTGAATGTGCGGTTAACTGTGTGACAAAAGTCGTTAACTGGGTTTTGGCAAGTTTCGCTTACATCCCGCTCAGGCCTCATCAGAAGTCGGTCCGCCAAAGGTGTTCTGGTTCAGCGCAGGCTGCACTACCTTTTTGCTATGGCCATGGGCAAGCAGCGGTGCTCTGACCCCCTACAGGAATTTCTACTCAGAAGGAGTGGGAAAGGTCATGAATCCACGAACCAAAATCTTCTTGGGTCTCATCGTCCTGCTGCTGCTGCTGGTTGTTGGCGGGGTGACAATGTTTGCCTTCAACAACACAAACAGAACCACGGCCGCGGAGTACAACCCGCAGATCAACCCTGCCGATTTCACCACCAACATCACCAATGAATACTTCGCCCTCCCTGTCGGCAAGAAAATGACGTACGAGACCACCGAGCAGGGAAAAGTCACCGAGCGGGTTGAGATCGAAATCCTGCCGGAGACCGTGACCATAGAGGGCGTGGAGACGGTGGTGTATCTGGATAAGGAATACAAGAACGGGCAGCTCGTAGAGGAAACCCGGGATTACCTGGCGCAACACAAAAACGGCGACGTATGGTACTTCGGCGAGGACGTGGACAACTACTGGAATGGGATGTTGTTGAACCACTCCGGCAGCTTTTTGCATGGACGAGACGGGGCGAAAGCCGGCATCTGGATGAAGGCCGAGCAGCGCGTCGGCGATTCCTACCGGCAGGAATTCTACGTTGGTCATGCGGAAGACATCCGGGACACCGTCGCTACCGGCGAGACCGTCTCCACGAAGTCCGGCACCTACACCGACTGCGTCAAGGTCTACGACTGGACGCCGCTTGAAAAGAATGCACGGGAGCACAAATATCACTGCCCCCAGGTCGGTGCGCTGGTCCTAACCGAGGACCTGGAAACAGGGAGCCGGTCAGAACTCGTGAATGTTTCCCAGCCCTAGACCTCCAAGGCGATGCGCGGCACTCAAGGGCCGGCGTCGGGCGGCTACTTTTTGGGCCGGGGCTTGGAAACCTTCGGCTCTTTGGGCGGCAGCCCGGCCACGTGCTCAAATGCCTTCTCCACCCATGCCTTGGCCCGCGCCTCATCGCCGGAGCCCTCGGCGTTCCAGACTTCCGGCAATTCGGTGTACCCGCCCATGGGGCGCTCAGGTGGCCCGAACGGAACGGTCCGCTCGGTGCCTTCCAGCATCTCCTTGCGTACAGGAGCTGCCGCCATTGTGGTGGAGCGGCCGACGGCGTTGCCGAGTCCGGAGGGAGGCGCACTCAGGTGCCCCCGCGGTGCCGCGGACTACGATCGCGGTATGGGGACGACAGAGGACTTGTTCGAAGGACCGCCCACCGGCCTGCCGGCGCCAATGTCACGCGGCAGCGCGCTGTACCGGGGAGGGGCGGACCCCGCGGTAGTCCGGCACGTGGGAGGCTATGCCCCGTTCGTTGAATTCTGCGCGGTGCGGGGAGCGCAGGCCGACGAACTGGCCAGTGACCCCGAACGGCTCATCTGGTTCCTGCGCTCGGCCGGCCCCCAGCTCGCGGACGACAGCACGCTCAGTGCCGCGACGGCCATCTTCGCCGGGAACACCATCGCCCGGCTGCGGCCGGACGCGCAGTGGACCGCCTACGAAGGGGCCCCGCCCACGGTGGGAAACCGGCAGAAGCAGTTCGAGGTCGACCGCCTGCTGGAAGGTCTGCGCAGCGTGGACGACGCTGCGGTCCGCGGGCTCGTTGCCGTGCTGTCGGACTGGGCCCGGGAAGAGCGGGATGAGTCTCCGGCAATGCCGCCCCGCCCGGTGACCCCGGCGGCTGGACAGCCCCGCTATGTCCGGCCGCCGCTGCCGGCGGTCACCTACTACTCCCGCGAGGGGGAGCCCATTCCCTACGGCCGGCAATGGGGCGCCGACGGGCCCGACCCGGACTCCTACAGCGTGGACAGCCACCCCGAGCGATTCGCCGGGCTTCACGTCGTCGCCCGTGCGCTGATCGACCACCTGACGGCGGTGTACGACGTCGACGTCCAGGACGATCCGGCCCATGCCGGGGACCTGCTGAGGGAGCGTGGGGACGTGCTACAGGCGGTCAAGGTCACCCCGCGGGATCCAGGGGCGGCGGCCCTGACGTTTGTGCTGACCGGGTATCCGGGAGTCCTGGTCCACGCCGGCGTGCTGCAGGACTTCCCGTTTCCGGTGTGCGGCTGCGATGCCTGCGACGAAACGGCCGAGACCGTGGCGGACCGGCTGGAAATGCTGGTGCTCACGGTCGCGGCCGGCGGCTACAGCGAACGCTACCCGGTGGGCCGCAAGCGGTGGAGCGAGTACGCGCTGAACGCGTTCGACGGCTCCGGATCGGAAAGCGGACAAGGCGAACCCGCCCCCGCCGCGGCCGCCCGCCTTCGTGACGCTGAGGTCAGGCTGCGGGAGGTCGACGGCGGGTGGAGCCCGTGGCCGCTGCGCGGGAGCTAACGCCGGCGCCCTTGTACGGGCCGTTCAGGGTTTGGTGCCAGAAAGGCTCAGCCCTGGCCCCCAGCGGAAGGGGAGTTGCCGCCTGGGGGACCGGACACTGAGGCCGGCGTCCACCGCGGCGGCATACAGCGGAAGTGTCCACGTAAATGATCAACGGTCCCCGCGAAGGTCGGCCGACTTCCGCTGTGTCCGCGGCCTGACGGACGCGCGGCAGTGCCTGAATTTCAACGACGCCGGCGGCCGGCCGCACCTGCCCTGCATGAGGAACCGGCTGGGCATTTCCGCGTCACAAAAGGTCTGCGAAATGAATCGATAGTAAAAACTCAGATCGCGGGTTACTATTTGCAAAAGTCTGGCTAGCAGACTTTAGTTGCGAGGCTTCGGCTCACGCATGAACTTGGGGGATGGACATGCTCGCAACGACGAGTCGATTTCGCTTGCCTGCCTTTATTAGTGCAGTTCTGGCGATATTAATGATGCTGGGTTCCCTCCCGGCCACCGCAATCGATGCGGTTTCGACGACCACCCCGGGTGCCACGATCAGCGGTAAAGTCACCTTTCCCGTAGGCAGCATTCCAGTCGTTTACGTCAGAGCCATTCCGGCGGCCTCCCAATACCAGCCCGGTCAGCCGCTCATAGTGGGACCGGACGGGAACTACAAAGTCACGGACCTGGCCGCGGGCGCCTACAAACTGCAGTTCTCCAGTTCAAGCGGCGAGGTCCTGGAGCAGTGGTACCAGAACGCCACCTCTTTTTCCTCTGCCACACCTGTGACCGTCACGGCAGGCCAGAACCTCGCCGGCATTAACGTCACTGTGACTAAGGCCGCCACGATCAGCGGAAAAGTCTTCGTGCCGGCAGGCGTCAGTCGTTCCGGCATTGGCGTCACCGCCGTCCCGTCTGCCTCGCAATGGCAATCGGGTGGCCAGCACGCCAGCGTGGCCCTGGATGGCAGCTATAAGATCATGGGCCTGGTGGCGGGAACTTATAAGATCCAGTTCTCGGGTGCGGGCACCGGTGCCCTCGATGAGTGGCACCTGAATGGCGCCTCCTTTGAGACTGCCACGGCACTGACGCTCACCGCGGGCCAGGACCTCATTGGACTTAACGCCACTCTTGCGAAGGGCGCCACGATCAGCGGAAAGGTCACCGCCCCGGCAGGTGTCAATCTTTCTGACGCCTACGTGAGTGCCACGCCGGCGGCCTCGAACGGCAGCCCTTTAACTCGGTCGGGAAGCGTTTCATCCGACGGCAGCTACAAGGTCATCGGCCTGGCTGCGGGAGCGTACAAGCTCCAGTTCTCCGGCAGGAACACCGGAGCCCTGGAGCAGTGGTACCGCAACGCCGACTCCTTTGAAACGGCCACTGCCGTGACTGTCACCGCGGGCCAGGACCTCACAGGCATTAACACCACACTGGTCAAGGGCGCCACGATCAGCGGGAAAGTCACCGCCCCGGCAGGGGTCAATGTTGCCAACGTTTCCGTCGAGGTCTGGTCCGCCGACATGAGGCACCGGGGTGAGTCCACCCTGGGGCAGGACGGAAGCTACAAGCTGACAGGCCTGCCGGCGGGATCCTACAAACTCCACTTCTCTGGCTGGAACACCGGCGCCGTTGACCAGTGGCACAAGAACGCAGCCTCCTCGGTGACGGCCACCGCCGTGACCGTCGCCACCGGCCAGGACCTCACCGGCGTCAACGCGAGCTTGGTCAAGGCCCCCACCGTCAGTGGCAAGGTGACGCTGCCGACAGGGATGAGTGCCAGCTCCATCCACGTGGCGCTCTACTCGGCTACTGACCCAGAGCGGTGGACGCACATTCCGGTGAACGCGGACGGCACGTACAAAGCCACAGCTACGGGTCCCGGATCCTACAAGCTGGCCTTCAGGGGAGGCGCGTCCGGCGCCGCTGACCAGTGGTACAAAGCCGCGAGCTCCTTCGGCACGGCCACAGCTGTGAATCTGGCGGCGGCGCAGGACTTGACGGGCATCAATGCCACCCTGGTCCGTGGTGCGACCATCAGCGGAAGAGTCACCGCTCCTGCCGGCGTGGAGCTCAGGAAAGTAACCCAAGAGATGGGCTTGGTGGCAGCGACGACGGTGCTGGTCTATGCGGCGGGCTCTTCCACGACGGAAGTTGCAAGCGCCGATGTCAACGCAGACGGCACCTACCAGGTCACCGGACTGTCGGCCGGATCCTACAAATTCTTCATCGTCGGCCGGAACACGGCCGCGTTGGACCAGTGGTACGACCGCGCGGCCTCGTTCGCTGGTGCCCGCACCCTGTCCGTGACGGCCGGACAGAACCTCACCGGCATCAACCCCGCGCTGAGCGCGGCCTCTGCGATCAGCGGCAAGATCACCGGCGGCGCGGTCTACACACCGGTCAACGTGCTCAATACCGCAGGGGCTATCGTCAAGACCGGCTATTCGAATGTTGACGGTACGTTCAACGTCGGTGGCCTGGCTGCAGGATCCTACAAAGTTGCATTCAACCGAGCCAGCGGCTCCTCTGTCGCGGAAGCGCAGTTCTACAACAACAAGGGCGAATCCGCCGGCGTGGGCGCAGCGCAGACGCTGACCGTCGGGGCGGGCCAGACGGTCGCGAGTATCAACGCCACACTCGTCACGGGCGGCACGATCACCGGCCTCCTGAAGGACAAGGCGGGCATAGCGCTGGCCAACGCCCGAGTGCAGGCATACACGCGCGATGGCCGGCTCATCACACGGAGTGGGAGCACCGACTCCAGCGGCAGGTTCTCCGTCAGGGGCCTCAGCACCGGCAGCTACTTCGTCGTGGCGCGATCCAGCGTGGACGGAACCCAAATCTATTCAGGAAACGTCGCCACCGAGTCGAACGCCAAGGCGATCACGGTCGCCGTCGGCAAGACGACAGATCTGGGCACGCTGTCCTTCGGCACGCCGGCGCCGGCGGCGTTGACGGCGGCTCCGGTGCCGACGGTCACGGGGTTGGCGGTGACGGGTCAGAAGCTGACGGCGGTCCCGGGGACCTGGGGTCCGGCTCCGGTGGCGTTGGCGTATCAGTGGAAGCGTTCGGGGGTGACGATCGTGGGGGCCACCGCCAGCACTTATGTTCTGACGGCCACTGACCTGGGGAAGACGATGACCGTGACGGTGACGGGTTCGAAGGCCGGGTATGTGACGGCGGCGAGGACGAGTCTGGCGACGAAGGCTGTGGCGGCGCCGGCGGCGTTGACGGCGGCTCCGGTGCCGACGGTCACGGGGTTGGCGGTGACGGGTCAGAAGCTGACGGCGGTCCCGGGGACCTGGGGT